>JAYUFT010000285.1:0-26594 GCA_043738605.1 Candidatus Dormiibacterota bacterium | reverse complement strand
AACTTGTCGGCGATGTAACCGCCGCCGGCGAATCCGACCGCGATGCCGAGGGTGCTGCCCACGCCCCAGATCGACATCACTCGGCCGCGCTGGTCCTTAGGAAAGTAGTCCGACAGCAACGAGGTTCCGGCCGGGTAGTAGCTGGCCTCGCCGACTCCTAGAATCGCCCGGCTCAGGAAGAGCTGGAAGAAGTTGCGCGCAAAGCCCGTGAAGAGCGTGGCGATGCTCCAGATGGCGACCCCTATCCCGACCACGGTCCGGCGGACGCCGCGGTCCGCCCAGTAGCCGAACGGCAGGGCGGCAACCGCGTAGACGAGCAGAAACGCCGAGGCCAGGAATCCGATGGCGGCGTTGCTGAGGTTGAACTCCTTCTGGATGAGGGGGGCGGCCACGGCGGCGACGTACCGATCCATGTAGTTGAGGAAGTTGATCCCCACCATGACGGCAAGGACGTATCGAGCGTAGCCGCGCGCCACGGGGGAATTATGGCGTCGGGCGGTCGGCTTGAGCGGGTACGATAGCCGTCGCGCCTCCAACTGGGTGGCGGCACCTGTTGCTGGGTCGGCTGGGCATTGGCGAGCTCAAGTGGCTGTAAACCACCCGAGAAATCTGTGGGGGTTCAAATCCCTCCCGGCCCACCAATCAAGGCCGGTCTCGGGTCCTCCGGCCTCGCGAAGGCACCTGACTCGACTGGTTAGCGGTCTGCCTTGGCTATGGAAAAGAGGCACAGCAGCTCGTACACGACGTTTGCCGCCGCGATCGCCGTGACCTCAGCGTGGTCGTAGGCAGGCGCCACCTCGACCACGTCAGCCCCCGCCAACCGGATACCACCCAGGCCACGAATCACAGCGATCGCTTCCCGGCTGCTCCATCCGCCTGCCTCGGGCGTGCCGGTCCCGGGGGCGAAAGCGGGGTCGAGGACGTCGATATCGAGCGAAAGGTACACCTGCGCGTCGCCCACGACCTCCCGTATCTCTGACGCGATCGAGGCCGCGCCGCGATCGTCGATCGCCCGCCCATCGATCAATCGAAAGCCAAGCGCTGCATCATCCGGCAGGTCCTGCGCGGAGAACTGAGGTCCGCGGGTGCCAACGTGGAGCGACCGGCGCAGGTCGAGCAGCCCCTCTTCCGCCGCGCGCCGAAACGGAGTTCCGTGCGTGTATCGGGCGCCGCCGAAGTACGTGTTCCAAGTGTCGAGGTGTGCGTCGAAGTGAACGAGAGCCAGCGGACCAAAACGCTTGGACGCCGCGCGTAATAGCGGCAACGCGATCGTGTGGTCCCCGCCAATCGCCAAAACGTGCGACGCCCGTTCATACGTGGCCTTCGCCGCCGCCTCGATCTCGCCGATGGCTTGCTCAATGCCGAACGGTGTGCAAGCGACATCGCCCGCGTCAGCCACCTGCTGCGCGAACGGCTCCGCTTCGGTCCAAGCGTTGAATGGACGGAGCATCCTGGATCCGGATCGGATCGCAGCCGGCCCGAAACGGGCGCCGGGCCTGTAAACCACTCCGCTGTCGAAGGGAACGCCAAGGATCGCGACCTCGGCCTTGCCCACCGCGTCCAGTGTCGGTAGGCGTGCGTACGTGGTTGGGCCGGCGAACCGTGGCACCTGCATCGGGTCAACAGGCCCGATCACCTTGTCGCCAGCATCACCCATCGCCGGGAGTCTACTCAGTACGGTGGGCTGGCGAGCCCGGGCCCTATCGGGAGCGGCCCTTGTCCTCCTGAAGGATGTTGCCGCCGTCGACGACGAGCGACTGCCCGGTGATGTAGGACGCGTCGGGCGAAGCCAGGAAGGCCACCGCGGCCGCGACCTCATCAGGTGTACCGGCCCGGCCGACCGGCGTGTTCAAAGAGGCGGACTGCTCAACCTCCGAAGAGGACGCGGTCGCGATCCATCCGGGCGCCACAGCGTTGATGGTGATGCCGTGCGCCGCGGTTTCCAGCGCCACCGCCCGCATCATCCCGTCCATGCCGGCCTTCGCCGCGCTGTAAGCCGCCCAGCCGGGGTGGCTGACCAGCGGCCCGGTCACCGAAGACACGTTCACGATCCGTCCGTATTTTCGATCGACCATTCCGGGCAGCACAGCGCGTGTCATGAGGAAAGCGGTGTTCAACGTGATCTCGATCTGCCGTTGCCAATCCGCATAAGCCATCTGTTGCACGGTCGCGTCCTCAACCGGCCGGCCTGTCTGCGCCATCCCCGCGTTGTTGACCAGCGCATCGATGCGGCCCGACTGTTTCAGCACCGACTCGACGAGCTCGCGCACCGCATCTTCGTCAGTGAGGTCCGCCACAAACCCGGAGGCCGTCTTCCCGCTTGCGTCCAGCTCGCGAACGCGATCGTGAATGCGATCGGTCGTTGAGGTGATGGCGACGTGGAACCCGGCCAGGTGAAGCCGGCGCGCGATGGCAAACCCGATCCCGGCGTCGCTGCCGGCTCCCGTCACCACTGCGATCTGGCCCATCACGTGCGTCGGTATTATCGGCGCGCGCCCGCGGCGCAGCCGCATAACGCCCCGCGGCGCAGCCGCATAACTACAAGGGCAGCTTGCTGACGCTGACCCTCCGACCGAGCAGAGCCGACATCACGCGCGCCGACTCGGCAGAATCGCCGCTGGTCCAGAAGCGCTCCATGCCCTTGGCCTCGCGCGGCGCGGCGATTCCGCGCTCGGATAGGACGCGCGCGAGCTGGCGAGCAACCGCCTCGCCGGTGTCCACGATCGTGACGCCCTCACCGGCGATCTCTGCGATCAGGGACCGCAGGAACACGTAGTGCGTCGACCCGAGCACTATCGTGTCGGCGCCCTGGTCGAGCAGCGGTCTCACGTAGCCCTCGACCAGACCGCGCAGCTTGGCGCTGTCGAGATCAGCCGCCTCGACGTGCTCCACGAGCCCAGGCACAGGCACGCTGATCACGCGGACGTTCCGGCCGAAGCGGTCCAGCAGCGACGCCATGCGGTCTGAGGCCCCCATGGTCGTCGTCACGATCGCGCCGACCACCCCCGACTTCGTCGCCGCCGCCGCCGGTTTGATGCCGGGCTCGATGGCGATGACCGGCATGTTCAACGTAGCGCGCAGGGCTTCCGCGGAGCCGGCGGTGCCAGTGTTGGAGCCGATCACTATCGCCTTCACTCCCTGGCCGACGAGAAAGCCCGCGATCTCCAGCCCGCGCACGCGGATGAACTCGGCCGGCTTGTCGCCCCAGGGCGCGTTGGCGGAATCGGCGACGTAGTCGATCGACTCCGCGGGCATCGCGGCCCGGATTTCGCGCAGCACCGACAAACCGCCGACGCCGGAGTCGAAGATGCCGACCGGCTGGCTGCTCACGACCACAAAGACTAGATTCCCGTCAAGATCACCGTCGCTACGAAGTAGCGAGGTAAGCGCTTCAGGCCGCCCTCCGCATCATCGCGATTTCCCAGAAGACGCCCGTGCGTGTGACCGACCGCTCGAGTCCGTGCGACTCGCCGATCGCTGAGATGAGGGCGACCGGGTGCAGAAAGATCCGAAACTCGCGTCGAGTCATGGCCATGCCCACGTTGGCCATCCACACCATGACTTTCGTCCACCATCGCTCCTTGGGAAAGCTCATGACCAGCAACTGTCTCGCGTGGCCGGCGGCCAGGCTCTCGAGTCGCGGCAGATCCGGATAGCAGCACACCACCCGGTTCATCACGACGATGTCGGCAGCCTCGACTTCGGCGGCAGCCTCGACGAAGTCCATCACCTTGCGCTCGACTCGATCGTGTAGCCCAGCCTCGCGCAGCAGCTCGGCGGCGCTGTCCTCGTACGACGGAGTGAGCTCCACGCTGACAGCCCGGGCGAGGCCCGCCTTCAAGAGCTCGATCTGGATTGCGCCGATGCCGCCGCCCACCTCGAGCAGCGTCAAACCCTCAACGCCACGCTCCTTGAGCAGGTCAACGATCTGGCGAGAGGTGGCGTCCGGACCATGGCGGCGGTAGTCGCGCGCCTGCGCTCGCGCCCCGCGCTCGCTGAACATCTGCCGGTAACCCTTGGGCGTGCAGCAGTCGCTCACCAGACACAGTATTGCGCGCGGCTAGCATGAGCTGGCCACGCGACTCGATATCCCATTGGTTTCGGAGGTACGGCTTCGCCGAGCCGCGGTTCCGTCGACCGACCGCTGGCGCGCAGCGCCCGTCGAGCAGCGGCGTCAGACGCAGCTCGGTGTCAGCTTTCGTCCCCCGCAGGTCGATGCGCTCGGCCTCGATGCCCGGACGACGCTCGACCAGATCCTCACTTACCCCTTCAACCTCATCCGCCTGGGCGCCTACTGGAACCGCATCGAACGCGCGCCCGGCGAGTTCGATCCCACAGACCTGGACTGGCAGGTCGGCGCAGCGGAGAAGGCGGGGAAACAGATAGTCCTGTGCGTCGGACCGCTGAAAACATTCGGCTACCCCGAATTCTTCGTCCCGGCCCACCACCTGAAGACGGCGTTGCGTGAAGGCAGCCTTGTGCAACCGGCAAGCCACAAGGCGCTTCTCGAAGCAGCGACCGAGTTCGCAACGCGGATCGTCGAACGCTACAAAGATCGGACCGCGATAGTCGCCTGGCAGGTCGAGCACGAGGCAGTCGATCCACTAGGCGTTGAGCACTCGTGGCGGCTGTCCGCCGGCTTCGTCAAGCAAGAGGTCGATGCCGTCAGGAAGGCAGATCCAACCAGGCCGATCGTCATGAACGGTTTTTTGCCCACCTCGACGCCGGTGCGGCTCCAGCAGTGGTGGAGCACGAGGGACCAGGGGGATTCGTTGGCGGTTGCGCAGCAGCTGGCCGATGTCGTGGGCATCGACTATTACCCCCGCCACGCGCTCTTCAGCCTCGGCGCCAGAACGCTCTATTTGCAGGGCGAAGACGTCGGGGCCAATCAGCGGCGGCGAAAGGAGTTGTTCTCGTGGGCTCGCAGCAGCGGCAAGCGCTTGATGATCACCGAGGGCCAGGCCGAGCCATGGGAGGCGGTGACGGTCCCGCCCAACCCGCAAGGCCGTTCCATGTACAGCTGCCCGCCCGAGCGGATGATCGAGAACTACAACCGCTGCATCAGCTGGGCTCGCGATGCGAACTTGCGGCTGGACGCCTACATCTTTTGGGGAGCCGAGTACTGGATCACCCGGCAGCGCTCAGGCGATCCTCGCTACCTCGACGCAGTCGCCCGCATCCTGGGTGAGTCGTGATTCGGCGCACTCAGACCACTTCGTAACGGACGGGCACCATCTTCATAGAGGTCCTCGGGGGCCGGCTGTATTTGCGTTTCTGCCGCGGCGGCAGCTTGAACGACTCTTCGCGCGGCACCTCGCTGTAAGGGATCTGCTTGAGGAAGTGCGTGATAAGGTTCAGCTGGGCCGCGCGCTTGTTGTCCGTCTCGACCACATGCCACGGCGCCTCTTTGATGTCGCTGAACTTGAACATCTTGTCTTTGGCCTCGGAGTAGTCGACCCAACGCGCGCGAGCCTGCAGATCCATCGCGCTCAGCTTCCATCGCTTGCTTGGGTCCTTGATGCGGGCCTTGAACCGGCGCTCCTGCTCATCGTCGCTCACGGACAGCCAGTACTTGATGAGGATGATTCCAGACCTCACCAGCATCCGCTCGAATTCGGGGCACGCCCGCTTGAACTCCCTGTACTCCTCGTCCGTGCAGAAGCCCATCACGCGTTCGACACCGGCGCGGTTGTACCAGCTCCGATCGAACAGGACCATTTCGCCCGCCGAGGGCAGGTGTTCCACGTACCGTTGGAAGTACCACTGTGTCTTCTCTCTATCAGTCGGGGCGGTGAGGGCCACGACCCGGCAGTAGCGCGGGTTGAGCAGCGCAGTGATCCTTTTGATGATGCCGCCCTTGCCGGCCGTGTCCCGTCCTTCGAAAACCACCACCACGCGAAGGCTGTGGTGGCGGATCCATTCCTCCAGCTGGACGAGGTCCTCCTGCAGCCGTCGGAGCTCCTTCTCGTACTTCTTCTTCTCGAGCTGCTTCGGCGACCCGGCGCGCGTTGCCGGCTGTGCCTTTCCGTTCTTCTTTTCAGTCATATCGGAGCTTCGAAGCCTACTCCGCAAAGCGCCAAAAGTAACCGTCCATTGTTAACTCCGCGCAGGTAAGCGGATGATGAACGACATGAAGGCACTGGTCTGGCGCGGCCCGAGCTGGATGACCGTTGACGAGGTTCCCGAGCCTCGGCCGAGGCCCGGCGAGGCCCTGGTCCACAGCGAGGCGACGGGCATCTGCGGCTCGGAGGTCGAAGGCTATCTGGGCATGATGTCGAACCGCGTGCCCCCGCTGGTCATGGGTCACGAGTTCGCAGGCACTGTCACCGAGGTGGGGGAGTCCGTCGACAGAGCCTGGCTTGGCAAGCGCGTGGCCGTCAACCCGATCGTCGGCTGCGGCCACTGCACCGACTGCGCGAGTGGCGGCCGGAACCTGTGCCCCGAGCGCTACCTGCTCGGCGTCGGGGTGCCCGGCGCCTTCGCCACGATCGTCTCGGTGCCGGAGCGCTGCCTTTTCGAGATCCCGGCCGGCATGGACGCCCGCCTCGGCGCGCTGGCGGAGCCGCTGGCCAATGGAATCCACGCCATCCGCCGGGGAGCGCCCGACGGCGCCAAGACCGCCGCGGTCATCGGCGCGGGGACGATCGGGCTTGGCTGCATGCAGGCGGCCTTGCTCCATGGCATCGCCTCCATTACGGTGATCGAGCGGCACCCGATGCGGCGCGAGCACGCCACGCGCCTCGGCGCCCACGCCACCCACGCCACGGCAGAACGCATACCGCCCTCGTTCGACCTCGTGATCGACGCCGTTGGCTCCGAGGCAACGCGCCTCCTCGTCCTCGATCTGCTTAACCCAGGCGGCACCGCCGTGTTCATCGGCATGCACAGCGACGAGACGCCCCTGCCCTGGCGGCGGGTGATCCGCGGCAATCACACGATCCGCGGCGTGTTCGCATATTCGGACGCAGACTTTCAGCAGTCGATCGATTGGCTCTCGCAGGGCAAGGCCGGCATCGGAGACCTGAAAGCGGTGCTGCCGCTGGACGAGGGCCCGGCGGCCTTTGCCTTGCTCGCGAAAGGGCCGACCGATGACATCAAGGTCTTCCTCAGTGCCTGAATCGCTCGCCGGCAAGGTCGCCATCGTCACGGGCGGCGGCAGTGGTATCGGCGCGGCCATCGTCGCGAGCCTTACCGACGCAGGTGTCACCTGTCACGCGATCGCGCGCCGCGGGCCGGTGAAGCTCGACGTGACGGATCAGCCGGCGGTTCGGCGTTTCGTCGATTCGCTCGACCGCCTCGACATCCTGGTCTGCGCGGCGGGCGACAACGTGCAGCGGCGCCGGCTCGAAGACGTGACCCCTGAAGTCTGGAACCATCTCATCGCCGTCAACCTCAGCGGCGCGTTCTACTTCGTCAACGCGGGGCTCCACAAGCTACGTGAGGCGCGAGGCGATGTGGTGATGATCAGCAGCGTCTCCGGCCACTGGCCCGACCTCAGCGGACCCGCGTATCAGGCCAGCAAGGCGGGGATGAGCGCCCTCGCGGCTGCGGCGGGCTTCGACGAGCACGTGAACGGCGTTCGTTTCTCTGTGATCAAACCGGGTCTTGTCGACACCCCGCTCATGCTGAAGCGGCCGGCGCCGCCGCCTGCCAGCGTGGCCGCTGCGATGCTCCGCCCGGAAGATGTCGCCGAGGCATGCCTGATGCTTCTGAAGCTCCCTCGTCGCGCGCACATCCCCGAGCTGACGATCCTGCCGACCCGGCTTCAGTCATTGGGCAAGACGTCGGTGCCCTACCCCACGCCCGCCCCCGAGTAGCGCCGTGGCCACGGGCGGGTACGTGGTTTTCCCGTTCAGTCGCTCAGGCCGAGCTCTTCCAGGATGCCTTGGGCGATCACGCTAGGTGCCGGACCGACATCCACCCGGATCACCGGCTCATCCGAGGTGGGTTCCTCGAGGTCGGCGAACTGACTTTCAAGCAGGCTCGACGGCATGAAGTGACCGTGGCGTGCCGCAAACCGTGCGGCGATGACCTCGCGTGAGCCTGCCAGAAACACGAACACGACGCCCCAACCGCGTCGATTGATTACGTCTCGGTACGAGCGCTTCAAAGCCGAGCATGTGATGAGTCCATTTTCGGGGGCGTCGAGGCGCTCTTCAACCCACTCGGCGACCTTCTGCAGCCAGGGACCGCGATCCTCGTCTGTGAGCGGATGTCCCGCCTCCATCTTCTCGATGTTCGACTGAGGGTGCAATTCGTCGCCTTCCTCGAACCGCCAGCCAAGGCGGCCGGCCAGAATCGCGGCCACTGTCGTCTTTCCGCAGCCGGATACACCCATGAAAACCAGTACGACAGGTTTCGCGACCGGAGTCGAGATCGAGGAGTCCCGCTCCTTGCGCATCTGTCTCGTGATGCTAGGGCCTTCGAGCTGATCGGTTAGACCGAAGTTGAGCCGGTTTACTCGCCCTCGGCCTGACGGACCCGCTGGCTCAGCACCTGCATGAGGCGGAACGCCACCTCGGGGTGCTCGGCCAGGAATGACTTAAAGCCCCACTCGGGGATCGTGGCCAGCGACACGGGGGTGTCCGCCTTCACGGTGGCGCTGCGGCCCTCGTGGTCGAGCAAGGCCATCTCGCCGAACGAATCGCCCGGCCCGAGCTTCCGCTTCTTGCCCTGGACCGTGGTGACGGTCACCGTGCCGTCCGTGATGACCATGAAACCGACCCCGCCATCTCCCCTCACGACGATCTCGTGGCCGGCAGGATGCTGAACCACTTTCAGCTGGCGCTCAATCTTCTTGATCTCCCCGTCGGGCAAGCCCAGGAACAGCTTGGCGGATTTGATATCGGTCATGTCCCAGATACTATGCGGCCTCCGGAGGTTCTGGACAACATCACTTCGCCCTGGTGTCGACCTTGATGCCCCGCGGCAGCGCGCCCAACTTCACGCTCGTGCCTTCGACCGAGAAGTCGATGCGATGCCCGGCGAAATGCAGGCCGGTCACCTCGAGCCGCCCCCATAGCGGCGTCTCGACCGGTGCGATCCGCAGGCGCCCGCGGCCGGCATCGGCCTCGAGCCCAAGCAGCGCTGTGATCAGCTGGAACGCGGAGCCGGCCGCCCAGGCCTGGGGGCTGCAGCTGTTTCGGTAGCTCTCCGGTGGGGAGTCCGACTCGCGGTCGGTGCCACACCACAGCTCTGGCAGCCGGCGCGCAGGCAACGCCATTCCGGCCTGGAGGACCGCGCGAGCGATCCGCTCGGCCTCACTGGGAAAGCCTGACCGCCGCAGGCCGGCAGCTGCCATCGCGCTGTCGTGCGGCCACACGGAGCCGTTGTGATAGCTGCACGCCTCGTAAGCCACCTCGCGGGTGGAGAGCGTCCGCACGCCCCAGCCCGAGAAGAGCTCAGGCGACAGCATCCGGGCCGCGACCGCGGCGGCTCGTCTCTGCGGGAGGATCCCCGCCCACAGGCAATGACCAGGATTGGAGGTGATCTCTTCAACCGGTCTTTTCGCGCCATCCAGGGCGTAGGCCACATAGGCCTCTCGCGCCACCCAGAAATCAGCGTCGAACCGCCGTCGCAGCCGGGCGGCCATGGCCTTCAAGTCGGGCCGCTTCCTTGCCATCCCGAGCAGGCCGCGGTACAGGTAGCCCTGGACCTCGCAGAGCGCGATGGGGTGCGGGGCAACCGAACCGTCGACATGATTGAGCGAGTCGTCCGAGTCCTTCCACCCCTGGTTGCGAGCGCGACCCCCGGGATATTCGATGTAGCCGTCGCCATCCCGGTCGCCAAACTTCTCGCACCAGCCGAGCGCTGCCTCGGCTGCCGGCCACAGCTGCTCCACCATGCCTTCATCGCCAGTCCAATCGAAAGCCTCAGCCAGGACGCAAAGAAAAAGGGGCGTCGCATCGATCGTCCCGTAGAGGATGTCCGGCCATAGCCCGCGCTCAACCGCCTCGCCCGACCGGACCTCATGGAGGATCTTGCCTGGCTCCTCCTCGCGTTCATGGTCGATGCGCTGTCCCTGGTGCGTGGCGAGGTAGCGAAGGACGCCGCGGGCGACCTCTGGGTTGGTGGGCAGCATCTGCAGCGCCGTGATGAGCCCATCGCGCCCGAAGGGCACGGCGAACCACGGCAGCCCCGCGGTCGGATACGGGCCCGTTGGACGGCGTTCGACGAGCATCCGCAAGTCGTCGCGACTCTGGTCGAGAAGCTCGTTGAGCGCTGGGTTGTCAGTCCGAAACAACGCACACTCCCCGGCCCATCTGCGATACGAAGCCACCACGCTGTTACGGCCGGCATCAAAGCCTGCTCCCTCCCCCCTCGGGCGGGGGGGTGCGCCGGGAGCTGGCTCCGCCAGGCCCGCCGCCCTGAGGGGGGAACTCCCCCCGCCAAGGGAGGGTTGGGGAGAGGGGTTGGAGCCGGCACTGACCCCGGGGAGCGGCGTTACGTCGACGACCACTGTGAATTTCTCGCCCGGCGCGAGCTCGAGCCGGTGCCTCGTGCCGGCGCGGGCGATGACGATCTCAGTGGACAGTTCGTTATCGTCGTGTGGCCCGATGAGCAGACCGTGGGGCGTCCGGGTTGCCGGCGCGGGCGTGCGAGGCAGGTTCACGGCGCCCCGGACTGCCAACATCGCGGCAAAGTCAGCGGCGAACACGAGCTCCAGGTCGGCGCCGACGGGATCTGGTCCCGAGTTGTGGAAAGTGATGCGCTCGTGCAGGCCGCCGTCGACGTAACGGTCGCGCCGCACCCGCAGAGGGCCTGCCGCCAGCTCGAACGACATGCAACCGTCTTCGGTCCGCAGGTCGACCATCGTCGGCTCCCGACCATCGAGCAGCAGCCGGTACTCGGATAGAAAACGAGTGTCGGCAAACCACAGTCCATGTCCGTCGATGCTCTCGGGCCGCATGGCGCCGTCGAGGCCGGACGCGGCTAAGTAGCCGTCCTGCTTGAGAATCGCGCGCTGGATTGGCGGCTGCAGCGTCAGTGCGTGGCGCCGTCCGTCACTGACGCCGCGGTCGTCCCAGCTGTCACTGCGCGCTTCGCATCGAACGCCGGTCGCGTGCCGATGGCGTAGCTGGTGACCTCGCCTCGCGCCAGCAGGTCCACTGCCATCCCCTCCAGCTCCCGCACCCTCTGGTTGGCGCGGATCGCCTCGCGGATCGAAAGGATGCCCACTGCAGGATGCCTCTTCTCGATCACGTGCCGGAGCATGTTGAGGTGAGCGTTGTCGGGCACCCCGGGCTCGCGAATCCTGCGCACCGCCGCGCGCACGGTCGCCTGCGTCCCATCGATCGCCTCGCCCCGCCCGAAATCAAACTTGTAGCTTGGGCTGCGCCCCCCAGCGCGCCGCTCACCGCTCAACTTGATCCACTTCGCGTTCTCCGCGCCCTTGCCGACATCGATGATCAACCGCACCGACCGCCCCCGGTTCTGGAACGTCGCATTCACGCGCGCATAGCTCTCGCGCTGTCCGGTCAGCCCCTCGTGCCGCCCCACCGACAACGGCCTCTCCTCATCCAGGTGGATCCGATCGATCGGCGTCAGCAGCGAGATGATCGCGAACGCGTGGGGTATCAGGTCGGCGATCACGCCGATGTCGGCGGCAGCCCCGGCGAGCGGCTGGTCCTCCAGGATCTCGATGCGGATCTCCTCCACGTTGTCGAGGAAGTCGCGCAGCGTCCTCTCCTCGGTGAGCAGCAGCTGCAGCAACCGCACCTCGAGCTTGAAGTAGTAGTGGTCCGCAGCGACGATCTCGACTCCACCTGGCGCGTCGTCGAGAAATTCGCGGTAAGCCTCGGGCGGCGCGCCCAGCGGCTTTTCGATCAACACCACATCGCTGAGGTCGTAGTACAGCGCCAACGTGGGCAGGTGCGTCGCGGCCGGCGTCGCGATGTACGTGATGACGTATGAGCTCGACTCGAGCTCGCGCTGCAGCTGCTCGTGGGCGGGCAGGGCGGCGCCGTCCCAATAGAACGCATCGCCATGCTGGCGAACTTCCTCCTCGCGCGCGGCGAGGCGCTCGCGAGCGCCGGGTAGGTCCTGCTCGACCACGTGGATGCGAAAGTTGAAGAACTGCTTCAGCGTCTGCAGGTGCCCATATGCCTTCTGCCCCCACTGCCCAAAACCGACGAGCACGAAGTCCTTCTGCAGATGCCGCTCCTCTTCGGCGAGCGCATGCAGGCGCGCGTTCTTGATCGCCACGGCCGCGCCGAGCGCGAGCCCCTGCACGCGCTCGACCTCCTCGGGAGTGAAAGTGCGCAGGTGGTTCCTCTCGGCGAGCACCGCGGCGCCGATCGGTTGGCCGTCCGCAATCAGCGGCAGAGCCAGCAGCGAGCGCACGCCAAACGCCTTGACGTAGGCAGCGCTGACCCGGTCGTTCGCGCTCGCGTCCTCGACCATCAGCGGCTCACCGTGGTCGAGCACGTCGAACAGGAACGAGGGCTCCGAGCGCTCGCCATGCTGGCGCCGCCACAGCTCCTCCTGGTCTGACGCCGCGGCGCCGAACCACCCCTCGCGGTCCTCTTCGTACAGGGCGATCTGGCAAAGCGACGCATCGACCAGGCGCACGAGACCCTGTGCGACCAGGCGCAGGGTCTGATCGAGGTCGATCGACGAAGCGATCGCGCGGCTGACGTCGGCGCTCAGCTCGAGCTCGTCGCCGTGGCGCCGCGCCTCTTCGTACAGGCGTGCTGTCTCGACCGCCACGGCCACCTGGGCGGCCGCCGCGCGCAGCGCCTCGATCTGACCCCAGTCAGGCCTGCGGTCATGTGAGCGGTGATAGCCGACCTCGAGCACACCTGTCGCACGGTGGTTGAGGTCACTACCGAAAGGCAGGAAGATCCTGATCAAGTCTGCGTGCCCGCTCTTCTCGAACACCTCCCCCGCGAGCGTGAAAGGCGGATCGCTCACAGGCGCCGCGCGGAGCTCGGACCCGCCTCCGATGAGGCACGCGGCGACGTGGGCCAGCACCGTGCCGTCGCTGCGCACGACCGGCACGTCAGACCAGGTCGCCTGGGCGGGCAGGTTGCCGGCGACCACATCGGCCTTGTCGGTTTTATCGCCAACGGGCAGAGGTCCGACCACTGCCACCTGCCAGGTGCGTGCCACATATACGAGCACGTCGTCAGGCGCCAGCTCGCGCTCCTCTTCGAGAATCCAACGCGGCACGCGAGCCCGACCCGCCCGCTCGGTGCTGTCGACCGCAGCAGAGGTGGCGGCGCCGGCCGCCTTGCTGATCACAACCGTCCCATCAGCCCTCTCTTGCAGCAGATAAACGCTGGCGAAGTGAAAGTCGAACTCGGGCACCGCTGCGTCGGTCAGGTGCGCAGCCACAGCCTCGAGCACCTCCTGGCGCGACCCGCCCGGCTTGAGCATGGCGGTGGTCATGTTGCCGAGGGCGCCGAGAAGGCGGTTGCTGTTCTCGAGCTCGGCGATGAGCCGCTGGCTCGCCAGCGAGCTGCCGATCAGCTCGGCTCCGGCCCTCAGCAACAGGTCGGTGGCCGGAGCGCGGCGAACCGTGGCGAGCCGGTCGCGGCTCAGCACCACGAGGTAGCCGTGAGGCTCCTGCTCGCTGCCGAGCGCGTACGTGGCGACGGGATGCAGGTCCGCGGTTGCGATGGACGATGCCACCGCATCGGTCAGCACTGCCGGCCAAGGCGCCGTGGAATCGCCGCGCTCGATCCGGGGCGGCGCCGCCACCGGCGCGTGCGCGGTCACGAGCTCGAGGCTCGTCCGCTGCGATGCGAATTGGTAGATGGCGGCGCCGTCCAGCTCGCTGGCCAGGAGCAGCTCCGCGAGCGCGATCGACAGCAGGCGCCGCAGCTCCCTGATGTCGGTCCGTTCTGCCCCCGCGGGCGCGGTCAGCAATGCCGCGAGCCTGCCGACCCCCGCCAGCGCCGAACGCTCGGCCGCGGCCAGCACCGCCGCGACTGCCGCCGCCGCGCCGGCGGCCCGCCGCTCCAGCTCGGCGAGCTTCCCTCCGTCGGGCGCCTGGTCACGACCCCGGTAGTTCAGATAGATGAGGCCGAGGAAGCGCTCGCCCGCCAGCAGCGGCAGCCCGATCGTGGCCTGGATCTGGTAGCGCCTGATGAACGTGCTGTCGATCTCGGCCGGCGCATCCCGCGCCACGAGCCTCTGCCGGGTCACCGTCAGCCACACGGTGGAGCCGTAGTGGTGAATGGCGAAGTCGTCGGGTACCTTGCCCTGCCTCATGTCGCTCGAGTAGCGAGCCAGCTGCTCGCGCATGTCGGTCAGCGAGTCGAGCAGGCTCTCCTGCGGCTGGCCGGTGGCAAATGGCGCGTAGTAGGTGTGGCTCGACTCCTCGTAAAGGAAGATCGAGACGATGTCCGCCTTCGAGGCGTGCTGCATGTCGGCGACAACGCCGCGAAGCACGGCCCCAAGGCCCCAAGCTGATTCCAGAGGCGGACGCATTCTGTTCTCCGCATAAGAATGATGGATATGCGCAGACTCCCGAGGCCCGAATATCCCCGCCCGAGCTTCAGGCGGCGCGACTGGGTGAACCTCAACGGCGAGTGGGACTTCGGGGCGGGCGACTCCAGAAATTTCGACCGGCGCATCCTGGTTCCGTTCTGTCCACAGTCCGAGCTGTCAGGGCTTGGACTCCGCGTGCCCGGCGATGTGCTGTGGTACCGCCGGCGCTTTGACGCGCCCGATGCCGCGCGCCTGTTCATGCATTTCGGCGCAGTCGACTATCGCGCCACCGTCTGGGTGAATGGCGACGAGGTCGCGACCCATGAGGGAGGGCACACGCCCTTCTCCGCCGACATCAGCCGCTTCGCCGGCCGGCCCGACAACATCGTCGTCGTTCGCGCCGAAGACCCGTTGGCGGATCTGACGATCCCGCGCGGCAAGCAGTACTGGAAGGAGACGTCTGAGGAAATCTTCTACACGCCGACGAGCGGGATCTGGCAGACGGTGTGGCTCGAGCCGATGCCTGACCGCTCGATCGGCAACCTGGTGCTGCGGCCGAACCTCGACGCTGCTTCCGTCGACATCGAGGTGGTGGCCGGCGGCGGGGTGGATGCGGTGGTCACGTTGCACGGAGAGGCGGTTGGCCGTTGGCGTGGCGCTGACAAGGGGCGGATCGCGCTCGACCGGGTGATGCCGTGGAGCCCGGAGGCGCCCCACCTCTACGAGGTCGACGTCAGCATGCTCGACGGCGCCGACCGCGTGGTGACGTACTTCGGGTTGCGCAAGGTCGAAACGAGGGACGCACAGGTCTGGCTCAACGGAGCGCCGTACGTGCAGCGCCTGGTGCTCGACCAGGGCTACTTTCCCGGCGGCTTGCTCACGGCCGGCACGGATGCGGAGCTGCGGCGCGACATCGAGCTGGCGAAGTCGATGGGGTTCAACGGGGCCCGCAAGCATCAGAAGGTCGAGGACCCACGCTGGCTTTACTGGGCCGACACGCTCGGCTTTCTGGTCTGGGCCGAGATGGCCGATTTCCACGAGCGCTCGCCCGAGGCGGAGCGCCGGTTGACCGCCGAATGGCGCGAGGCCGTCCTTCGCGACCACCACCACCCCTCGATCGTCGCGTGGGTGCCGATGAACGAGAGCTTCGGCCTCGGGCAGGCCCCGCCGGCGGCTTTCCTGGACCACCTCTATGAGCTCACTCACGCGCTGGACGGCACGCTGCCCGTCATGTCGAACGACGGTTGGGAGCACGCCACCAGCGACCTCTGCACGCTGCACGACTACGGCCCGGCCCGCGAGCTGGCCGAGCGCTACCGAACTGTGGAGTCCGCGCTCGCGTCCGAGGGTCGCGAGCACCCGATCTACCTACCGGGCCACGCATACCACGGCGAGCCGATCGTGGTCAGCGAGTTCGGCGGGATCGCGCTCTCCGGCTCAGGCGGCTTTGGTCGGAACGAGGCAGCGGGGCCCGAGGCCCTCGTCACGCATTACCGGGAGATGGTGGCGGCGTTGATGGCGCCAGGCCCGGTCGAGGGATTCTGTTACACGCAGCTCACCGACATCGAGCAGGAGAAGAACGGCCTGTTGACGGAAGACCGGCAGCCCAAGGCCGACGCCGCGGTGATCCGTCAGATCACGCAGACCCAGAAGCAGCGCTAGCCCGCGCCGGCAGCGCTCGCGCCCGCGCCACGGCGCCCAGCCACGCCGCGCTCGGTTTCGGAGACCGCGCGAACGTGTGCCGGTCGACGGCTATCAACCCAAACGTAGGCCCGTAGCCGAGCGCCCACTCGAAGTTGTCCAGCAACGACCAGTGCAAATAGCTCCGCACATCGATGCCCTCGGCCATGCATGCCTGGACCTCCCGGAGCGCCGTGTCGATGAACGCGACGCGCTTCTCGTCGATCGAGGTGGCGATCCCGTTCTCGGTGACCAGGATCGGGATCCCCCCCGTGCTCTTCCAGGCGCGCCTGATCGCCCCGCCGAGCGCCTGCGGGTAGTACTCGTAGCCCATCTGGGTGGTGTCGTCCGCCTCCTCGATCTCGCGCGTCCAATCGCTCCAGTCGTGGCCCGGACTGCGCGGGCCCTCAGGCCCGATCCGAAACCGCGTGTACGTCTGCACGCCGATGAAATCGTCGCGCCGCGCGAGCTCGAAGAACCTGTCATTGATAAGCGACTCGACCTCGAGCGACGAGCTCCCCGGCTCGGCGCCGTCCTCGTACTGGATGTCGGGAATCGCCAGCGTCACGCCCACCGGCGCGCTGGTGTGCGCCCTGATCGCCGCGGCGCCGGCCGCATGCGCCTCCAGCAGGTTGTCGATGGCGGTTTCCGCACCCGCGTTGTCGTCGGTGTGCCCCGGCGGATTGATGCCCAGCAGATATCCACTCTGCCCGAGGCCCTGAGGCTCGTTGATGGTGCACGCGACCCCGATTGCATCCCCCAGCGCAGCCGCGGCGCGATCGCAGTAGCGCTCGAACAGCGATGGGAATTGCTCGGATGCGAAACCTCCAAGGTCGAGCACCCACCTGGGCAACGTGAAGTGATGGAAGGTCAGGATCGGCGTCACCGAATTGCGGTGGCAGGCCTCCAGCATGCGGCGGTAGTGGTCGAGCTGCGCGGTCGAGAACTCGCCTTCGGCCGGCTCGATGCGCGCCCACTCGATGCCGAACCGGAACGCGTTCATGCCCAGGCCCGCCAGCATGGCGATGTCGTCTTCGTACCGGTGGTAGAAGTCGCAGGCGTCGCCCGACGGCTCCCGGCAGAGCGTCCCTTCGCGGTGCTCCCACCACCACCAGTCGCTGTTCGTGTTGCCGCCCTCGACCTGGTGGGCGCCGACCGCAGCGCCAAGCAGAAAGCCCTCCGGGAAGGTGTTGCTCATGCGCCGGAGTGTTCCACAGCCGGGTGGTCGGCGTGGCCCAACTTGACTCTTGACAGCGCCACCCAACCGGCCTAGGATCGCCCCTAAACCGCTTTAGTAAAGCGGTTTACGTGTGTGGGGTTGAAGTGACGTGGTCGGTTTTCCGGTCTTGGAGTCCCCCTCGGTGACGCGGGTCACGATCGCTGACGTGGCGACAGCGGCCGGCGTCTCGAAGACTGCCGTCTCGTTCGCATTCAACAATCCCGAGCGCCTTGGCCAGATGACCCTGGACCGTGTCCTCCATGTCGCCCACGACCTCGGCTACACGCCTCATCCGGCCGCTCGCGCCCTATCCATGCGCCGGAGCGGCACGATCGGCGTTCTCATCCCGCAGCGGCTGACCACCGTGTTCGCCAACCCGTTCTTGAGCGAGCTGATCCAGGGCATGGGCGAGCTTTGCGAGGAGCACGACCTCACCATGCTGCTGGTCCCGCCGCTCGACGGCTCGCTGGAGGGCGCGATCAGGCAAGCGTCGGTCGACGGGTTCATCAGCCTGGGCCTCAGCCCGGACGACCACGCGCTGGAAACCCTCCACCGCCTCGGCATCCCCACGGTGCTGGTCGACTCCGCAGCGTCGGCCAATCACCCGGCGGTGAACGTCGACGACGCCGGCGGGGCGGAAGCGGCCGCCCGCCACCTGCTCGAGCTCGGCCACCGGGAGCTGGCGATCATCATGCTGCCGCCGACGCGCTCGCAGGCCGGACCGACCCCGACCGCGGCCCGGCGGATTGCCGGCTACCAGGCCGCCCTGGACCGGGCCGGAGCGCCGGCGCCGCATGTCATCACGGCCGGCGCCACGATGGCGGCCGGGGCCAGGGCTTTGGATGCGTTGCCCAAGGGCAGGCGCCGGCCGACCGCAGTCCTCGCGATGAGCGATATGACCGCGATTGGGCTGATGTCCGCCGCGCAGTCATCGGGCTTGCGCGTGCCGGAAGACATCTCGATCGTCGGCTACGACGACGTGCCGATGGCCGCCTGGACGAGCCCCGCGCTGACGACCGTCAGGCAGCCGATCGTCGAGAAAGGGCGGCTCGCGGCGCGCCTTTTGATCCAGCGAATGAAAGGGAAGGAAGTCGTCTCGCCGCCTCCCCTCGCCACGAAGTTGGTGGTACGCAAGTCCACCTCGTATCCCAAGGAGGTGGCCGCTCAACGGTCGTAAGCCCGACGTGGCGCGGCTGCCAAACCAGAACGCAGTGAGTCAGGATTTGCCAAATTCAAGGAGGAACTTAGAATGGTCGGTGGTTTAGGGGTTCCAATCCAGTTCGCTCAGAATCGATGGGGGATTTGAGGATGCGCGGCTTGTGGTTCAAGCGCAGTTTGATTTTGTCAGTGATTGCCGTGCTCACACTCGTCGGGTGTGGCACGAGCTCGACAGCCGGTAAGGGCTCAGTCCACGTGCTGGCGGTCTGGTCCGGCTCTGAGCAGGACTCTTTCAAGGCCGTGCTCGCGCCGTTCGAGGCGTCGACCGGTATCAAGGTCGAGTACGAGAGCACCCGCGACGTGGATGCCCTCCTCCAGACTCGGCTCGCTGCCGGCAACCCGCCTGAAATCGCCTCGCTGCCGAGCCCGAGCACGCTGACCAAGCTGGCCGGCCAGGGCAAGCTGATTCAGCTTGACAACGGCATCCTCGACATGCCGACATTTACCGCGCAGTACGCTCCCGGCTGGGTCGACCTGGGCAAGGTCAACGGCAAGCTCTACGAGATCTTTGCCTGGGCCGCTGTCAAGGGCCTCGTCTGGTACAACCCGACGAAGTTCACCGCCAAGGGCTACCAGGTGCCGACCGACTGGGCCAGCCTCACGGCTCTGTCAAGCACCATCAAGAGCGGCGGCACGACGCCGTGGTGCATCGCCGTCGAGAGCGGAGCCGCCTCGGGTTGGTCGGGCAGCGACTGGGTCAAGGAGATCGTCCTCAGCCAGGCCGGCCCCGACGTGTACAACAGCTGGTGGCAGGGCAAAACCAAGTGGACGGACCCGGCCATCAAGGCCGCGTGGCAGACATGGGGGACCATCCTCGGCCCGAACAACTCCAACGTCTATGGAGGCAAGAACTACATCCTCTCAACCAACTTCGCCAACGGTGGCGACGGGATGTTCAAGAACCCGCCTAGGTGCTACATGCACAACCAGGCCTCGTTCATCACCGACAACTTCGTCAAGCAGGACAAGGCCGTTCCGGGCACCGACTTCAAGTTCTTCCCGCTTCCTGACGTCAACGCGCAGTACGCGGGCGCTCACGTGGGCGCGGGGGACGCATTCTCCCTGCTCAAGGACACGCCGCAGGCTCGCCAGCTCATCAAGTACCTGACCACGCCGGAAGCGCAGGCGATCTGGGTCAAGCGTGGGGGCAAGCTCTCGCCCAACAAGACCTTTGACCTCGCCAACTACCCTGACGACATCACCAAGCAGGTCGCGCAGGTCATGACCGGCGCCAAGATCTTCGCGTTCGACGCCGGCGACCTCATGCCGACCACGATGCGGGACGCCTACTGGAAGGCCGTGCTCAGTTTCGTTTCCGATCAGTCGAAGCTCGATTCCATACTGGCCAATCTCGACACGGTGCAGGCGGCGGCATATAAGTAGTAGGTAGGGCGTAGGGGGGATCTAGTCAGTGGATTTCAGCCAACTGTTGGCGGATGTCCCCACTCTCGTTGCAGTTATCGTCGGCGTGCCGGTGGTACTCGCCGCCTACATCATTGGCGGCGAGTACCTGGTGCGCCTCCTGCCAGATAAATCTCGGCCTTCGGTCAGGCCCTGGATCTGGGTCGGTCCTGCCCTCGCGTTCGTAGGGTTGTTCCTCGTTTATCCCGTTTTCGGAACGGCCTACCGAAGCTTTTTCGACATCGGCGGTAATAATTTCGTCGGCCTCAGCAACTACGCCAACCAGCTCGGCGGCTTTCCAGCCGGAGGTTCTTGGATTGCGATCCGCAACAACCTCTATTGGCTCGTCTTATTCACGGTCCTCGTGCTGGTGTTCGGCCTGCTCTTCGCGGTGCTCACCGACCGTGTGCCCTACGAAAGCCCCATCAAGTCCCTGATTTTCATGCCGATGGCGATCTCGTTCGTGGCCATCGCCCTGATCTGGAAGTTCATGTACAGCTACCAGCCGCCAGGTGAGCCGCAAACCGGAACCGTCAACGCCATACTCGCAGTCTTCCATCAGGACCCGAGGATCTGGGTCCAGGACCCTAATCTCGCCAACCAGGCTTTGATCGTGGCCGGCGTCTGGGGTTTCGTCGGCTTCGCCATGGTTATCCTTTCGGCCGCGCTGAAGGGCATTCCGGGTGATCTGCTCGAAGCGGCGCGAGTCGACGGCGCGGGCGAGCTCACGATTTTCCGACGCATCATCTTCCCATTGATGATGCCGACCATAGTCGTGGTCGGGACTACGTTGGTCATCTTCGCCCTCAAAGCGTTCGACATCGTGTACGTGATGACCAACGGCAACTACGACACCGACGTCCTCGCCAATCGTATGTACACGCTTTTGAATGCTGCGCAGGACTACGGCAGCGCGAGCGCGGTCGCGATCATCCTCGTCGCCGCCGTGATCCCGGTGCTCATCTTCAACTTGCGACAGTTCAGAGCGGTGGAGGCAAGGCGATGACGATTGCGAGCGAGCAGATCGCCGCACCCGCCGCCGAGAGGAGATTCTCGCGGGAGTGGCTCGGGCAAGGCTTCTCGAAGGTACTCCTCCACGTAGCCGTCATCGGGATCACGTTGTTCTGGATCATTCCGACGTTGGGCCTGCTGGTCAGCTCGTTTAGGCCCCTCGACCAGTTCACGGCCAGCGGCTGGTGGACGGCCCTGGTGCCGCCATTCAAGTTCACGCTGGACAACTACTCGGGCGTCCTCAACGCCAGCAACCTCGGCCAGAGCTTCTTCAACAGCTTCATGATCACCATCCCGGCGACCGTGATTCCGGTGACGATTGCCGCTTTCGCCGCCTACGCGTTCTCCTGGATGAAGTTCTGGGGCCGCGACCTCTTCTTCCTCGCGTTGGTGGGACTCCTGGCGGTACCGCTGCAGGGGACCTTCGTGCCGATCCTGAAGCTTTTCGTACAGCTCGGAATCACGCCCGCGAACGTCGGTTTCGTGGGCCTCTGGCTCGTGCACACCGGCTACGGCCTTCCATTCGCCATTTACCTGCTGGCGAACTTCTTCCGCGCCCTTCCGACCGACCTGTTCGAGTCGGCTGAGATCGACGGTGCAGGCACCCTCACAGTGTTCTTCCGGATCGTGCTTCCTCTATCGGTGCCGGCGATCGCCTCACTGGTCATCTTCCAGTTCCTGTGGATCTGGAACGACTACCTGGTCGCACTTATATACGTGGGCAGCACACCCGAGGTCGCGCCCTTGACTGTGACGCTCGCCAGCCTGGTCGGCTCAAAGGGCCAGGACTACCAGCTGTTGACCGCGGCGGCGTTCTTCTCGATGATCGTGCCGCTCATCGTGTTCTTCAGCCTCCAGCGATATTTCGTCCGCGGCATCCTTGCCGGGTCGGTTAAGGGGTAATAGAAAAGAAATGGCATCAGTCACCTTCGACCACGTTGTGAAGCGATACACGGCGGATCTGACCGTCGTGAAAGACTTCAACGTCGAGATCAAGGACAAGGAGTTCATGGTCCTGGTCGGCCCCTCCGGATGCGGCAAGTCGACGGCGTTGCGCATGCTGGCAGGCCTGGAGGCGATCAGCGAGGGCCAGATTCGGATCGGCGACCGCGTCGTCAACGACATCGCCGCCAAGGATCGCGACATCGCGATGGTCTTCCAGTCCTACGCGCTCTATCCGCACATGAGCGTTTACGACAACATGGCCTTCCCGCTCCAGATGCAGCACATGAAGAAGCCGGACATCGACAAGCGCGTCAAGAGCGCGTCTGCCATCCTTGGCCTCGACAACTTCCTCGCGCGCAAGCCGCGAGCCCTGTCGGGCGGCCAGCGCCAGCGCGTCGCCCTCGGCCGCGCGATCGTGCGCAACCCCAAGGTCTTCCTGCTCGACGAGCCGCTGTCGAACCTCGACGCCAAGCTGCGCGGCCAGACGCGCATCGAGCTGCAGAAGCTCCACCGCGACCTGGAAACCACCTTCATCTATGTCACGCACGACCAGGTCGAGGCGATGACGATGGGCGACCGCATCGCGATCATGAATGCGGGCATCCTCCAGCAGGTGGGCACCCCTGGTGAGATCTACGACCACCCGGCCAACCTGTTCGTCGCGGGATTCATCGGCAGCCCGACCATGAACTTCGTCCCGGCGACGACAGACAACGGTTCGGCCAAGGCGTCGGGCTTCTCCGTGAAGCTGCCGAAGGCAATTTCGGCGACCAAGGGAACGCTCGGCTTCAGACCGGAGGCGTTGACCGACCGCATCGCCGACGAGGCCAGCTCTATGCAGATGAAGGTAGACGTGGTCGAGCGCCTCGGCTCGGACCAGTTCCTGTACGGAAAGGTCGGAAGCGATGCGGTCACGGCGCGGGTCGACCCCCGCATGAAGGTCGACCCCGGCGACACCGTCAAGCTCGGCCTCGACACGCGCACGCTGCACTTCTTCGACGCCGAGTCCGAGCTCGCCCTGCTCTAGCTCCGTGTTCGGCTAGGTCTCTCGTGGAGACCCTGCGCGCGCGCGACGACTTCGACAGCGCGCGCTTCAAGGCGTTTCGGCGGGCGATCCGGGCGGCGCTCACCCGGCGCAAGCAGCGCCTGCTCTCGCTCGACCGGGTGCTGGCGGCGGCGGGCCTGGAAGGCAAGTCCTTCGGCGGCGTGCAGGAGATCCCGCTCGACCGGGTGGTCGGCTCGGCTTCGGCGGACGCCAAGGCTCACGATTTCGACCCCGCGTTCCTCCCATCCAACCGGCGGTTGAGAGACCGGTGGACACGAATCTATACGGCGATGGTCGAGGGTGACGAGCTGCCGCCGATCGACGTGTACAAGCTGGACGACTACTACTACGTCATCGATGGGCACCATCGGGTCTCGGTGGCTCGAAGCCTGGGTCGCCATGAGATCAACGCGCGCGTGATCGAGGTCAAGACCCGCGCGCCCGTGGGCTCCCACGTCGACGGGGCAGCGCTGCTGAAGGCGGCCGAGTATTCTGCATTCCTTGAAACCACCCAGCTCCACCGCACCCGGCCCGAGGCGCGGCTCGAGTGCAGCCGGCTGGGTCGTTACGACGAGATCCTCAAGCACATCCTCGGCCACCGCTACTTCCTGGGGCTCGAGCAGGGCCGAGAGGTCCCGCTGGCCGACTCTGCGGCCAGCTGGTACGACAATGTGTACACGCCCGTCATCAAGCTCATCCGCAAGTACCAGGTGCTGGAGCTAATGCAAGGCTGGACCGAGGCCGACGTTTACGTGGAGATCACCAGGCGCTGGCTTCAGCTAAGCGAGAAGGGCGCGCCCTCGGGCCCAGACCCCGCCTTGCACTCGTTGCTCGATGACGAGTCCCGCAGCTTCTGGGCGCGGCGCCGGACGCTCAAGCTGGACGGCGAACCATGATCGGGCTGATCTTTGGGCCTCCTGGTAGCGGCAAGGGCACGCAGGCGGCTCACGTGGAGCGGGAGTTCAAGCTGTCGCACCTGTCGACGGGCGACATCCTGCGGGCCGAGGTGGCGCGTGGCACTGAAACCGGCAAGGAGGCCGAGCGGATCATGCGCGCCGGCGACCTCGTGCCGGACGACCTCATCATCCGCATCGTCCAGGGCATCCTGCGCGACCCCGACGTCAGCTCGGAGGTGTTGCTTGACGGTTTCCCGCGCACCATCGAGCAGGCCAAGGCGCTTGACCAGATGCTGGCGCAGGAGGGCCACAAGGTCGACTTCGTCATCGCGTTCAAGGTGCCCGAGGACGTGCTGGTCGAGCGGCTCCTGCACAGGGCGGAGGTGGAGGGGAGGGCCGACGACACACGCGAGGCGATCACGGAGCGAATGCACGAATACCGGCACCTGACGGCTGCGGTCCTGGACCACTACCGCAAAGCGGGAGTGAGGGTGCACGAGATCGATGGAGTGGGAGAGGTGGAAGAGATCTTCGAGCGCATAAGAGAGGCCCTCAACAGCGCACGCGCGTAGCAGTGCGCGCAGCAGTGCTGCAGCCAAAAGGGCACAAACGGCCGTGCACCCGTCGGTGAACGCGGCCAAAAGGGCACAAACGGCCGATTATCGGCCCGTGGTACCACGGCCAGCGCCGTTCGGGAACCCACCGCCGGCCCCCCACCGACCAGGAGGCCGAGCACATCCTCCTCCGCACGGCGAAATGCGTGGTGGGCAGCGTCGAGCTCAGCCTGGACTGCAGCCCGGTGTTCGACTACGGCAAGACCGCGGCGCATTGGGAGTACTCGGGCCCGGGCTATGCCGAGGCCATGGCGGCAGGCGGGCAGGGTGATGTGCCGCTGCGCCTGGTCACCGACCTGAACGTCGGCTTTGAAGGGCCGGGCGCGCATGCGACCAAGACCCTGAGGCAGGGGGAGAAGGCTTACGTGGCCCTTTGCTGGCCGCGGTCGCAGTACTCGGCGTCGAAAGAGTTGTGGGCCGAGCACCCGCCCCCGCCGACGGTCGACGAGGCGTTCGAGCGCGTCGAGCGGACAGCGGACTTCTGGCGCGAATGGATCAACCACGGGGAGTTCCCGGAGCACCCGTGGCAGAGCTTCCTGCAGCGCAGCGCCCTCACCCTCAAAGGCCTCACGTACAGCCCCACCGGAGCGTTGCTCGCTGCTCCGACGACGTCTCTTCCCGAGACCATCGGCGGCGAGCGCAACTGGGATTACAGGTACACCTGGATTCGCGATGGCACCTTCATGCTATGGGGCCTGTACACGCTTGGTTTCGCTCGCGAGGCCAACGACTTCTTCTATTTCATCGCCGATGTGGCGACCGGCAAGAAGGAGCTGCAGATCATGTACGGCATCGGCGGGGAGCACGAGCTCGTCGAGAAGACGCTCGATCACCTCAGTGGGTACGAGGGCTCGCGCCCGGTGCGCATCGGCAACGGCGCGCACAACCAGACGCAGCACGACGTTTGGGGCGCCGTGCTCGACTCCGTCTACCTGCACACGAAGTCGCGTGACTACCTGCCCGAGGTCGTGTGGCCAATCCTGAAACACGCGGTCGAATGCGCGATCGCCAACTGGAAGGAGCCCGACCGCGGCATCTGGGAGGTCCGGGGCGAGCCGCAGCATTTCACCTCGTCGAAGCTGATGTGCTGGGTCGCGTGCGACCGGGGCGCGCGCCTGGCCGAGCTGCATGGCGACCGCGACCTCGCCGCCTCGTGGCAGAAGGTGGCCGATGAGATCAAGTCGGACATCTGCACCAACGGGGTTGACTCGCGCGGCGTTTTCGTCCAGCACTATGGGTCGACCGCGCTCGATGCATCGGTGCTGCTCATCCCGCTCGTTCGGTTCCTGCCACCCGACGATCCGCGAGTGAGGGCGACAGTACTCGCGATCCGCGAGGAGCTCACCGAGGACGGGATGGTCCTCCGCTACCGCACTGCGGAGACTGACGATGGCCTGAAGGGCGAGGAGGGCACCTTCACGATCTGCTCGTTCTGGCTGGTCTCGGCCCTGGCCGAGATCGGCGAGGTGGTCAAGGCCAGGCAGCTGTGCGAAAAGATGCTGTCCTACGCGAGCCCGCTGCAGCTGTACGCGGAAGAGATCGACCCGCGAAGCGGACGGCACCTGGGCAACTTCCCACAAGCGTTCTCACACCTGGCTCTGATCAACGCGGTCATGCACGTTATCAACGCAGAGAGCGGAGCCACCAACGAGTTCGTAGGGACAGACACAACCTCAAGCTGACAGGGCGGAGCCATTAGGGCACTTTTGGTTGACCTCAAGCCGAGTGGTCGGGCCATTTGTGCCCTTTTGGTCGGGTTCGGCGCCTCGGCGCCGCCTAGCTCACTCCAGACGGCACAGGCGCCGCCTCTTCCACGACCTCGCCCGTCCCCCGGAACTGCGCCGCGTACAGCCGGTGATACGCCCCCCGAGCTGCGAGCAGCTCCTCGTGCCTGCCCTTCTCGACGATGCGCCCCGCCTCCATCACCAGGATGAGGTCGGCGTCGCGAATTGTGGAAAGGCGGTGCGCGATCACAAAGCTGGTGCGGTCGGACCGCAAGGCCGCCATGGCGTGCTGCACCAGCACCTCGGTGCGGGTGTCCACCGAGCTGGTGGCCTCATCGAGGATCAGCAGCGACGGATCGGCGAGGAAGGCGCGGGCGATCGTCAGCAGCTGCTTCTCACCGGCGCTGA
>JAYUFT010000284.1:0-3210 GCA_043738605.1 Candidatus Dormiibacterota bacterium | reverse complement strand
CTCTGCCCTTCACCTCATAGGTGCAGGCCAAATTGCCGCCGGCTATCCCCGTGTCGCACATCCCGGACTGGGTGTCGTTGTGGCGCCGCTCGTTGATGGTCTTCGGATTGGCGAAGCCGATCGAGACGTGGTAGCCGGCCGGACCGAATTCCTGGAAGTAGCCGGGCTCGCCGACGCGCATGAACGAGTCATGCGCCTTCTGGCCATCCAGCGTGTTGGTCTGGACCCACTCCTCGCCGAGCGCGATGCGGGTCGCCCCGGGGAGCGCGGCGATGCCGTAGCGGCCCGGGTACAGGTTCTTCACGATGGCCTGGCCCGCCATCGGCGACAGCGTCTGGCCATCGCTCTCGAATTTCGGGCAGGTGACGAGCAAGCCGGACGACGTCGACCGGGCCGATAATGTGCCCGCAGCGATGGCGAGTGCGTTGGCGGAGTTGTAGGCGCTGGCGGCGGACGCGACCTTGGAGATGGGGCAGGCGTCGAGGCTGGTCACCGGATCGATCGTTCCCGCCAGCGAATTGGACAGCGGCTGGTTGAGCATGTCATAGGTCGGCTGGCCGGTCGCATCGCCGGTACCGCCGGCCTGGTCGAATATCGTGATCTGGAACCCGCCCAGGCCCGGCTCCTGCGGAGCCAGCACGTCGACGCCGCCGCCGGAACCATGTTCGCCGTTCAGCGGATAGTCGTCCTCGTACACGAACACCGACAGCGTTGCGGTGGGCAGCGGTGTGGGCACCGTGAGCACGGTGACGGGATCGAAGGCAGCACCGGAAACGCATGCCACCTTGCTGGCCGACAGCGGTCCGCAGGCGGCCGCGATCGGCGCGCCGCCCATGCCGTGGCCGCAATCGGTGTTCAGCACGGGCTGACCGGTGAGAGGGTCAAGGACATAGGCGCCCGCCGCGCAATTCGCTGGCGCGCTCGAGTTGCCACCGATGAACGGATTCGCCCCGTCACCCGGCAGGATAGAGATGTAATAGCGCTTGCCCAGGTCGAGAGCAACCTGACTGGGATCGAGCGCCGTCTGCTGCGAGCCAGGGCGGCACACTCCGTTGCCGACGTCACAGACCACGGGGACGGCCTGCATCGTCTGACCGCTCTCGCAGGACAGCGGACCGGTACAGCCCGACGCCACTACCGGCATCGAGCTGGTGTGGAAGTTCGTGCCATAGTTAATCGGGTTCGTGATGGCCGACGATATTGTCGGACAACCGGTCGGCAGCGGATTGGTCGTGCACGCCGGATCGACATAGAACGTGCGATCTTCCTCGATGATCCAGCGGTAGTCGGTGATCGGGGTCGTGTGGTCGGCGCCGTCCAGCACCTTGACAGTGAGGCCGCTAGGCGTCGGGAAGACTACCGTGACGGTCACTGGCGCGCTCTGCAACCCGAGTGAATTCTTTGCCTGGAAAGTGAACGTGTACGTGCCTGCACCGGTCGCGTTTGCGGTGAAACCGCCGTTGGCGTCCGCAACGACCGTCATCCCGCTCGGCGCGATCGTAGTGACATCAACGGTCAGCGGCAACTTCGCTGCATCCGTGCATCCCGCCAACACGCCGGGAGTCTTGATGGCGATGGCCGTCGCGGTGGTTGAAGTGAACGTGGGCGCCAGGCAGGTAACAGCGTCGCTCGCGAGGATCGACGACGCACCCAGTGTCACCTGCGCGGTAATGCCGGACGAGCAGACGCCACCGGTAACCGAGCCGTTGGCGCAGTAGGTGAAGGCGTCGGCGGTGGCGTTGCCCGGAACGACCGTGGCGGTAGCCGTGGCGCCGCCGGTGCCTGTGAATCCGACAATGGGCGCCGTCGTGTAGCCGCTGCCGATATAGGTGACAGTGATGCCGGTGATGGTTCCGGCGGTCGCCGCCACGCTTGCCAGGGCACTCGCACCAGTGCCGATGCCGGGCGAAGTATCCGCGATCGCAACGGAAGGCGCTGCGGTGTAGCCAGTTCCCGGCGTTGTCACGTTAATGGCGGTGATGACACCGGTGCCCGGTACAAACGCCGCGGTCGCAGTAGCACCGCTACCGGCCCCATCGGAAATCGTGACAGTGGGGGGGCTAACGTAACCGCTCCCCGCAGTCGTGACGTTAATGGCGGTGATGACACCGAAACCGTCGATCGTAGCCGTTGCCGTGGCCTGAGTACCTGTCAAGATATCGGGAGCACCGATTGTTACGACCGGCGATACGTAACCCGTTCCTGGCGTGCCGAGCACGACGTTGATGCTGCTGGCAATCGCTGCAGTCGCAATGGCCTGCGTACCGCCCGCGCCAGGCGCGCCCAGGGTCACAGTTGGCGCCGTGTAGCCGGCTCCGCCAGCAGTCACTGAGATGCTGCTGATGCCACTCGTCCCGACGGTCGCTGTGGCCGTCGGCAGGGTTCCGCCGGTCGGGGGCGGGGTGAACGTAACAGCCGGGGCAGTCGTGTAACCACTGCCGCCGGCGTTCAGAGCCACGCTGACGCCGCTGGCACTTGGCGCGTACGTAAACGTGCCGTTCGAATTCAGCGCGACCCGACCGTTTTTCGGCGGGGCCAGCAGCGCCACGCCATAGACATGCACGTCGTTGGCAATAACGCCCTTGGACGGATCGGAAAGCGTGAGCGGCTTGCCGGGGGCTAGCGCAGCGTACGTATCGGGATTTGCCTGGGCGGCACCCGCAGCCGTGGTCGCCGGCAGACCGGCACTGTTGATGCCGATGTACGCCAACATGCCGCCATTGCGTCCGGTGGCGTTGGCCGACAGGCTCAGTTCGCGGTCGTAGATCGGCAGGGCCGTCGTAACCGTGGCGGGGACGTTGATCATCACGTCGTTGGTCTTGCCCGCCGCCATGAATACTTCGCTCTGAATCCGGGCCAGGCCGGGCAGGACGTTGCCGTCTTCCGCCACCAGCGTCATGCCCGGAACGGTCGTGCCGGTCGTCGATCCGACGATGGACGGCACGTGCATCTTCAGGCCGGCGTTGACCAGGCGCACCAGCACGTTGCCACAGGTCGTCGCCGGGGAAACCGGCGTGCAGGTGGCGGCGCCCGAATTTTTAACCGAGTACAGCGACGCCGCAGCATTGGTCGTGTCGAACGTGCGGCCGTTGATCAGGTAGTACAGCGGGGTGGAATTGACCGCCGGCGGGTAGCAGGTGTTGACGACTCCAACGGCCGAAGCCGGATTGCCGCAGCCGCCCGGCTGGCCGGACCAGACCCTGGTTTCGC
>JAYUFT010000283.1:0-3212 GCA_043738605.1 Candidatus Dormiibacterota bacterium | reverse complement strand
CGCTCGCCATTGGCATCGCCTGGTCGGCCGCGAGATTTCGCCCGCGATGGTACATCCCTCTTGCAGCGGCGGTCGCGCTGGTGGTGTGCGTAGAGCTCGTGCTGATACTCCCGGCCCAGCAGACGGCTCTGATGCAGTCGAGGCCGGCACCAAGACCGTTGTTGCACAACATCGGATTTGAGAAGCTGCCGGGCTACTACGCCAAATGGTTTGCGTTTGCAGTCGGGGCGGAGAGCCACACTCAATATGACGGGTACTTCGCCGATGCGACCAGGCAGGACGCCGAGGTTGCGCTGCTGCGGCGCATGGCACCCTCGAGCGGCGCCCACCTGATGGTTCTCGGCAGCAGGTCCTGGCTTTACGTCGAGAGCGGCCTGCTGCCGGCAACGCCCTACGTGGCGACCTGCAGCGTGTCCTGCATCGTGGCATCGGAGCCTGATGACATACGCAGGAGCCTCGACTCTGGTTGCGCCGACATCGTGGTGGCCGTCGGTCAGCTTGAGGCATGGCGGAGCGATCTCGACGTTGGAGGCTACGTCGAGGTGGCAGGGGCGCCGTGGCCGACTTTTCAGAGGAGCCGCGTGCCGACAACGTGTGGATGAGGGGTTATTCGGCACAGGCGACGCGGTCGAGGAAAGTACTTGTCTATTAGGAAAGTATATGCTACTATCGCTGAATGAGTGAACAGCGACTGGATGCGGGTGACGCGGCGAACGAGTTGACGGAGATCAATCGACGGCAGGCAGGCGTGATAGACGCGGTCCTGGTACCGGGGTGGTACTGGTGGGTGGTCGGGGTGCTGCTGATACCCATCGGTGTGGCGGCCGATTCACATCAGAGAACCGCGACCGCTGTTGTGGCGGTGTTGGTCGCGTTGATCATCGCCGGGCTATCGGTGTGGATGGTCAGCGGCGCGTACCCCGGAGCTCGGGTCCATCCAGCGACCCTGGGCACTCCCGGGGCTCTCTACATCGTCGGCTTCGTATGGCTGGTGGTCGGCGCGTCCCTCGTGGTCGCGTTCGGGCTGCAAGCTGCGAGCGTTGCGTATCCGGCGACGATCGGTACGGCTCTGGCAGCGGTGATGCTGATCGTCGGCGGGCCCCTCCTGATGTCGCGTCTGCGGCGCAGCATGGTCGCCCGCTCCGCGGGGGCGCGATGACCGAGGCGCGGTTCGACGAGGTGATTCATGCACCGACTCGGCTCGCCATCGTGTCCCTGCTGGCGGCGAGCCGCTGGGCCGATTTCAAGTTCATCCGAGACCATGCCGGTGTTTCCGACTCGGCGTTGTCGAAGCAGCTGACGATCCTGGAGGACGCCGGCTACGTGACCATCCGCAAAGCGTTTGTCGGCAAGTTTCCTCGCACTTCCGTGTCGCTCTCAAAGCGCGGCAGAGCTGCCTTCAAGGGACACGTGGGCGCCCTGCAGCAGATCGTCGCCAGCGCCGGAACTTCGCTGCGCGCGGGCTGAACGGGTAGCTATGCAAAATTTGGTGGATCCGAGGGGATTCGAACCCCTGACCTCGTGAGTGCGATTCACGCGCTCTCCCAACTGAGCTACGGACCCACATAGCGCCGGGCGCGCGCAGGGCCTTACTCCCGCGACTTCGTCGCGGGGAACCCCAGCGGTACGCCAGTATAGCGGCGCCCAATTCGCCGTCCGGCCCGGGAACAACGGCGCGCCGCCACGCGTTCCTATACTCGCGCAATGGCCTTTCTGTTCAAGGGTAAGAAGATTCCTGAGGGCGTCGATCCGGCCCGCATCCCGCCTGGCCAGACCCTCACGGCACCCGACAAGTGGCCCCTCCTGCATTTCGGGCCGGTGCCCAAGACCGACATCACGACCTGGGACTTCAAGGTGTTCGGCGCTGTCGAAAACCCGGTCACCCTGGACTATGGCGAGCTGCGCGCGCTGCCCGCCAAGGAAGTGGTCGCCGACATCCACTGCGTCACCGGCTGGAGCCGGCTTGGCGATCGGTGGACCGGAGTCCCGATCAAGGAGATCCTCGCGCGCGTCAAGCCGAAGCCCGAGGCGAAGTACGTCATGGCGCACAGCGAGTACGGCTACACGACCTCGGTCCCGCTGGACGTGCTCGACAACGAGCAGAACCTCCTCTGTTATGCGTGGAATGGCGCCGACCTCACCCCCGACCACGGATGGCCACTGCGCCTTTTCGTACCATCGAAATACTTCTGGAAGTCGGCCAAGTGGCTTCGCGGGCTAGAGTTCATGGATCGCAACCGGCTCGGGTTCTGGGAGCAGCGCGGATACCACGATGAAGCCGACCCCTTCAAGGAGACCAGGTACTGGTAGCCACGGCACCGTAGCCGGGCCACCTGTCGTCACCTTTACGAGCGATTTCGGGTCGGGCTCGCCGCTCGTGGCGGCGATGAAGGGAGTGGTGCTGGCAGGTTGCCCGCATGCGGTGTTGGTGGACGTCAGCCACGAGGTGCCGCGGTTCGACGTCTTCGCCGGCGCCTTCATGCTTTTCGCGGGCACACGTCATTTTTCCGCCGGCTCCGTGCACCTGGTGGTCGTTGACCCCGGCGTAGGAAGCGCGCGCCGGCGACTCGCGATTCGGGCCGGCGGGCTCTACTACGTCGGGCCTGACAACGGACTGTTCTCGATCGTGATCGAGGAGGTCGGCCTGCAGAAGGCTGTCGAGCTGGCGCCCCGATCGGGCGGCTCGGCGACGTTCGAAGGCCGCGACGTGTTCGCTCCGGCGGCGGCGGCCTTGGCCTCCGGGGTGCCGCTCGAATCGCTAGGCCATCCGACCGATCCCCCGCAGATGCTCGACCACCTTCCGCGGGTGCTCTGGATCGACGGGTTCGGCAACCTGGTCACCAACCTGAAGCCACCGGTGCGCCGGATGCGCATCCACAACCACGACATCACCGCGTCGGCGGCGAACTACGCCGAGGCGCGGCCGAATGAGCCGTTTGTATACGTCGGGAGCATGGGCTACCTCGAGATCGGGATCCGCGAGGCCCGGGCCGATCGGTTTCTCGGCGCGCGTGCGGGGATGGCGATCGAGCTGATCTGAGGCGGGACTCCTTAACAGGCTGGGTTTTCGATCGGCGTCCCTTCTCTTACCGTGGCCTGCGTCATGCACCGTTTCGTGGTCCTGTCGCTTGCCGTGTGCCTGTTGGCGTGCTCGGTACCCCTACCTCAGCCGCCCCAGGCTTCGGTCGCACAGGCGGCCGCGGGCTCGGGTC
>JAYUFT010000282.1:0-3213 GCA_043738605.1 Candidatus Dormiibacterota bacterium | reverse complement strand
GAAGGGCGGCGCAATTTCTTGACGCCGCCCACCTTTGAAGATGAAGCACGCCTCGGTGCCGTTGATACGCACCTCTTCCACGTCTGGGTCTGCGAGGTGTTCCGCCAGCGGGCCTAGCGGTGTCACCGCGGCAAAGATCCGCCGCAAAAGTTGTTCGGACTCCTCGCCCTGCATCGGCGGCACGGCTCGGCGCTGCTCTTCGTTGACTACACGTCCGACCAGGTCATGAACCCACGGCTGGTCTTCGACGCGCACACGCGTGAGGTCGCGTCGTGCCAGCTCGGCCGCGAGCTCGGACTCGACGCGCGCCCGAGCCTGCTTCTCGACCACAACTCGATCGCTTGGCGTTATTGCCACCTGGAGACCGCCAAGGGCGCATCCGGATGAATTGACTTGGCCAGCGCGCCAAGAGGTCGCCGAAGGCTCCAGACACGATGAACAGGCAGACCGCGGGTCAGCCGCTGCGATACGCGTCGATCTTCTGCAAACCGGCCCAAAACCGGCAGCTCGTGCCGGCCGGACAGCGCGACTTCAGCGCCTTCGAGGCAGCCACTACGAATCCGGTTGAAGACCAGACCTGTGCTGGCGGCACCGAGCTGGCCCGAGGCCAGCGCTGCATCGGCTCGTTGCAATCCACTGCGATCGGGCACGACCACCCAGAGGAGCCAGTCGGCCGCGGCGGAGAGCTGCCGCTGCAACTGCCCAACGCTGTGTCCGAGGTCGACGATGACTACCTCGTGCTCCGCTCGGGCTGCGCCCATCCACTGGAGCCCGTTGAACGCATCTGCAGCGCCTTTACCAATTTCGGCAAACCACAGGTTCTGGTCGACCTTGATCGTCGGCTCATCGGCTGGATTTCCATTGCTCGCACCAGCGGAGCCGAGGTCGAGCAACGCGGCGAGGCCGCCACCCTCGCCGTCTGCGTCGAGCACCAGCGTTGAGACCTGGCGTTCAGCAAGGTGGCGGGCGAGCGCCACCGCCAGGAAGGAGCACCCTGGGCTGCCTTTGGGTCCGGTAATCGCTATCACCCGGCTCTTCATCAACTATCTCTGGGCCACCGCAGCCATGGCCTCGCTCGAGCTGGACACCGGGCCTTCGGCACCTGCGGCAGCGCCAGGCTCAGCAATCACAGCGACCAATCGCATCGCATCCGCGGCATACACAAACGCCGACGCCTGCCCGGACGTCACCATCACCGTCAAGCCGTTTGCGCTCGTCGAACGCAATTCGACACCGAGCGCGAACGGAATCACTGTCGGATGATCCGGAGTGCCTCCGACCACAAGCAGGTCGACTTTTGAGCCCGGGGCAGCGGCTGGCACATCCTTCACCGGCACGAACACGAGTCGGCGGTCTGCGGCCGAGCTCGCATCCATCACGTCACTTCGCTGGATCAGCTGGCCCGACGCGAGATCGTGGGACGCGTTCATGCCTGCCAACCGGGATTCATCGCCACGACCGAACAGAAGTGACTGGCGCGAAGTAACAGGCATGCGTTCGATTGCGACTGCGTCGGCGCCGAGCGCTGCGCCCGCCGGCAGGTCTCGACTTGCGACATATACGTCGACTGCATCACGTGCAGGATTGGCCACGATGAGCAGGACAGCGCAGACCGCGCCTCCGATCCCCAGCGCTGCCAACGCCACGAGCCACCTTCTTCTTTGAATCATGTCGGTGGGGACGTTAGGCCCGGATCGGACCGGATGCCAAGCCTGCCTGTTAATGCATCAGGCCGAGGCGGGCGAAATTCGCTGTAAACCTATACTTGACAATTGCCGTACAGCAGTTATGGTGCAGGCCATGATCGTTGCCGTCCGGCGACCGGTTCCAATGACGGCCGGCGAGGCGCGCAGAAAGTCCCTGCTTGCAGAGTCCGACGTGCTGCTGGACGAGGTCGAGACGCTGCACCTCGACGACCGCACTGAAGCGCCGGAGCCATTGCGCGAGGCGATCCGCAACCTTCAAATCAGGTTGGGAAGGCACGATCCGCCGATGCCATCCGCCACCCTGCGGGCTGCGCACGACCTCGTGTTCGCGGTACAGCAACGCCTCATGGCCGCCAACCCAAAGAGTCCTCGCCCCAACCGCCACGTCGGGCGGCCGGGCGGTCAGCCGGTCGTGACGATGGTCCGCGATGAGAGGAGGTGGAAGCTGCTCACATTACCGCCACCTCCCAACAACGCGGAAGAGGAGGAGTGGCTGGAGCTTGTTGATTCCACCGTCGAGCGAGCATGGGATCGATGGTGTTACGCCCAACAGCACGCTGTGCGAGGCGCTCGTTCGCACTACAAGCCGCTGATCGCATTTGCAGTCGCTCAAACGGCCTGGCTGAACTACTGGGAGCTTTACCAGGAAGCGGAACGGATCAGGTGGCGGTTGACTGGCCGCCCGATCTGACCTCTTGAAGAAACTGCTGGAGCTCTTGCGAATTGACCGGCTTTGGCGATGCACGTACTCGCTTCGCGAACTTCTCGAGAAATATCCGCAACTCATCGTCGTCCAGCAAGGTCGCCGCCCCGATGATCTCGGCCACTGCCGCCTCTTGGCCAGGTTCGATCACCCGGACCAGGGTCTTGGCGAAGTCGGGTGGCAGCTGGTCCATAAAGGCCGAGTTTAGGGGTACGTCTAGACTTCAAAGGCCATGCAGCCAGTCGTGATCGGAGACGTGATCTGGGAGCCGAGCGACGAGGTCATCGCCCGGAGCCGGCTCAAGCGTTTCATGGATCAGCACGGCATTGAGACCTTCCGCGAGCTCCTGAAGCGCGCCGACGATGACATCGAGTGGTTCTGGGACGCTGCGATCAAGGACATCGACATCGCCTTCTACCGCCACTACGACAAGGTCGTCGACCTCTCGGACGGCAAGCCCTGGGCCCGGTGGTGGATCGGCGCGCGCATGAACATCGTGCAGAGCTGCCTCGACCGCCATCGCGACAGCGAGTTCCACGACAAGCTCGCGCTCATCTGGGAGGGTGAGCCCGGCGACGTCCGCAAGCTCACCTATGGCGAGCTCGATGAAGAGGTCTGCCGCTTGGCGAGTGCCTTGCGCCGTCTAGGAGTGCGATCTGGCGATCGCGTCGGCATCTACATGCCGATGTGTCCCGAGGTCGCGATCTCCGTCCTTGCCACCGTCAAGATCGGCGCGGTCATCATCCCGATCTTTTCTGGCTACGGCGCCGAGGCCATCGCGACGCGTCTCCAGGACGCCGAGGC
>JAYUFT010000281.1:0-3217 GCA_043738605.1 Candidatus Dormiibacterota bacterium | reverse complement strand
TCGGTGAGGGTGGCGCCGGCGCCGCTTGCAAAGATCAGCTGGGGAATCGTCCCCGGAGGCGCGTCGAGGTCACCTTGGGGGTGCAGCCAGTGAGTCCGGTCGAGCTCGTAGAGCCGGCTCGCCTCCTCCGCCGAGAGCCCTTTGTCCATCTAGTGTCGACCCCTCTTCTCTCCAGGAATGTGCCTGGACCGCCAGAGCGTAGGCCCGCGGCTCCAAGGCGTCAAGGACGCAAAACTGAACGTGGCGGACCGCGTTCACCCTGAATATGGATGGTTGGTTGCCCCATGCCTCAGCATGGCGACTTTTTGCGGGTTCTCGCGTAAACCCATAGCAGTGGGGATCCAGGTTCGGCGTCCTGTCGTGCCGTTATGAGCCAGGCGGTAATTTGGCCTGCCGTGGCGGTCCCGGCCGACGTACACCCTCGAACCGCATCCCCTCCGGTGATCTCTGTGCTTCGAACCGATGGGCTCGGCGCCGGCGATGGCAGGAAGCCTCGGCGCCCTTTGGCACGGGTCGGCGCCTGGCTGGCTTCGCGACAGCCGAACACGTTCGTGGCGCTGCTCGCAATCGGCACTATGGGACCGCTGGTCTTGCTCTCGACCCTCAGCGTCAACTCGATCTACTCGACGCTCACGACGGCCTCAACTCAGAAGCTTGCGGATTCGAGCACGCTGGCCGCCGCCAATGTGGCCACCGAGCTGAAGGCGTTGACAAACCTCGAGGACTCCTACGCGCACCGGCTCGCCCTGGTTGCTGCGCTCAAGGATGGCAATCACCTCAACTACGACGCGCCGGCAATCCTGGAGGCCGTCAAGGATCTCAGGGCAGTGCAATCGGGCACCAGGTTCGCCGGCATTATCGATTCGCACGGTTTCTCCTGGCTCAACATGGACCCACCCCTGGCGCAGGCGACTTACGGGCGTGAGTTCACGGGTCGCGATTGGTACGTGGGAGTCACGAGGACCGGCAAGGCTTACGTCTCATCCGCATACGAGTCAGTCGCGCCGGGAACACCGCTCGTGATCGCGATCGTCGATCCGGTCCGCGCTGACGGACGGTATGCGCCCGCCGGCACTGTGGTCGGAATCCTCCTTGTCGGCTACGACCTTAGCGCGACGCAAAGTCTCTTCTCAGGCTTCGCTCGCAATCAGGCATTGCAGATCGAGGTCACCGACCAACGGGGAATCATCTTGGCGCAGAGTGGCTTGCTGCCGACCACGCTCGTGAAGGACACCAGCACCGGCGTGGCGGCGGCGCTGGCAGGCAATAAGTCCGTCGGGCGCGTCAACTTCGGTGGCCAGGACCGATTCACCGCTTATTCGCCCGTCCCAGATATCGGCTGGACCGTGGTGACCAGTGTGCTTGCCTCCGTCGCGCTCGAGGACGCCGACCGGCTGCGCAGCAACGTGTTGGTCATCACGATCGTGCTGCTCGCGCTGCTGGTCGCGACCAAGCTCATCCTCCTTGTGGTATTGCGCGATCGGCAGACGGTGCAGGCGGCCCTCGCGGGTTCCAACCTCCGGCTCGAGCAGAGGGTGAAGGCGCGCACGTCGGAGCTCGAGGCCAGCAACCGCGAGCTCGAGGCGTTCAGCTACAGCGTTTCGCACGACCTGCGTTCACCTCTGCGAAGCATCGACGGCTTCTCGCGCATGGTCCTCGAAGAGAATGAGGGACGGCTCGCACCAGACAGTGTTCGCAAGCTCGGGATCATTCAGGCCGGCGCCGTGCAAATGGGCATGTTGATCGACGACCTGCTGAGCTTCTCACGCCTCGGGCGTGTGGAGCTCAAGAAGAGACGCGTCTTCACGGATGGCGTGGTCACCGAGGTGATCGCAGAGCTCAGTCAGGAAAACCCTGAGCGGAAGATCGAGTTCGTGATCCGGGAGTTGCCCCCGTGTTACGCGGATCCGATCCTCATCAGACAGGTATTTCGCAATCTCCTGGGCAACGCTGTGAAATTCAGCCGCCTCCGGACGGCAGCGCGAATCGAGGTCGGCTCGATCCCGGCCGTCCCAGCCAACGATCACATGGTCACGTTCTTCGTCAGGGACAACGGCGCCGGCTTCGACATGCGGTATATCGACAAGCTCTTCGGGGTCTTCCAGCGGCTGCACCGGATGGAGGACTTCCCGGGCACCGGCGTCGGACTTGCGCTGGTCAAAAGAATCGTCGAACGCCACGGCGGCAAGGTCTGGGCCGAAGCCGCTGTCGACACCGGCGCGACTTTCTATCTCACGCTGGAGGACGGAAATGCGAGAACCTGATGCGGTCGAGATCCTGCTGGTCGAAGACAACCCCAACGACGTCGAGCTGACGCTCCACGCGCTCAGAACGAGCCACCTGGCGAACGACATCAAGGTGGTTCGGGATGGCGAGGAAGCGCTGGATTTCATCATGTGCCGCGGCCCGTACTCGGACCGCGACATCGATAGCGGTCCGAGGCTGATCCTCCTCGACCTGAAGCTGCCCAAGGTCGATGGCATCGAGGTCCTTCGACAGACCAAGGCCGACCCGCGCACCAAGATGATCCCGATAGTGATCCTGACCTCGTCCACGCAAGACAAGGACATCGTCGAGAGCTACCAGCTGGGCGTGAACAGCTACATGCAAAAACCTGTCGACTTCCAGCAGTTCACCGAGTCTGTGCACCAGCTCGGTCTGTACTGGCTGGTCTATAACCAGGCACCGCACAAGGCCTGAGAATGACTGCTCCGCTTCGAACCCTGATCGTCGAGGACGTCCCGAACGACGCCGAGCTGATCATCGGACAGCTGCACCGCGATGGGCGGAATCTCGATTGGTCGCGAGTCGACAGCGAGGCGGCTTTCCGAGCCGCCTTGAACCCATGCCTGGACGTGATACTCAGCGACTGCAACCTGCCGAGCTTCAGCGGGTCTCGCGCCCTCGAGATCCTTCGCGAGTCACGTATCGACGTCCCCCTCATCATCGTGTCGGGCACCATCGGCGAAGAGGCGGCCACCGAGCTGATGCGCAACGGCGCCGCAGATTACGTGTCCAAGGACAGGACCGGCCGCCTCAGCATGGCCATCTCCAGGGCGATGGCGGAGGCGAAGTCGCGGCGGGACCGTGAGGAAGACCTCGACAACCTTCGTCAGGCGAAGTCGCAGCTCGAGGAGGCGATCCACCAGATCAAGCTCACGCAGGACTCCGTGATCGCCGAGGAACGCCTGCATGCCTTGGGTCAGATGTCAGCAGG
>JAYUFT010000280.1:0-3242 GCA_043738605.1 Candidatus Dormiibacterota bacterium | reverse complement strand
GATCACCTTCGCGGTCTGGCTCCTGGTCGGCCCCGAGCCGCGCTTCGCTCACGCGCTGGTGAACGCCGTGGCGGTCTTGATCATCGCCTGCCCCTGCGCGCTCGGGCTCGCTACGCCGATGAGCATCATGGTGGCGACGGGGCGCGGGGCGACCCTGGGGATTCTCGTCCGCAACGCGGAAGCGCTGGAGACGATGGAAAAGGTGGACACGCTCGTCGTCGACAAGACCGGCACGCTGACCGAAGGCAAACCGCGCCTGGTCGCGGTGGTGGTGCTGCCCGGCTTCTCGGAGGAGCAGGTGCTGCGTGTTGCAGTAGCACTGGAGGTCGGAAGCGAGCACCCGCTGGCCCACGCCATCGTGGAGGGAGCCCGCGAGCGCGGCATCTCGGCTGCGGCGGCATCAGGCTTCCGGGCCATAACCGGGAAGGGGGTTGTTGGTGACGCCGATGGCACCTCCGTGGCTCTCGGGAACGCCGCGCTGCTCGCGGATCTCGGGATCGATGCTGGGGTCGTCCAAGAGCGTGCAGAGGGGCTGCGCCGCGACGGGCAGACCATCGTGTTCGTGGTGGTCGGACGGAAGCTGGCGGGAATGGTTGGCGTGGCCGACCCGATCAAGCCGTCAGCAGCCGAGGCTGTCCGGGCGCTGGGAGAGGCGGGCGTCCGCGTGGTCATGGTCACGGGCGACAGCCGCACCACGGCGCAGGCGGTGGCGCACAAGCTCGGCATCGAAGCCGTCGAGGCCGAGGTCCTCCCCAACGGCAAGAGCGCCACCGTCGAGCGCCTGCGCAAGCAGGGCCACGTCGTGGCGATGGCGGGCGATGGCATCAACGATGCCCCCGCACTCGCCACCGCCGACGTGGGCATCGCCATGGGTACCGGCACCGACGTGGCGATGGAGAGCGCGGCCGTGGTCCTGGTGAAGGGCGATCTGCGCGGCATCCTCCGCGCGCGCCGCTTGAGCCGCGCCACCATCCGCAACATCCGGCAGAATTTGTTCTGGGCCTTCGCCTACAACGTGCTCGGCCTACCCATCGCGGCGGGCGTGCTCTACCCGGTTTTCGAGCTGCTGCTGAGCCCGATGATCGCGAGCGCGGCGATGAGCTTCAGCAGCGTGTCGGTGATCGCGAACGCGCTGCGGCTCCGTCGCGCACGGCTGTAACCACGCCGCTGCGATCGGAAGAAACAGCTGGTCGATGCGTCGCACCTCATCCGTGAACGTTGCTCCTCTCTTGCCACACGTTTTCTTGCACCCCGAGGTCGCGGAGCGCTCCGACCACCTCGTGCAGGCAGCGTTCCTCGCACGCATCGATCGATGCGAAGTAGTTGCCCTTGTGGCGGATCGTGAGGGTGAGCCGCACTTCGTCGCGCTCCGCAGTGTCGCGTCCGGGTCGGGTGAGGAGCGCATGGTCGAACATGGCCACTCCATTCTCAGTCACCCGACCATCGTCAGGAGGATGCACGGCCTCGCCGATGCGATGAAGGTCGTCCCAGACCGCTTGGCAGCGCTCGCAACCGGGCAGTAGTCCCTTTGAGTGCGGTTGGTGTGCGCCGAGGAGGTCGAGGTCATAGCCGACGTGGATCCGCTCGCTCCCCTCCATCTCGCTGGCAGGGAACACCCTGTAGACGACGCGGTGCTTGCGGACGAGCTGCTCGAGATCCTGCCTCTGCGGCCGGGTTGGATTCCCCGGGGTCAAGTCCACCGGTTGTTTAGCGGTCAAGGGCGTCTCCTCGCCGTTGCGGGCTGCAAGCCGCAGGCCTCCCCGCGCGAAGGCGACGATTGCGATGGCGTGGCGCACACATTGCGCGCGGCGCCAAGGCCACTCCCAGATTTTGCGTCTGTCGTCTCCGTTCCCGCTCTGGGTTGAGGCGCATCACTCGCAGCCTATGCTGGGAGACCACTACAGGAGAGACTCATGACTGCTCCCCGCCCGTCAGCTCGTCGGTACAAACAGGTAAGAGGACGACCTCAGATTGACCGGTTGGCACTGGCTTTGCGACGTGAACCAGGCAGGCGCGTCGTCCGCGCCGCTCTTAGGAACTCGCAAGGAGATTACTCATGCGCTCGATGGCGCTCGTGTTAACCTTGGTCGCTTCCGGCTGTGGCGGCTCCATGTTCTCGCAGCAGATCGCTGACTACCGTGCTACCGCCAGCTCGCTCGACGCGGCGGTGGATGCCCACGCGCAGTCTGCGACGGCGGCAGCTCCGTCTACCTGCATGGCTGCGATGGCGGACTACGCCCGCGAGGCAGGCGCTCTGGTCGATCGGATGCGGTCTCTGAGCGGTGGCATGGACCAGTGCATGAACTCGTTGGGCAGGTCAGACCGGGCTGATTTCGCCGCCGGCTGCGCGGCCATCAGGAGCGAACTCGATGCGCACGCGAAGAATGGCTGCTCTGCGCCGAACCTGGCGGCCGAGATGATCTGGCACGCCGACACGATGAGGGCGCACACCGGTCACGAGATGGACCGCATGGGACAAATGGAAGGCATGCGCTCGTCGATGATGAGCGGCGCGCAGGGGTGCCACTGAAGGGGCTCGCATTGGCCCGATAAGCGTACACGATGCTTCCCAGCATCTCCCCAGGCTTCACCAGGTGCCTCGCGAAGCCGACGACCTGACTGCGCGTGCGGCTCTGGGCATGGCCGTATCCGGTGAGCGCGATCACGCACGCCCCCTTTGCCAAGCGCTCCACCTTCGGATCCGGCCATCCCCACGCAGCGCGCAGAGCGAGCCTGCCCATCCTTCCAAAGCCGTTGATGCTGACCTGGATCGTCATGGTGTTCCCCGCCCCCAGCCTTCTCTCTGGATGAACTCCTCGACTCGACCGCGGATGGCGTCCCGCACCTCGCGCACGACCGGCAGCGGCTGGCCCTTGGGATCCGCCAGTTGCCAGTCGTGGTGCACCTCTCTTCGGCTCCAAGAACCGATGGCTACAGGTCCACAAAGGACACCGAGTTGTCCTGTTCGTGCCCAGACGACCTGGAGTTGCATCGCGCGGCGCCGGGATTTCGGGGCCCTCGAACGGGAGAAAAGTCGGGCCGTTTGTTACCCGGTTGTTACCAACGCGTTCGCCACTGAATGTAGCGACAAAAACGTCTGTGATTTCAGCAAATTGGCGGGCGCTGCCGGATTCGAACCGGCGGCCTTCGGCTTCGGAGGCCGACGCTCTATCCATCTGAGCTAAGCGCCCCAGGGACCGCCGTGTCTACCCCGGCCCGCACAGGGTGGCAAGGCGATTGTC
>JAYUFT010000279.1:0-3272 GCA_043738605.1 Candidatus Dormiibacterota bacterium | reverse complement strand
CCCATCGTCATCACCCGGAACCCGTCCATCGCCGCCTCGAGCGCCTTCACCGAGTCCACCTCGGTGACGACCACGTCGGCGCCATGGCCCTTGGCCCTCGAGGCCAGGCCGCGACCGACCCATCCATAGCCGGCGATGACAAAGGTCTTGCCTGCGAGCAGCACGTTGGTGGAGCGGATGATCCCGTCGATGGTCGACTGGCCGGTCCCGTAGCGGTTGTCGAACATGTGCTTCGTGTCCGCTTCGTTGACCGCGACGATCGGGTAACGCAGCACGCCTCGCTCCGCCATGGCCCTGAGCCTCACGACGCCGGTGGTCGTCTCTTCAGTGCCGCCAATTACGTCCTCCAGCTGGTGCTGGCGCGTCTTGTGCAGCACCGACACCAGGTCGGCGCCGTCGTCCATCGTCATGACCGGACGGTGATCGAGCACTGCTTCGATGTGGCTGTAGTAGGTGTCGTTGTCCTCACCGCGAATCGCGTAGGTGCTGATCATGTGCTGCGACGCGAGCGCGGCCGCAACAGCATCGTTGGTGGACAGCGGGTTCGAGGCGCAGAGCACGACATCGGCGCCCCCCGCCTTGAGCGTGAGCATGAGGTTCGCGGTCTCGCTGGTGACGTGCAGGCACGCCGCCAGCTTCAATCCCTTGAGCGGCTGCTCCTTCGTGAACCGGGCGCGGATCAGGCTCAAGACCGGCATCTCACGCGCTGCCCACTCGATGAGGTCCTGTCCCTTCGCGGCCAGGTTCAGGTCTTTGACGTCGCTTCCTTTCGCGCTGACTTTCAAATCCGTTGTTTCTCCTTAAATGACGTCGCCGTAAATGACATCGCCTTAATAGACGATCTCGCTGACCACTTTCAGGTCGGGCAGGCGCTTTCTGCCGCCCAGGTCCTCGAGCTCGATCAATACCTGCACACCGATGACATGGCCGCCGAGCTTGGTTATCAGGCGAACTGCGGCGGCCGCGGTACCGCCCGTCGCGAGTACATCATCGACTATCAGGACCCTCTGGCCGGGCTCGACGGCGTCCGAGTGGACCTCGAGCTGGTCGGTTCCGTACTCGAGCTGGTAGCCCTCGCCGATCGTCTTCCAGGGAAGTTTTCCCGGCTTTCTGATCGGCACGAACCCCGCGTTGAGCTTGACCGCCATGGCCGCGCCGGGGATGAACCCCCGCGCCTCGATGGCAGCCACGAGGTCCGGCGGGTGATCGCTCCAGCTCTTCGACATCAGGTCGACGACCTCGCGGAACAACTCCTTGCGCGCCAGCAGGGGTGTGATGTCGCGGAAGATGACGCCCGCCTGCGGGTAGCCCGGGACGTCGCGGACGTACTTCTTCAGCTGCTCTGGCGTCGTCATACGACGGTCCGGAAGTATTCCAGGGTCCGGCCGAGACCTTCCTCCAGGGCTACCTTGGGCTCCCAGCCGAGGAGGCTTCGAGCGCGGGTGATGTCGGGACGGCGCTGCTTCGGATCGTCGACGGGCAGCTCGCGGAATTCGATGGTGCTTTTCGAGCCGGCCAGGCGCACGATCGTCTCCGCCAGTTCGAGGACCGTCACCTCCTCGGGGTTGCCGAGGTTGACAGGAAGCTCGTCGGCGCGCTCGAGCGCCACGAGGACCCCGCGCACGAGATCGGAGACGTAGCAGAGGCTCCGAGTCTGCGAACCGTCGCCGTACACCGTGAGCGGCTCGCTCCTGATCGCCTGCGCCATGAAGTTCGGCACAGCCCTGCCGTCCAGCACCTGCATACGGGGGCCGTGGGTGTTGAAGATGCGCACGATGCGCGTGTCCACTCCGTGGGCCTTGTGGTAGGCCATGGCGAACGCTTCTGCGCACCGCTTCGCCTCGTCGTAGCAGCCGCGCGGGCCGATCGGGTTGACGTTGCCCCAATATGTCTCAGGTTGCGGATGGACCAGCGGGTCGCCGTACACCTCGGATGTCGACGCGAGCAGAAACGTCGCGCCCTTGGCGCGCGCAAGGCCGAGCATGTTCATGGTCCCAAGTGTTCCCACCTTGAGCGTGTGGATAGGGTTCGCGTCGTATTGCGGGGGCGAGGCCGGCGAGGCGAAATGGAGGACGTAACGCACGTCTCCGTCGACGTCCACCTTGTCGTTGACGTTGGCCTTGCGGAATTCGAAGTCAGGCCGCGCAAGCAGCTCGCGCACGTTGTCTGGCGACCCGGTCAGCAGGTTGTCGAGCGCGAGCACGCTCATGCCGGCGTCCAGCAAGGCCTCGCATAGATGGGAGCCGATGAACCCGGCTCCTCCCGACACCACCGCCCTTTTCTTAATCGCGGCCAATTCCTCTGTAGGTAAACCCGAGGCCGCGCATCATGGCCGGGTCGTAGATGTTTCGCCCGTCGACCATCACGGCCTTGCGCATGGACGCTTTTACCCGCGCCAGGTCGAGATGGCGGAACTCGTTCCACTCCGTCACCAGCACGAGGCCGTCGGCGCCGTCGGCCAGCGCATAGGCGTCAGCCGAGTATTCGACCTCGGGCAAGAGATCGCGCGCCAGCTCCATCGCAGCGGGGTCATAAGCCCTCACCTCTGCTCCGGCCGCCATCAGCACTCTCGCGATGTCCAGACTTGGCGCGTCTCGAAGGTCATCGGTGTTCGGCTTGAACGCAAGGCCCAGGAGGCCGACGATCCGGCCCTCGAGCGTGTCGAGGCACTCGCGCAGCTTGTCAATGGCGAGCATCCTCTGGTCGCGGTTGATGTCCATCACTGCGTTGAGGAGGTCGGGGTGGTAGTCAAAGCGCTCCGCCAGCGCGGCCAGCGCCTTCACGTCCTTGCCGAAGCACGAGCCGCCGTAACCGATCCCGGCGTCGAGGAAGCTCGGCCCGATTCGCTTGTCGAGCCCCATTCCTTCCGCCACGAGCTTGGCATCCGCATCGACACGCTCGCAGATCCTTGCGATCTCATTGATGAAGGAGATTCGCGCGGCGAGGAATGCGTTCGATGCGTACTTGACCATCTCCGCCGTGTAGATGTTCGGCGTGATCAGGACGCGCGCCTCGAGTGGAGCGTAGAGCTGCGACACCTTGGCCGCCGCCACTGGATCGTGACTGCCGATCACCACGCGGTCCGGGTGCATGAAGTCCTGAATGGCGGAACCCTCGCGGAGAAATTCGGGGTTTGAAACGACCTCGGCGCGGTGCTTTCCATTGCGCTGGCGCAGGACCCTTGAGACCATGTCGCCGGTCAGGGGCGGCACCGTCGACTTGTTGACCACGACCAGAGGGCCGTCCATGCAGTCCGCAATGGAGGTCGCGGC
>JAYUFT010000278.1:0-3276 GCA_043738605.1 Candidatus Dormiibacterota bacterium | reverse complement strand
GCCCGTCCGATTCCAGCTCCGAGATCGCCTCCTGCACCGAAACGGGGCGAAGCTTCAACCGAATCCTTTCCGGCTCGGTCTCCTTCTCCCTGCCGTCGTCTTGCTCCGGTACGCGGACGGCCGACACCGCCTTCTTGCGGGTGGTGCGCTTCTCTTTGAGCTTCACCACCTGGCGGTCGATCTTGTCGAAGGCGAGGTCGAACGCCGCTTGCGGATCCGCACCGCTCTCGTGCGCCGTCAACAGCGGCGTGCGGCGGCCGTCGACGTGGACGTTGATTCGGCAGAGGACGGTTACGAGCCCGTTCCGCTTTCGCACTGGCGAGAACTCCACGTCAGCTTCGGCAACCTTGCCGAAGTGGTGCGCGAGGCGCGTCAGCTTGCGCTGCGCGTACTCCCGCAGATCCGCCCCGACAACGTCGGTACGGTCATGCAGGACGACCTTCACAAGCCGAGTATAAGTCCGCCCTTTCGCCCGCGCTCGCGGACTACTTGGTCGAGGGCTTGTAGCCGGCCGGAGGCGGGAACAGGGTGAGGATTTCCTTCGGCAAGGGAATGCCCTGCGAGAAGATCCGATCCAGGATCTTCGGCCGGAGGCCGGTCGGTTTGAACTCCGCGATCACCTTGCCCTCTGCCGTGGCTCCCTTCTGCTCGAGCACGAAGATGTCCTGCATTGTGATGATCTCCTGCTCCATACCCACGATCTCGGAGATCGCGGTCACCTTGCGCGAGCCATCGCGCAGTCGGTTGAGCTGGCAGATGATGTTGATGCCGGAGGCCACCTGCTGCCGGATGGCCTTGACCGGAAGGTCGACGCCCGCCATCAGCACCAGGGTCTCCAGACGCGCGAGGGCGTCGCGCGGGCTGTTGGCGTGAATCGTGGTCATCGAGCCGTCGTGCCCGGTGTTCATCGCCTGGAGCATGTCGAGAGCCTCGCCGCCTCGGCATTCGCCGACGACGATCCTTTCTGGCCGCATACGAAGGGCATTGATGACCAGGCGCTGGATCGTGACCTCCCCTTCGCCGTTGATGTCACGCGGTCGAGTCTCGAGGCGGCACACGTGCTCCTGGTGGAGCTGCAGCTCGGCCGCGTCCTCGATGGTGACGATGCGGTCCTCGACCGGGATGAAACCGGACAGCACGTTCAAGAAGGTCGTCTTGCCGGTGCCGGTGCCTCCCGAGATAACGATGTTCGCCTTGGCCAGCACTGCCGCCTTCAGGAAACCGAAACCGGCCTCGTTACAGCTGCCGAATCGAATCAGGTCATCGACCTGGAAGGGATCGCGAGAGAACTTTCGGACAGTGAGCAAGGGCCCGTTCAACGCGAGCGGCCGAATGACCGCATTCACGCGGGAGCCATCAGCGAGTCTCGCATCGCAAAGGGGCTGGCGCTCGTCGATGCGCCGGCCCACCGTGCGGACGATGAACTGGATCACGTTGAGGAGCTGGTCCTCGTCGGTGAACTTAATGTTCGTGAGAACGACCTTGCCGCCCATTTCCACGTAGACGTGGTCGCTTCCGTTGACCATGATCTCGGTTACACGGTCGTCACGAATGAGCGGCTCGATCGGCCCGAGCTGCTGGTAGTACTCATCGATGTTGATGCCTGGGATCCGAACTGCCATTGATCAGCCTCCGCGCCGTGAATACGGGCCGGGCGCGCTCTGAGCGCACTCGCCGCTTACGCACTATAAGACAGAGTTCAACGGGAGGCTCCCTCCTACCTTGCGTCACAAGATCACCCTTGCCACCGATGCGCCTGTGATCGGACCCGATCCGGAGGCTCTCAGAGCCACCGCGCAAGCCTCGATCGTGGCGCCTGTCGTAGCCACGTCATCGACGACCAGGACTGATCTGCCCGCGAGATCGGCTCCGTGCCACGCGAAGGCGCCGCGGACGTTCTCCAGCCGCCACAGGCGGTCGTGGCCGACCTGTGGCGGTGTAGGGCGGGTACGGACGAGCTCACCCGGTGGCTTCGCGAGCGCCATGCCCCTCCTGAGCTCGTGGGCAAGCAGCTCCGCCTGGTTGAAGCCTCGCTGCCGCTGCCGGCTCGGATGCAGCGGTACCGCCAGCACCCAGTGCGCCGACAGGCCTTCCACGACCAGCCGCTCCGAGAGAAGGAGCGCGAGCGGGCGGGCGAGCCGGCGCCAACCGTCGTACTTGAAACGCTTGACCGCGAGCTCGATAGGGCCCTCGTAGACAACCGCCGAGCGCAGGCGTGAAAGGGCCCGCAGGCGGACCCGGCATGCGCAGCTCTTCCTGACGAACTCAAGCTCCACACCGCAGCGGGGGCAAGTCGGCTCCTCGAGATGCCTGATGGCCGCCCGGCAGCGCTCGCACAGCCACGACCCGATAGCGCGGCATGCGCCACATCGCGGCGGCAGCAAGAGATCGACGAGGCCAGCAAGCACGTTTCGAAATTACGGCTCGCGTCAAGTCCCTCTTTACAGCAGGATCTGGTCCCCGGGCTGCAGGTCGATGCCCGTGGTCGAGCCTGGAGGTAGTTCCAGCACGCTCTCAGCTCCCCAGACGAACCACACCACGCCATACCACGCAGGCAGTTTTCGATACACCTTCTTGACGCGCTCCTTGCGGTCGAGAAATACGGCGTCGATCGCAAAGTTCATGAACATCATGTGGATCCCGTTGCACGGATTGATCCACATGCCGTGGCCCGCGTCCAACCGTCTTCGGAGCATCAGGCCGGCGGTGCGGCCGAAAAACGAACGCTCCACCTCCAGCTCTTCCGCCAGCGCTTTTCCAGACCGCTCGTGAACCGCCCGCTGGCCTGCCATCGTGCGTAGCCTAACGACGGCGATGGATTTCGATAGCGCGGGCGTTCGTTTGCACTACGAGCTCCATGGACCTGGGGACGGTCCACCCATCGTGCTCGTGCACGGATTCGCTTCCGACTACCAGCTCAACTGGGTCGGAACCCGATGGCAGGAGACGCTGACCAAAGCCGGCCACCGCGTGATGGGTCTCGACTGCCGCGGTCATGGCAGTAGCGACAAGCCTCACGATCCGGCCGCTTACGCGCTGGAGATCATGGCCGCCGACGTGCGCCGCCTGCTGGACCACCTCCACATCGAAACCGCGAACTATCTCGGTTATTCGATGGGCGCCAAGATCGGCCTGCAGGCGATGGTCGATTTCCCGAAGCGCGTGGGCCGTGTGGTGCTTGGGGGCATCGGTTGGGGCGGCGCGTTCGGTGCAGCACAGGAGATCGCGAAAGCTCTGCGCGGCGGGCCAATCGAGAGCCCGGTGGCAAGAACCTTC
>JAYUFT010000277.1:0-3283 GCA_043738605.1 Candidatus Dormiibacterota bacterium | reverse complement strand
ATGCAAGAGTTTATGCAGCTCGTCTTGAGTGGCATCGCGAGCGGCGGCATCTTCGCGAGCCTCGCGCTCGCCCTCGTCCTCATTTACAACGCCATGGGCCTCGTCAACTTCGCGCAAGGCGAGATGGCCATGTTCGCGACCTTTATCGCCTACGCACTGATCGAGCACGGGATGAGCTACTGGATCGCGCTGCCGCTGACACTTGCGATCGCGTTTGCCGGCGGCGTGGTGATTCAACGCCTGGTCATCAGGCCGGTGGAACGGGCGCCGGTTCTGACGCTGGTGATCATCACACTCGGGCTGGCCACGCTCTTCAACGGCCTCGCAGGCTTCCTGTTCGGTTACGTCCCGCGCTCGTTCCCGAGCCCGTTCTCAGTCCAAACCGTGAACATCCTCGGCGCCTTCATGAGCTACCAGGACCTAGGAGTGATCGCAGTTTCCTCAGTCGTCCTTTTACTTGTCTACCTGCTTCTTCAGCGCACGACCATCGGCCTGTCGATGCGGGCCGCCGCACACAACCCGGAAGCCAGCCGGCTGTTGGGAGTGCGGGTCAGCTGGATGCTCGCCCTCGGGTGGGGCCTCGCCTCTTTGGTTGGCGCCCTGTCCGGGATCATGGTCGCCCCGGTCCTGCTGCTCGAGCCGAACATGATGCAGACGATCATCATCTATGCCTTCGCCGCCGCTGTCCTCGGCGGGATCGAGAGTCCGCTCGGTGCTGTCGTCGGCGGACTCATCGTTGGCGTGACCGTCAACCTGGCCGGGGCCTACCTGGTCGGAGGGGATCTCCAGCTGGCTGTTGCCTTCTTGATCATCGTGGTCGTCCTGATCGTCAAACCAAACGGCCTGTTCGGCCGCCCGTCGGTCCGGCGAGTCTGAAATGGTGACGCGCTTGCGTCAGTCCCCGCCCCGTTACTGGCTGGTCGCCGCGCTCGCGCTCGTCCTGGTTGGGTTGCCTTTCATCGTCACGAGCTTCGAGAGCAGCGAGTGGACGCTGGTCCTGATCTTCACGATCGCGATCATGGGCCTCAACATCCTGGTCGGCTACAGCGGCCAGATCTCTCTTGGCCATGGCGCATTCATGGCACTCGGGGCGTACACGACAGCGATCCTCGTCAGCCATTACCACATGAATTACCTGGTGACCATCCCGATCGCGGGCGTGGTCACAGGCGCGGTCGGCTTCCTCCTCGGCATCCCGGCTCTGCGCCTCTCCGCCCTGTACCTGGCCCTCGCCACATTCGCGCTGGCGGTCGTGACGCCGAGCCTCATCAAGCGTCCCGACAAGCTCACCGGCGGCGTCCAGGGCATCCTGATGGTTCCGCCCGATCCGCCTCAGTTCGCCAAAGATGCCTTCGCGACGCTGACCAACGGGCCGCAGATGTCGAGCGAGCAGTGGCTCTACTTCGTCAGCCTGTTGACCGGAGCGGTGCTCTTTTGGGTGGCCTGGAACATGATCCGCCACCGCCCCGGACGGGCCATGCGCGCCCTTCGCGACGGCGAGGTGGCGGCCGCGGCGTCGGGCATCAATGTCGCCGGCTACAAGACCCTGGCATTTGGAATGTCCGCTTTCTATGCCGGTGTCGCGGGGTCGCTATACGGGTTGTCGACCGGATACGTCAGCCCCGATACGTTCCCCGTCGCGCTCTCGTTCCAGATCCTGGTCGGCACCGTTGTCGGCGGCCTGGCGTCGATCGCCGGTCCGCTGGTTGGCGGCGCTTTCGTGTACTGGCTCCCGATCGTCTCCAGCCAGACCATCTCGGGCCAGGACTGGATCCCGTCCCAGATCTCCAGCGTGTTCGTGAAGGCCGGCCCGGCAGTGACCTACGGTGCCCTCCTGATCGTGATCATGATCTTCGCGCCGAACGGCCTCGTCGGCCTGGCGACTGCCGCCTACCGGGCCCTCCGCAGCCGCCTGCGAGGGGCGGGTGAAATAGGTAGTGGACAGATGCCGCCGGACCCTCACACTGTTTGAAGCATCTCGTCACCGACATAGGAGGGCTTCCATGACACGAACGGGACCTAGATCTGCCGCCATTGTCGCGTGCCTGATCGCACTCGCCGCCTGCGGAGGCTCCACCAGCACTGCGACCGAGCCCGGGGTCACCAGCAACTCGATCCTTCTTGGGGTCACCATCGCGCAGTCAGGCCCCGCGGCTGCTTACGGGACGATCGCAAACGCAGCCAACGCTTACTTCGCATATGTCAACAGCCAGGGCGGAGTCAACGGCCGAAAGATCACCTACAAGATCCTCGATGACGGTTACAACCCGGCCCAGACCGTGCCGCTGACCAAGCAGCTGGTTGAGCAGGACAAGGTGTTCGCGATGTTCGGCGGACTGGGCACTCAGCCCCAGACATCGGTGCGCGACTACCTGAACTCCAAGAAGGTGCCACAGCTGTTTGTGGCCACAGGCGCGACCACCTTCATGGCCGATTTCAGCTCGCACCCATACACCATCGGCTGGCAGCCTCCCTACCAGGGCGAGGCGCGAATCTATGCCAAGGACATCCTGGCAAATCACCCGAACGCCAAGATCGGGGTCCTCTACCAGAATGACGACTACGGCCTTGACTACCTGAAAGGGCTCACCGACGGGCTGGCCGACAAGGCGTCCATGATCGTCGACAAGGAAAAATACGATGTGACCGCAGCGATTCCCTCGCTGGCCACGCAGTTGAGTACATTGAAGGCCAAGGGCGCGGACACACTATTCATCTTTGCGACCCCGTCATTCACCATCGGCTCTCTCGCAATCGTCACGGCCATCCACTGGGCCCCGCTGACCTACGTGAACTCTGTATCCGACCCGGCCGCCTACATGCAGATCGCCGAATCCAAGGGCGCGAAGATCGACGGCGCCGTCAGCGTCGGGTACATCAAGGACCCGACCGACCCGCAGTGGGCGAACGACGACGGGATGAAGCTCTATCAGACGGTGATCGCCAAATGCTCGACGTGCAAGCCCAATGACGGCTTCAACATTTATGGCGTCGCCGTCGCGTACACGATGGTCGACGTGCTCAGGCAGGCGGGCTCAAACCTCACTCGCGACAACGTGATGAGCATCGCCGGGAGCAACCTCAACGAGACCAACCCCTTCTTGCTTCCTGGCGTGAAGGTCACAACCTCGTCAAGCGACCACTATCCGATCACGCAGGAACAGGTCATCACGTGGTCGGCTCACTCTTGGCATCTCCAGCCGCCACTCATCGACGAACAGATCTCTTAAAAGGGGGGGGGACACCCCTCTAGGGCGCGGGCCTGGCGGAGCCAGATCCCGCG
>JAYUFT010000276.1:0-3288 GCA_043738605.1 Candidatus Dormiibacterota bacterium | reverse complement strand
CTTGGCCTTCTCCTGCATCGGCCGGATCTGCACCAGCTTTTCGGCCAGCTCGAGCTGCGGCACCGTCGGATAGAGCGTCGAGACGTGCACCAGCTTCTGCTGCTGCGCGATGACCGCCTCGGTCACCCGCGGGTGGCAATGCCCGACGCTGACCGTGAGGATGCCGGCGAAGAAATCGAGGTAGTCCTTGCCCTCGACGTCCCGGACGAACATGCCCTTCGCCGACTCCACCACCAGCGGCTCCCGGTAGTAGTTCGCGATGTTGGGGAAGAGCAGCTCCTTCTGCTTGCGGCGGAGGGTCTCTGAGGTCTCAGGCATTGTTGGCGCCCTCTGGATGCGGGAGGTCGCAGAATAGCATCTGCGCGCCGTCAGAGCAGGGGAAAGGGAGGGCGCCCGTTGGTGTCGGGCGCCCTCGACTGCCTCGAGCTAGCGAGTGCCGATCGTTCCCACCGCGGGCTTTGCCTGACCCTCCGGCAGGTCGACGCTATCTGTGAACACGTCCTCGTCATGGGTGACGCCATCCGCCGGGGCGTACGGGTCGACGTTGCGCGTATCCGACCAGATCGGGTGCGCGTCCGCTTCCTTGTTGATGGTGAGCCCGCTGTAGTCGCCGTTGAAGCCGGCCTGGCTCCCGTCCGGCGGCGGGAACACCGGGGAGACCACCTTGAAGTTGTAGGGCGTCCGCGCGTCGGTGCCGCCGGCGAGGACGTAATCCGAGTTGCCCGCGCCCGTCCCGGGATTGACCCCTTGGGCGAATCCTCCCGGCGGCGTCGCGTTCTCGTTGGGGACGCGCTCCGTGCGGAAGTAGCTGGCGCCCACCCGGTCGCCCTTCCTGCCTCCCGTCAGCGCTCTGTCGGTCGCGGGGAAGTAGTGGTCGAGCCCAAAGTCGGGGTTCACCGTCCCCGCCTCGGTCCAGGTCAGCCCGCCGTCCCTGGAGATGGAGAGCTGGATGTCGAACTCCTGGTTCCGATAATCCTGCCACACCGCATAGAGGTGGCCAGTCTCGGTGTTGCGGCTGATGCGGGGGAAGTCATTGGTCCGGATGAACGCGCCGGGAATGCACTCCTCGGGCCCGCGGCCGAAATTGCATTGCGGCTCGCCGGTGCTGACGTCGTCGCCAACCTTGGTCGGCGTCGCGCAGTTGAGATGCGCCGTGCCCAATGCCGAGTTGCCGCTGGGATGGCAGACAACGCCGAGCTGCTGGCCGTTGGGATTTGTCGACGAGGTGTTCCCGTTGTTGAAGATGACCGCCAGATCGCCGTTGGGGAGGGCCGTCGGGTCGGAACCCTGATCGAAGTCGCATTTGTGCTCATCCGCCGGGTTGCCGGTGAAGAAGCCGCCCTGGAAGCAGAGCGCGTCCGAGCTGCCGCTGACTTCCTCCGGCGTAGAAAAGTGCCTGCCGCCGTCGGTCGACATCGAGCCGAAGATGGGCGACTTCTGGTAGTTGCCGCTGGCATCGAACCGGAACAGCGTCCAGGTCACGTACACGTTGCCGCGGTTCGGGCTCGAGGCGTACCGGTCGGCGGCGATGAAGTTCTTGTCGTGGAAGACGAGCGGGCTGTTGTCCTCGGCCACCATGAACCGCCGTCCGAAGGTGGCGATGTTGAAGAAAAACGACCCGTGAGCGCCTGGAGGGGATTGGGTGACGAAGAGCCCGCTTGCATTGCTGAAGACGTCGAAGATGACGCAGCTGAAGTAGCCGCGGCCGAGCACATCCATTGCGACCGCGGGGTCGCTGGCGGCGTCATAGCTATGAAACGTCCCCGGACCGCCTTCGATGGTGTGCCGGTTGGGATCGCCAGGAGCCGGCTCCTGGCCGGCCGGGTTGTTGACCTTCTGGCGGAACGGCGGCAGCAGGTCGCCCCAATGCTTTCCGTTGTCCGTGGACCAGTCGATGCCGCACTGGTTGAATCCGACCCGGCTGTCATTCTGACCGGCGAGCAGATTGTCGGGATCGAGCGGGTTGAAGGTGATCGTCTCCTCCGCTTGCCGTCGGAAGCCGCAATCCTGGTTCACTCGGGTGTTGCCCTCGCTGTCGCGCCGCGAGCAGCCGAGGGATCCCGGCCCGGAGCCCAGGCTCGCGCTGCCCAGATCCTGTCCGGTTGCGGTACCGTCGGCGGCTTCCGCGCGGTCGTCAGCAGCGGAGACGCCGCTCGCCGCCGCGATGGTGCCGGCCGACAGGAACGGCAGCGGCCGGCCGACGGTGACGATCTGGCCACCACGCTGGACCTGGATCGGCAGGACGGCCGCCCTGATCTTACCCTTGGCAGCCTTCCTGGCGATGCTTTCGCCGTCATCCGCGGCCGATGCCCCGGTGGCGATTACGCCGCCTATCGCAAGTGCTCCGAGAACGCATAAGGCTCGTTGAGCTCGCATGCTCTCTCCCCTTTTTGGTGTGCCGGATTGCTGGCGTCTGCGGGATAGTCCCCCTGAAAGCGACGAACAAGACGCGGCACTGGCAACTGTCGAGTCGTGCCGTGCCGCTGAGCTACCCTCCGCGCCGCCAACCGATCGACAGGCCGCCGCTTGCGGTGGGTGCAGCTGATGCTGGGACCTTGGTACGCAAACTCCGGAGACGAGCCAGATGACGATTCGCGAAAGTCTTATGGGAGCCTTCACTCTCGCCCTTGCCCTTGCGACCCCTGCCTTGGCCGGCAGCACAACCGTTCCCCTTTCGTCGGGAGTGACGACCTCTCCCGCCACGGGCCCCCTGGGCGGAGGCGACGGCGTCGACGCCGTCGAGATTAACAACCAGTTCGACAACGGCGGCGACGGCGCCAACAGCGACGGGGTCAAGGTCAACCGCTCCATCGCCACTCACAGCGGAGCCCGCGCGGCGGCGCATGGCAAGCAGAATGCAAAGTCGAACCCGGAGTTCATCCGGAGCTTCGACGGCGTCAACTTCCACGACACCCGTTACGCAAACGGCGGCAATGACTTCTCCGTCGAGCCGCCGGACCAGGCGCTCTGCGTGGGCAACGGCTTCGAGGTCGAGTCCGGAAACGACGTGCTGCGCGTCTTCGACTCTTTCGGCAACACCGTGGTCGGCCCCATCGACCTCAACACCTTCTACGGCTATCCCTCTGCCATCAACCGCCGCACCGGCAAGCGCGGGCCGTCCCTCACCGACCCGACCTGCCTCTTCGACAGCGCCACCAACAAGTTCTTCCACGTGGTGCTGACCATCGAGCGCAGCGGCCGCAACCACCTCGACATCGCGGTCAGCCAGAGCGGCGACCCGCGCGGCGCCTGGAACGTCTTCCAACTGCCGGTCCAGAACGACGGCAC
>JAYUFT010000275.1:0-9927 GCA_043738605.1 Candidatus Dormiibacterota bacterium | reverse complement strand
TACATCGAGAGCCTCAAGACCAAGGACCCCGCCACCTACACGTCGACCAAGAACGAGTGGACGGACGCTCAGAGCAAAGGGGCGACGGCGACTCAGGTCACCTTTTATACCGATAGCGACGCGAACTGCACTAACGTCGCGTCTACCGTCGCCAACCTGAGCGCTTCAGCCTACCCGCTGGTCGTCAATTTCTCCGTTCAATTCAAGGATGAGGCGAGCGCCGCCAACGGCTACACGAACGGACAGATCTTCGGGATCGATAGCGCGATGCTGAAGGCGAACGGCGCGGTGGTCGAGGGCGCCAAGACTGGGCTTGGTGCGAATTCGATTGTGCTGAACACCACGATCTTGAGCCAGGCGTTCTACATTGCCGTGTGGCAGAACAAGGCTTTCATGGTCATCCTGGGGATCATCAACCTCGACGCGACTACCGGTCAGAAGGTAGCGACGGCCGAGAACAGCAGGATCAAATAGGCCGCGCATTTGATGGGGTCAGGGCGCAGCGCGCACGCCCTGACCCGGTTACCGCACCCGCGGGTAGGAGCCGATGTTGTCGGCGATCTACGGAGTGAAGTTGGTCAGCGTGAAGCTCCCGGACCCGTCCGTGGTGCCGACGCCGTTCTCGAAGAAGCAACCGCCGCCGAACGATAGGCCAACGGTGGTCACGTTAGCCGCGGCAGCGTTGAAATCCGTCGCATTGCTCGCAGAGGGCTGTCCGTTCCAATCACTCCACTGGTCCAGCGCCGGATCCACTATCGCGCTAATCGTCACAGTGCCGTTCGCGAGCACATAGCTGGCGGTCGAAGCGTCCGCCCACCAGTAGTTGGTGAAGGCGAACTTGGTGCCCGGGGGAATGCTCTCGAAGAAGAGACGTACGGTGCCCGTGGTCCCCCCGCAAGACGGCTCTCCACCGTAGGTGAAGTTCCCGCTAACGTCCGCCACCCTGAACGTGGCACTCATGGTCGTGCCGGTTAGATTGCCGAGCAGCGCCGGGTCCTTGCTGTTGTACAACAGCCTCGTCTTGTCGGGGACGCTGAAGTTGAAGGTGTTGCTGCCATCGGAGGCTGCCTTCACCGACCCGCTTGCGAGCTGCCAGTTCGCCGATGGGTCCGCGAACGCGCTGACGCCACCGAATCCGATGGCAGCCGTTGCCGCCACTATGAGACCGATAAACAAACGCTTCATACCTACTCCTCTTCGCGCCTAGCCAGGGACGTGGGCCTGCCGATCCATGAACCAAAGGTTCGGTCTTGTGCCTCGGCGACTCTGACTTCCTTCACGATCGCGAAGCTCGACCAAGCAGGATTCCGGACCTTCCCTGGGAGGACATCCGCCCGCCGCATGATGGCGCCTTGGGCGCCTCATGAACGTAGCGGGTTCGCAGCAGCTCACCGGGCCTTGTTTGGCCCCGTTCTCGCTGAGTTCCCCTACCAGGTCACGACATATAAGAGACTCGGACGTGGGCCCCAGTACCCAACCTTTCTTTTCCTCGAACAAGGCCGTCTCGAGGTGGGCAACGTCGCTGAATGAGAGAGGGCGTGATGGTGCGCCTGGCAAGAATCGAACTTGCTGCCTCTTGCTCCGCAGGCAAGCGCTCTATCCGGTGAGCTACAGGCGCGAGCGGTTCAGTTTAAGCGAGCATCGATCGCGGCAGTTACCGCCTTGTACGCCGCTGGATCGAGGTTGCTGAGGATCACCACCGAGACGAAGACCGAGCGGCGCCAGCAAGCAAGTCGAACCGTGGGGCTGGTGTACGTCCAGGAGCTCACGCCAAGGCCCGTGCCGGAGCCTCTGAGGATTCCCGGAGCGACCTGGTCGGGCGCGGGGGTGAGGATGCCAAGGACGCCGGCTCCCCAGGCACGCTCCGCCTGACCCTCATCGGCGAACTCGACGACGAAGCTCGCGAGGGATTTGGTGGTTGATGAAGCTGCCAGCTCCGCGGTGCAGGCGGCGGGGTCGTAGACGTAAAGCGTGATGGCTGCAGCAGTTGCGCCTTTCGACTGCAGCTGCTTCCACTGGTCGGTGACGCTTGTAGCGAGGGCCGCATTACTCGTCTGCAGAGCAGTGAGGTAGCCGGCGATCGGCCCCGAACCAGGACACTTGGTAAGTCCCCCTGGCACCTCGTTCTGCTGGATGACGGCGGTCGCGACGGTGTTGTGGCGTGATGTGCTTGGCGCCGGAGTGGGGGCCGAGGCGGTGGTCTGGCAAGCGGCCAGAAGAGCGCCCAGAGCAATGGTGCTGATAAATCGGCTCACGGCGGGGGCAGTCTAGACTGGTCAGCCGGCGCGCGCCTGTAGCTCACCGGATAGAGCGTTCGGCTCCGGACCGAAAGGCAGCAGGTTCAATTCCTGCCAGGCGCACTCTTATACAGGTTTATATAACACTCGGCTGTATAAGGCGGCTGCTAGTGGACGGCAATACTGAATTACCGTAATTCCGCTACCATTGCCACGTGAGTCAGAGATCGTTCGTAGGGGTCCGCGGGCGGGGTGAGATCGTGCTTCCCGCCGATCTCCGGCGACGCCACCACCTCGATCGACCCGGTGCTCAAGTCGAAGTCGTAGAGCGTGACGATGGAGTGATCGAGCTGCATCCGCAGGTCCCGGTGCCGGCCGACCAGGCTTGGTTCTGGACGCGAGAGTGGCAACAGGGCGAGCGACGTGTGGACGAGCACGTCGAGTCAGGCGAGGTGGAGGCTTCCTCGGACATCGATCAATTCCTTCGGGACCTTGATGCTGCTCGCGCGCGACGCCGACCCGCGCGCCGTCGTTGAAGTTCGAGCGCACGCCGCAGTTCGATGCCGATGCGCGACGCCTGACCCAGAAGGAATTCGAGCTCTTCCGCCGGGTCGCGCGCGATGATTTTTCACCAGCTGCCGACCGATACGCCGCGAAACCTTCCAGCGGGTGGCCGGCACGCCTCCGCGTCAAATCGGTTCAAGGAACCAACCGAATCCTCGAGATGACGTGGTCATTTGCAGGGCCCAACGGGCGCGCGACATTCGAGCTTGTCACCGTTGATGGCGAGTTACGTGTGCGATGGCGTCGAGTGGGCGGACATCAGATCTTTCGCCGGCCTTGAGCAGCGGTGCGACCTCACGAACCGTCAAGGAACGGGATGACCGCGGCCGCCAGGGCCGGCGAGACGTTGATGTCGTAATGGGTCGCGCCGGGCAGGACGGCGAGGCGATGGTGGGTCATCCCGGACCGGTCCCAACTGGCGTCGCGCCGCCCGCCGCCGAGGAGGTTGAAGAACTCGACCGTGTGGGACGGTGGCATGCCATCTGCATCACCGACGACGAGCATCACCGGCATCGATAGCCCTGGGATCGCCGCCGTCCAGTCGTAGTCGATCTTCATCGCCTCGGCCGCCTGTCGCACCAGCACCTGCCAGTCCTCTACCCGCGGGGCAATCCGCTGATACTCCTTGTACATCGGGCTCTGCATCAGGAAGCCCGCGGTCTCGGGTCCCATTGCGTCCATCCCCGCGGTCATTTCCGGAAACCAGCCTCTTCTCTTGAAGACGGTGGAAACGAGGACGAGGCGCTCGACCATGTCAGCGTGTTGGATTGCCATCCGCAATGCGACGGCGCCTCCGAGAGAGAAGCCCATGATCGCCGAGCGCTCCAACCCGAGGCTCCGGGTCAGGGCTGCGATGTCGTCGGCCATCGCGTCAAATCGCATCGGGCGATCAGCGGCCGGGGAACGACCATGCGATTGGAGATCGACGCCGATGACCCGCCGGCCGGCTGCCAAGAGCTCCACGTTGGGACCGAACATCTCGACAGAGCCGAAGCCGCCGTGCAGAAGGATCAGCGGCTCGCCCTCACCGAAGACCTGGTACCCCAGCTCGATCCCGTTGACGCTGGCGACCTTGGTGACACTTGAGGACATCAAACCAATTGTCCCAAATGTGGATACCTGTCTTGCCGTCCTCGGCGTCGGCCGAAAGTTCATATTGTTGGGCGCTCACCCTCCCAGCAGTAGGTGAACATGCCTCGGTAGGACGGGTCATAGCCGGCCAGGCGCCGAACCTGGAAGTGAGGGTTACCTTCGGCGACGGGTCGGTACGAAATGCCAAGCGGTCCCGAAGGCTCAAAACCAAAGCGGCCGTAGTAGGCAGGGTCACCCAAGAGAACGACCAGCGCGTAGCCAGATGCCTCAGCCCCGTGGAGCAACTCCTTCATCAGAGCGCTACCCGCCCCGCGCTTCTGGTGCAAGGGAGAAACAGCCAGCGGAGCAACCGCGACGACCTCGCGTCCTCCCAGGTCGCCCCTCGCGCCAAGCACGTGGCCAATGATCGAGTCCTCGTCGAGCGCTACCAGTTCAAGCCCGTCCAACGCGGCTTGGAGCCGCCAGGTCTTGACCACGATGTCGACCTCTTCCTTGCCGTCGCGGCCCCCTCCAGAGAATGCGGCCCGCACAACCTCGAGGATGGCGTCCCGATCGCTGGGCGCCGCGACCCGAATGCTGAAACTGTGCCGCCCATCACTCAATTCGGTCAGAGGGCCTTCGAGTCTGGCGGCCAGGGCTGGGTCCGAATGCCGAACCTCGCTCCACAGGCGTTCAGTGGCAACGCGGAAGGCGCGCTTGAGCTCATAGGTGGCGATCGACCTGACGACCGCGCCCTCGAAAGGCGCCTTGACAGCCGGAGGCAGCGCGTCGAAACCGCGGCCTTGCACCGCCGGCAGACCGTGGCGCAGAGCGGCCAGCGCCAGCGCCTGGTCGCGGACGGCGCTAATCATGTATTCGGCCTGCCACACCTCGCCCCGCTCGATGCATGAGCGCGAGTGCAGCGCATAGAGCCAGCCCAGGCCGATCATCTCCTCGACGGCAGGCGGGTGCGCTTGCGGCAGGTCCACCGACGTGCCCGACAGCAGCCGGAAGGTGGGTGAGAGTGCTCCGAAGTCGGCGGCCGGCGCGAACGCCAGGTCGACCTGGAGGGTGCTCTGAAGCAGGAATACGCGATAGACCCAGGAGCCGCGAGTCACGTCGAAGTGATGAATGGCCCCATGCTCTCTGTGCATCCGGTCGGTCCAATCGCCGAGCGCCTCGCGCAGCCTTGCGGGATCGCCGATTCCAAATGCGAGGTCGATGTCGGACCATCGGTCAAGCGCGCTGCGCGCCGCGGACCCGGTCAGCGCAACGCCGCTGATGCGCTCGTCAGCTCGCGCAGCCGCGACCAGCTCCTCGCGCAATCGTTCCCGTTCCTCTGGCGTGAACACGCCCGGCGATTCTAGCTTCGTGATTTGATGGCAGCTTGAGTCGGGAAAACCTGACGGCAGCGTCGCCACTCCTTCACGCCGGGCATTTCTCAGCCGCTGACCTCGAGGCCAACCGCGCCGGGCGGATGACCTTGCGGCAGCGGCTGATGGTGTTCCGTGGAGTGCTTGCCACCACGTTGCTCGCGTTTATCGGCCTGGTGGTGAGCATCGCGATCGGACCGAATCTGCTTGGGGCCTTCCAGGAGGATTGGATCCTCGGCATGGTCGCGACCCTGTTCTTTCTGATGTGCCTGTTGATGGGGATCGGTTGCGCGATCGGCGCCTTCGCCGAAATGGTCGATGTCGTTCTCGGCCGCGCCAGGTCGGCAACGGGCCCGATCAAGATTCGTACGGAGAAGCTCACGACTAATGCGCTCGCGCGCCCACTGCCGAGCTCGTACAGCTATCCGGGTCAGTACACGTATCACCTCGAGGTCCGGGACCACGAGTTCACCATCAGCCGCGCCCTGTTCGAGACGCTCGCGGATCACGTCGACGATCTGCGCGTGTATTACTCGGCGCAGTCCGGAGAGCTGCTCAGCCTCGAGCGACCACAGTCGGGCTGACTTTCGTCAGGCCTGCGCGGGCTTCTCCCCGATATAAAGGGTCTGCTTGCCCAGCACGAGCCAGGCGGGAGGAAAGTTGAGGTACGCGCGCACGAGCAGCGGGTGCTGCGGGATCCGGCTCTTTGTCGTATAGGGCAGGAAACGGGCAATTACCTCTTTGGTCCTGAACCCGGCCATGACAGCGGCCTCGGCCAGGCTTTTCTCGGTGAGTGCGGTCTGGTGGTCGATGAAGTCCCAATAGGCGCCTCCGATGAGGCGGATGTTGGGCTGCAGGATCACGACGCTCCCGCCCGGTTTGAGGATCGCGTGGGTCACGCGCAGCTGCTGCAGCACGGCTTCGGTCGACGGCAGGTGCTCCAGATAGTTGCTGAAAAACGCGATGTCGAAGTAGTCGTTGGGGAGCACGTCGGCGAGGTCGAGGCCGCTGGCCGGCACGAAGCGCACGTCCTTCGGCAGCGAGGCGCTCACGTCGCGTATGTCGGTCGCCCACCGTTCCTTGGCGCTGACATTGCGAATGAAGTAACCGAGGTCGCAGGCGATGTCCACCACCCGTGCGTCCGCTTTGATGTAGCGCTGCAGGAAGCGGCCGAGCTCCCGCCAGATCGCTTCCTTGCCGGCCTGGTCCTCATGGCTGAAGCGCTGCTCGTAGACCTCCTTGAGGACGATTGGCGGCAGCTTGCCGACGCCGGCTTCTGGGCCGTGCTCGGGTTCTTCCTTCAGTCGCATGATCGGCATCGCCATCTCAGGTAGATCAACGCCAGGCCTCGCCGAGATGGTCGTCTCATCGGTACACCAGGTTGGCGCCGAAGTGCGAGAACCCAAGCCGTTCGTACACCCTCGCCGCCTCGTCGTTGGCGGCGTCGAGAAAGGCGAAGTCCCCGCCGTTCGCGAAATGCCGCCGCACAAGCTCTGAGGTGATGGCGGCCGCGACTCCTCGGCGCCGGCGGTCTTGCCGCGTAACCACGCCGACGATCTCGGCGGCGCCTTTCAGCGAGTGGGAGACGCCAGTGCCCACTGGCTCCCAATCGAGCCAGGCGAGCAGGAAGACGCTGTTGGGACGCCCGATGTCGGCGCGCAGTCGCTCCACCGGCGGCGCCGGGCGGTTGATCTCGCCACCGTCCGTCCAGCGAATGGTCTGAAACGCTTCGAGCTCCGCGGCTGCTGCAGCCGATGACAGCTGCGTCAAGTGCACCTCTTCGGGCGTGGCGAACGGCTTGAAAGCGTCGGGCCTGCAGCACATGAGGGAGTTTCGCTCGACCAGCTTCAGTCCGGCGCCCTCCAGCCACTCGCCGACCTTCGGGAAAAGCGTCTCGTTGTACTCGATCTCGAGCGGCACCTTGTGCCGCTTGAAGGTCGAACGTAGCTTGGTCAGGGCCTTCAGCGTCTCGGCTTCCGCCGCGGTTCCGTCGATGATCGTGACCCAGCCGCTTTGTGTGGCCTCACCCGCCGCGGACAGCACTGCCCTGAATGGGCCCACGGAAAGCATTTCGGCGCCGTCTTCGCGATCGGCGAGATTGTCGCGCTGCCAGATTTGGAAGCGGTCGCTATCGCTCATCCGATCTTCGGAGGCCGACCCGGTCCTCGGCGCTTGCGCTTGAACTGTTCGAGATCATCGGGAGGGGCCAATACAGGCCCGACCTTAATGCACTTTGTTCGCCTACGCTGAGGTCGAATGTTGCCGCCGAGAAAGATGTTGCGCATCCTGGGATGGACTTGAGCACCGGACCATCCGCCGCAAGTGCCGAGAACGCGTTTGCGGCTGACCTGTTCAGAGGCCTGCCGAGGCGCTACGACCTGCTGGCAGAGATCCTCTCGTTCGGCCAGAACGGGAGGTGGCGCCACGAGCTGGTGACGCAAATCGCAGCGTCTGAGCCGAAGTCGATCCTCGACGTGGCCACTGGGACCGCGGGAGTCGCGATCGCGCTCACCAATCGCACGGGCGGCGAAGTGACGGGCGTGGATCTCACCGAATCGATGCTGGCGCGAGGCCGGGAGCGGGTGAGTGCAGCCGGCCTCGAGCATCGCGTGAGGCTGCAGGCCGCGCGAGCCGAAGACCTCCCGTTCCCGGATGACTCCTTCGACGCCGTCTCCTTCACTTATCTATTGCGCTACGTGGAAGATCCTGCGTCGACGCTGAAGGAGCTCGCTCGAGTGCTCCGCCCTGGCGGTGTGCTCGCGAGCCTCGACTTCTACGTGCCACCGGCCCAAGCGTGGCGCGTAGCGTGGTGGTTCTACACGCGCGCCGTGTTGCCTCCCGCCGGCTTCGCCCTCGGGGGATCCGAATGGTGGCGGGTAGGTCGATTCCTGGGACCCAACATCGCGTCCTTCTACAGGAAATGGCCGCTGATGCGGATCGTCGAGGCATGGAAGGCCGCCGGCATGACAGGCGTGCAATTCAAAGTGATGAGCGTCGGGGGCGGCGTGGTGATGTGGGGCCGCAAGGCAGCTGAGGCCAACCCGGATGCCTGAAACCCTGGCTCCCGCGTACTACGCCGCTCGCTCCGGCGGCTGGCGCCGAGATGTGTGGGCGGTGCTCCATCCGCCGTACACCGCCTGGCATCTGTCTTATGTGGTGATCGGCGCGAGCCTCGCTCCGAAGCTGACTGCAGTGCGCCTCGTTGCGACTCTCCTGGCTTTCTTTCTGGCGGTCGGTATCTCAGCGCACGCCCTCGACGAGCTCAAAGGCCGCCCGCTTGGCACCGAGCTCCCAGGTTCCGTGCTGAAGGCGGCTGCCGCGATCGGTCTGGTCGGCGCCGTCGCGCTCGGCGTCGCCGGCGTGACGCAGCTGGGTCCTGGCCTGCTGCCGTTCATCGCCGTTGGCATGCTGTTCGTCTTCGCTTACAACCTCGAGCTGCTTGGCGGCAAGCTGCACGGCGACTTCTGGTTCGCGCTGTCCTGGGGCGCGTTTCCTGTGCTCACCGCCTATTTCGCGCAAACCGGCCGTCTCTCTTTTGGCTCGATCGGCGCGGCCATCGCCGCCTTTGCGCTTTCGTTCGGCCAGCGGAGCCTCAGCACACCAGCCCGTCTGCTGCGCCGCCGCAGCAGATCCGTGACCGGAATCGTGACCTTGACCGATGGGTCGGTGGTCGAGCTCGACCAGCGGACGCTGCTGCGCCCGTTGGAGCAAGCGCTGCAGGCATTCTCGTGGGGCGTCTTCGCCCTTGCCATCGGCATGGTCGCATCGAAGGTTTTGTGACGCGGTAGGCTGCATTGTGTCAATGAAGCCAACTGACGCCACGGCGCTCAAACCGCTCCTGCGGGGGTGGTCGCACGGACTGGCGGCGCTGGTGTCGGTCGCCGGCCTTGTCGCCTTGATCGTGGTGACCCGAAACGACCCGGCAAAGCTGGTGTCGATGATCGTCTACGGGACCGGGCTGATCCTGCTGTTCGGGATCAGCGGTACTTATCACATCGTCAACTGGCCGCCAAAGGTCAAGGACTGGCTCCGCCGGGCCGACCACGCGATGATCTTCGTTTTCATCGCGGCGACGTACACGCCGCTCGCTTTCAACGTCCTCGACGGGTGGTGGCGCACGGCGGTGCTCGTCGCGATCTGGATGTGCGCTGCAGCCGGTGTGGCTGGAGCGGCGCCATTCCTGCGAATCCCTCGACGACTACTGGCGGCGCTCTACCTCGCGATGGGGTGGCTCGCGGTAATTGCCCTCCTTCCACTGACAGCCGCGCTCGGCTGGGTGGCCGCTGTACTCATGGCGCTCGGTGGCCTGCAGTACTCGCTGGGAGCCGCCGCCTATGCGTTCAAAAAGCCGCGACTATGGCCGCGCGTGTTCGGCTACCACGAGCTGTTCCACGTCGCGGTGATCACTGCGAGCATCACGTTCTACGTCGTCGTGCTCAACTACGCGGTCCCATTTCACCGCGCCGGCTAATTTGAGCCACCGTGGCAGGGGAGGCCGGGGTCTCCCCGGCCCGACTTTGTCTCGTGCGACTCTCAGTCGTTGCATGGAGGACCTAATTCGTAGATAAATCCCATCCCGGGAGGGAGACACTTCTATCCCTTGTCAAGTGGTGGCGTGTGTTCGAGGAAACGGAAGAGGCTGCGGGCGAGGTAGCGCTTTAGGATTCGGCGCAGATCTCGGT
>JAYUFT010000274.1:0-3290 GCA_043738605.1 Candidatus Dormiibacterota bacterium | reverse complement strand
GCTCCATCGCTACGTCCGGCTGAGCAGCGAGCGCGACCTAGGCCCGTTGCCGGAATGGTCGAACTACATCACTCTCGAGGGTGCGAATTGGGGTGCGGCGAGAAGTGGCCCGACCGCCTGGATGCCCGGGCGCTAGGGAAACAGGCTCCTCGATCGTTTGAGTTGCATCGCTTTGAGCACACCTTCCGAGTCTTGAGTCGAGGCGATCCAAGCCAGAGCTGAGGGAACCGATTCTCGCCACGGGATTTCCCAAGGGATCTGCTTGGGAAGTGGATCCGGAAGCGCGCCTGACCAATCTTTCTTCCCGGCGATTGTGTCGGCGATGATCTGGAGGTCGATGGGTCGCTTCCAGTCAGGTTTCTGGATATCGAGCATCCATTGGTCTCGGTCTCGAACAATCCTGATCGCCCAGCCTTGATTGGTGAAGTCGACCAGCGCGTTTCCGAAGGATTCGCTGCGCCCACCTTGTGCGAAATGCGGCCGCCAACCCTGTGACGCCAACCACGCGATCGTCTCGAGCACGTCCGCAGGAGCGGTTTCGTGGAAGTACTGAAGCACCGGCTCGATATCCGAATCGCCCTCCGGACGCGCCACGTCCACATCGTGGCAGTTGTGCGGCTGCTCTGTCGCTAGCCGGGGAGTCTTGGGGACATTTGGGACGTTCGGAAACGTCCTAGAACGCGGTTGAAACGTCCCGTCCCCCCAGGTTTGCTTGGGGCTATGAGTCTGAAAGTCGCGAGCCCGGTCGGTATATGGAGGACGTCTGGGACGTCTGAAGACGTCCCAAGTCGTCCCAAGACGTGGTTTAGAAGTTCCTGCGGTCGCTGGTGTTATTGAGCGCGATGTCACCTATGTTCGCGGCCAACACTGGGATAGGCGCCGACGCTTCGCCGGCGTTGCCGACGGTCGGCGATGGCTCGACGCGAACGCCGGTAGAGCAATTGGCTATTGATGGCCCACCGCGCGTGCGCGCACTCGGGCGCGCGACGCGCAGCGCGAACGGGTCTGAATGTTGCCAAAGTGAGAGAACGGTCGAGTCGTTGGCGAGGCAATCGCCCCACGCTCGGCGGCGCCGGTCGGAGAACCGGCTGCCGTTCGCTGCTGGCGGTCCGGGTCCCCTAACAGAGGACCGCCAAAAAACACGCCCTCGCTTGAGCGGAATGCACGGAACGCGTAACACCGTGCCTTCCATTGCGGCCAATCGACGTTGAAGGGCGGTGCCGCCGGTCTCGAATGGTCGGTCAACGTCGAGGCCATAGAGCGAGCCCGAATCTTGCGCGGCTGGACGCACCGGGATCTGGCACAACAAGCGCACGTCGATGAGGGAACGGTGTGCGACCTGTTTGCAGGTCGACGCCGACCAACCTTCGGAACCCTCCGCGCGATCTGCCACGCGCTCGAGCTATCGCTTGAGGCAGCTATCGCCTTCACCCAGCCGGCGAGCCAATGTCCCCTTTGCTCGGCTGAAGTTCTCCTCGCAGCAACTTCCCAGTCTTCCAATCCCGAGCTATGACCCGGCCATCTCGGAGAGCCACTGCCTCGAGGGGTTGGTCGCCGAGAGTGGCGCGACCTACAACTTTGAAAGTCGACGTGTCTACCGCGACCACATCTCCGCTTCCGGGCCGTGGAACTATGCAGCGGGACTCGTCGCTTGTGAGGGTAATGTCGCCGATGAACATTCCGACCCCATTCACGGACCCTTGCAGCGGCTCGCTGTTGACTACCGTCCAGTTCCGTGGGTCCAAGCAGAGCAGGATGTTGTAGTCAGTCAGCCAAGCCTGTGGTTCGGTCTTTCGGAAGATGGGAGTGTGACCTCCGCGGCCGCCTGCGAGCTCAAGCTCTTGGTAAAGGGTGTCGCTTTCTGGTGCGTAGAGGAAAATCTTTGAGACACGCTGGACCGCGACGGCATAGAGGCTCGTCTCGGCCGGGACAGTGCCGTAATATGCAGGTGGCACAGGTGTGGCGTCAGTCGGAGCTTCGTAGCCGTGGTCGAATTTGTGGTCAAACCAACCAAATCGCTGGACGCGTGCTTGTAGTCGGATCGGGTCGATAACGATCAGGCTGTACTCACGAGTTTGGAGTGATGCGCCGTAGAAAGCGACATATCCACTTCTGACCAGCTTCCAGATTTCCGAGCCGCCGGTGAATGCACTCGGTCCGACCTCTTCTAGGCCATTCAGAGTGACTTCCGCAAGAGGCAGCTCCGGATGCTCGAACCGGTGCGTGGTGATTCGAACCTGGTTCCCGCCTCTGTAGTGGTGCACAACGCTGAACACGTCGGCAGTCCCGGGATGTACCGAGACATAGTCAGCGTCGCCCAACGGTGTCTGGTGCACCTGGCCAGATTCAGTGTCGACGACGTGCAGAGAGGCATGTTCGACCCAACCCAGGCTTGAGACGCACCAGCGCTCAGTGCCGTCAAGGATCATCGCCCAAGTATGTCTTCGCGTGGATGCCGGCGCCGCCACGTTGGGTGAGGTCGCCTAGGGTTGCGTGATCCCCATCGCTCAACGTGGCCCGAGTCAAATGGTCTTCAACGATTCTGCGATGTGACGCTAAGATCAGCTTGAATTCGCCAGGGATCGAAGACCACTTGGTAAGGAAAAGGTCCCCGGTTCGAATCCGGGCGTGGGCTCCACGTCCTCCCTGAGGCCCGATTTCGTATTCATTTCGAGGCTTTTGGAAGGCGGTGGGCGTCTGACCGGAAACGACCGGGAAACAGACCGGAACTTGCCTGCGCTGGCTCGACGCAGAGCACCCGCAGGTCGCTCGCTTCGAGCAGCTCGGCATGGACTTGGCGCGGGAGCACCAGGGCTGACCTCCCCGGTGAGCGGGGAGGGTGGAGCCATGGGTTTCTAGGGCGACTTGTGGGGGGTTGCCGTGTATGACTGATATATGGCCTTGGTCGAGGAGATACGCCCGCGCGTCCGCGCGACCCCGACTTTGACGCTCGTTCCGCCTCGGAATCCACGCGGCTTCGGCCGGCTGAACATCCTGCGGGGGAGCTTGAGGAACCAGACGGTGCTGTTCTTCGCCTTGCTCGTCGCTTTTGCGGCCATTGCCTCGTTTGTAACCCCGAGCGATGTCATGGCCGGCAACGCCGCCCAGGCCGCGCAGGTCCATCTGATCACGTGGCGGTACGACAGCGTCCGCGCTACCCTGTCCGTGCAAGAGCTCAGGACCAATCTGGCGCGGATGAACGACTCGCTGCTGGCCGGCGACCCGCAGGCAGCGCAGGCGTATCAAGCCGCGGCGGAAGCAGACATCGCCGCGATCGCCTCCAAACTTGC
>JAYUFT010000273.1:0-9992 GCA_043738605.1 Candidatus Dormiibacterota bacterium | reverse complement strand
TCAAATGCCAAGTGGAGCTCTAGGCCGAATTTACTTCGGCCGTCACTTACCCTTCTTCCAGGCGCCTCCGTCCAATGTGTTAAGCGGAGGGGTTTCCTCTGGGGTCCCCACGACCCCGTCGCGGGAGGGCCTCCTCACCCGTGCCTGAAGGCTTGTCGTACGCCGCCGCCGGCGTCGACATCGAGGCTTACGAGCGCGTCCTCGAGCGCGTCAAGCCCCTGATCGCAGCGACCCACGGCAAAGAGGTGGCGGTCGGCGTCGGCCCGTTCGCGGGCCTGTACTCGCTGCCCGGCGGGGGCCATCTGGCCGCGAGCGCGGACGGCGTCGGCACCAAGATCAAGGTCGCCATCGCCGCGGGGGTTCACCGCGGGATCGGCACCGACATCGTGAACCACTGCGTCAACGACATCGCCACCTCCGGCGCGCGGCCACTCTTCTTCCTTGACTACTTCGCCACCGGCCGGCTGGACCCCGAAGTGTTCACCCAGCTGATCGAGGGCATGACCGCAGCCTGCACGGCGGCCGGATGCGCGCTGCTTGGCGGGGAGACGGCCGAGATGCCCGGCGTGTACGCACTCGGCGACTACGACCTCGCCGGTTTCGTGGTTGGGCTGGTCGAACCCGGCCGCCGGCCGGAGCCGAACGCGATTCGCGCCGGCGACGCGATCGTCGGCCTGCCGTCGAGCGGGCTTCACACCAATGGTTTCTCGTTGGTGCGCAAGGTGTTCGAAGACGTGCCTCTGAGCAAGATCTATCCCGAGCTCGGCCGCCCGCTCGGGGATGAGCTGCTCGAGCCCCACCATTCGTACCTGGAACCACTGCGCACGATGCGCTGGAAAGGGGCGGCACACATCACCGGCGGCGGCATCCTCGGCAACCTGCCTCGCTGCCTGCCTGAAGGCCTGGGTGCGCGCCTCGAGCGCAAATCCTGGACAGAGCCGCCGATCTTCGGACTCTTGCGCAAGCGAGGAAAGGTCTCGGACGACGAGATGCTTGGCACCTTCAACATGGGCCTGGGCATGATCCTCGTCATGGACAGCGCCGACGTACCTCCCGGCGCCAAGGTGGTGGGTGAGGTGGTCCGCCGCTCCGGGCCTGACCGGGTCATGATTCGCTGAAGCTTCACCGATGAGATTGGGGGTGGCGGTGTCCGGCAACGGCTCGAACCTGCGAAACCTTGTCGAGCGTGGATTCGAGGTGGTCGCGGTGGCGACGAACCGGGCGGCATGTGGTGGCGCCGCCTTTGCGCGCGAGCGCGGAATTCCCCTGGCGGAGCTGCCGCAGAAGAATTTCGCATCAGCGCAGGAGCGCGACGGTGCGATGCGTGACTTCTTCAAAGGCCAAGGCGTTGAGCTGGTCGTCGATGCGGGATACGACCGCATTCATTCGGAGGCGTTCGTGGAAGCGTTCAAGGACCGGATCGTCAACATCCATCCATCGCTGCTGCCCCAGTTCGGCGGCGGAATGGATGCGATCGAGCAGGCGCTTGGTGCCGGCGTGGACAGGACCGGCGCCACTGTGCACGTGGTCACCGCGGACCTTGACGCGGGCCCCATCCTCATCCAGGAGGCAGTCGATGTGCTGGATGGCGATACTCCGGAAACTCTGCGCCAACGGGTCCACGAGGCCGAGCATCGAATACTTCCGCAAGCGATCCGTTTGATGGAGGCGCGACTTGCCAAGAGCCCTGCTGTCGGTTAGCGATAAAACCGGTCTGAGCGCCTTCGCGCGAGGCTTGCAGCGGCTCGGCTACGAGCTGTTCGCCACCAGCAGCACGCTCAATGCGATCGTTGATTCCGCCGTCGACGCGCGGCCGGTCAGCGACCTCACAGGTTTCCCCGAGATGATGGACGGCCGCATCAAAACACTTCACCCCGGCGTGCACGCAGGGCTGCTGGCGCGGCGTGACAAGCCAGAGCACATGGAGGCGCTTCGACAGCACGACCTCAAAGAGATCGACCTTGTGTGCTGCAATCTCTATCCGTTCGTCGAAACGGTGACGCGCCCAGGTGTGAGTTTCGAAGACGCCGTCGAGCTGATCGACATCGGCGGACCGACCATGATCCGCGCGGCGGCCAAGAACAGCGACTCGGTGGTGGTGGTCGTGCGACCCGAGCGCTATGCCGAGATTCTCACGACCCTACATGCCGGCGGCCCGGACCTTGCGATGCGTCGCCGCCTGGCAGCCGAGGCATTCGCGCACACTGCGGCGTACGACTCCTGGATCGCGGCATACCTGCGTGGCGACGACGGCGGCTTTCCGCACGAGCTCCCTTTCGCGGGCCGCCTTGCAAGGACGCTGAAATACGGCGAGAACGAGCACCAGCGCGCCGCTTTTTACAGGTTTGGCCCGGATCCTGGCGGGCTCGGCGGCGCCCAGCAGCTGCAGGGTAAGGAGCTCGGGTTCAACAACATCCAGGACGCCGCCGCTGCGTTCCAGCTCGTCAGCGATTACGACCAGCCGGCGGCCGCCATTGTCAAGCACATGAATCCGTGCGGCCTCGCGATCGCCGACGAGCTCTCACGGGCCTACGTGCGCGCCTACGAATGCGACAGGACGTCGGCTTTCGGAGGCATCGTTGCGGTGAACCGGCCACTGGACCGGACGACAGCGGAGCACATCGTCCAGATCGTCACCCATGTGGTAATCGCGCCTGAGATCCTTGACGAATCCATCGAGGTGCTCGCGCGCCGCAAGGGGATGATCGTCCTCTCCGTCCAACCGCCGCGGCGCGGCCTGTTCGACTATGACGTCCGCTCAGTCCCTGGCGGATTCCTCGTCCAGGATTGGGACCGGGCGGGCTTCGACCGAGCCGCATGCACCGTCGTGACGAAGCGCCAGCCGACCGACGCGGAGTGGGAGCAGCTGCGGCTGGCGTGGATTGCCGTCAAGCACGTGAAGTCCAACGCGATCGTCCTGTTCAAGGACAGCGCCGCCGTCGGTGTTGGCGCAGGGCAGATGTCGCGGGTCGAGGCGGTCCAGATCGCAGTGCGCCGCGCGGGCGAACAGGCCTCAGGTTCGGTGATGGCCTCCGACGCATTCTTTCCGTTTCCCGACGGCCTGGAAGAGGGCATACGCGCGGGCGTGACGGCTGCGATTCAGCCGGGCGGATCGATGAAGGATGGCGACGTGGTGGCGGCGGCCGACTCCGCCGGCATTGCGATGGTGGTCACCGGCCAGCGCCATTTCAAGCACTGAGCTTGCGCTCGAAGCTGTGAAACCAGGTTTCTCCGGCGAGCGCGACGAGGACCACATGAAGAAGACACGTCTGGAGAATCCGCGCGTGACCTGCGGCACGTGCAGGATGTTCGACGGCACCGCCTGGTGCCGCCACTGGAACTTCCACACCACGGCGGAGTCCCCGCCGTGCCGCTTCTACAAAGTGAAGACCGCCGCCGGCTAGCGGGACGCTAGATCGTCACCACCACTTTGCCGTCGGCGTGGCCGAGGAGCTTGATCGCCTCGCCTGCCTGGTCAAGTGGGAACTTGTGGATTCGAGGCGCTTTCAGCTTTCCATCGGCTGCGAGCTTCGCCAACGTTTCCAATCGTTCGGTATTCATCTGGGTCTGGACGTTGACTCCTTTCACGCCGAGCTTCTCGATCTCGTCGGGCGCCGCCGCCCCTTTCATCGAAACGACGGTCCCGCCCTTGCTCACGGACGCACTCAATGCCGTAAGGGATGCTGCGTCGCTGGCGGTGTCGATGATGGCTGTCACGCCGCTGCTGTGCTTGGCCTTGAGGGCATCGGCCACGCTGCCCGCGGTGCGATCGATTACCTCATCGGCGCCCAGTCCCTTCACGTAATCGAGGTTGGCCGTGTGTGTCACGCCGATGACGTGTGCTCCTCGCAGTTTCGCCAGCTGGACGGCGTAGCTGCCAATGCCGCCCGACGCTCCAACGACGACCACGACATCCTTTGGCTTGAGAGCTGCCGCATCGACACACATCAGCGCCGAGACCCCTGCGAGCGACAGAGCAGCTGCATCGACGTCGCTGAGAGATTGGGGACGCTTGGCGATGGTTCCAGCCGAAGCGGTGGTTTTCTCAGCCAACGTGCCTTCGCCTAGAAACATCTTGCCCGTCACGCCGAACACCGAGTCTCCTATCGAGAATCCGTGAACACCCGATCCCAGAGCGTCGATCGTGCCCGAGAAGTCGCTGGCCGGGACCAATGGAAATCGGTGCTCCATGCGGTCCTTCAGGTAGCCCGCGAGCACGGCGTTGTCGAACGGGTTCAGGGCCGCGGCGGCAACGCGTACACGCACCTGGCCCTCGGCGGGCTCTGGTTCAGGAACGTCGTGAATCGAGCCGGGTTGTCCGAAGGCATCAACGGCGAATGCGCGCATGGTCAATTACTCCTCGAGTGGGGAAAGTTAGTTGCGTACTCACGCAACAACCACCCTAGGGCCTTCAGATATTTCCTCACAGCCGCCCGCCAAGAGTGAGCAATACTGAAAAGTGATGACTGATGTCGCCCAGTCGGTGGTCGACGAGCTGGTGGGGAACGCGCATGGCAACCTGGCGCGCGTGCGCGAGCTGCTCGACATGCATCCCGCGGCCTTGAACTTACGCGCGCCCTGGAATGAGACGGCGATCGAGGCTGCGACGCAGATGGGAAACAAGCCGATCATCGAGCTCCTCATCGTGCGAGGCGCGCCTGTGGACTAGTTCAGCCGCTCGAGGATCATCGCCATTCCCTGGCCGCCGCCCACGCACATCGTCTCCAGACCGTAGGTCTTGTCTCTTTCCCTCAGGCCATTGAGCAGCGTGCACAGGATGCGGGCGCCGGTCATTCCGAACGGATGACCGAGAGCGATGGCGCCGCCGTGCGGGTTCAGCTTGTCGCTGAACGGATCGACGCCGATTCCTCGCGCTGAAGGGATGACCTGCGCGGCGAAGGCTTCGTTGATCTCGACGATGTCGATGTCGCCGATGTTCATCTTCGCGCGCTTGAGTGCTTGCCTCGAAGCTTCGATTGGGCCAAGCCCCATGAACTCAGGCTCGAGGGCGGTCAGCCCGGTCGAGACGACGCGCGCAAGCGGCTTGATGCCCAGCTCCTTGGCGCGTCGCTCAGACATCACCACCACCGCGGCCGCCCCGTCGTTGAGAGGGCACGCATTGCCCGCGGTGACGGTGCCGTTCTCGCGGAAGGCCGGCTTGAGGGTGGCGAGCACTTCGACAGTCGTCCCCGGCCGCGGGCTGTCGTCCTTGGTGAACATGTCGCCATTGGGCAGGGGCACCGGGATGATCTCGCGGTCGAAGAAGCCGTTGTCGCGGGCCTTGACCGCGGCGTCCTGGCTCTTCACCGCGTAGCGGTCCTGCTCTTCGCGGCTGATCTTCTCGCGTTCGGCCACGTTCTCAGCGGTCTCGCCCATCGTGATGTAGATTTCGGGATATTCCTCGGAGTTGCCGCGCACAAGGCGCGGGTTGTACGTGTCGGGGGCGTCGGGGTATCCGCTCCCGTAACGCGATACGCATTCCACCCCGACCGAAAGAAACACGTCGCCTTCACCCGCTTCGATGGCGTGCGCCGCCATGCGGGTGGTCATGAGCGACGAGGAGCAGTACCGATTGACGGTGACGCCCGGGACGTCGAGTCGCGCGAGGATCGAGACGACCCTGCCGATGTTGTGTCCCTGCTCCCCGCCGGGGAGCCCGCAGCCGCAGATCAAGTCCTCGATCTCGGAGCGGTCGAGCTGAGGCACCTGCGCCAGCACCTTCGTCACCACGTGCGCGGCCAGGTCTTCGGGTCGGACGTCGATGAGGGAGCCCTTGCGCGCCCTCCCGATGGCGGAGCGGCCGCAGGCAACTATCACAGCACTGTTCATATTCGAATTATCCACCCCTTATGGAAGCAACCCCGAAGGAGATGCCGCTGTGCCTACTTCGTCAGGAGGGCTTCGCGCGTGAACAATCGGAGGGCGGCGAACCAGGACAGCGCCCCAGTGGCCAGCAGGCTCAACGACGTAACACTCAATGGCGCCCAGCTCACCGAGTTGTGCACGATCGCATCGCGCAAGACGAGCACCGCGTTGAGGATCGGGATCAGGTAGTAGGCGAGGTTCGGGTTGAAGTCCGGGATGAAGAGGATTATCGAAGCGGGCAGGATGGTGATGAAGTACAGGGGGGTGACGTAGGCCTGACCCTGCCGAAAGTTCTTGGCCAGCGTGCCAAGCGCGAGCGACACGGAGCTGAAGCTGAACGCGATCAGCAGCGCCAGCCACACCATCACCGGCACGGCTGCCGGGCTCAAGGTGATGTGGCTGGAGGAGCCTGGAAGAGAAATCTGCGTGAGAGCCACGAACATCGAACCGATGGCAACCACAGCCGCCGCCAGGCTAACCACTGTGATAGCCCCGATCTTGCCGAGCAGCAGCCGGCTCCGCGGTGCCGGCGTCAGCAACAGGCCTTCCAGGGTTCGCCGCTCCCGCTCGCCGGCCGAGCTGTCGAGGGCTGCCGAGAAGCCGCCGGTGAGAATCATCGTGATCAGGATGTAAGGGAGGAAGAAGCTCAAGAAGGCGTTCGACGCGGCTTGCACCGGTGAGCTCAGCGGGTGCCCGACGAGCTTGATGGGAGTGAGGATGCCAGGATCGATGCCGCGGTTCGTCAGCGCGGCCGCCGCCTGGGCGGCGTCGTATTGGCCCAAGATCGTCTGCAAGCGCACGTCTGCGATCTGTGCGCTCTGTCGCGTCGGGTCGTAGTACTCGTCGATCTCGCCGGGTAGGAAAGCGACTCCGAGGTCAACTTGCTTCACGGCCGCGGCGGCGGGGTCCGCCACGGCTTCCAGCTTCAAGCCGGTTGCCTGGAGCAAGATGCCGAGCCCTGTCGGAATTTCGCCGGAATAGCCCACCGTGTATGTCTGGGTCGCCGTTTGGGTGGAGACCTCGGAGATCACGAATAGGACCAGCGGGGTCGCCAGCGCCGCAAGCCCGATCGCCATCATCGTGCGGCGATCGCGCAAGACCTCCTTGAGCTCCTTCTGGAAGACGATCCTGGTCGCGTTCATCAGCGAGATTCGACCAGGGCAAGAAACGCGCTCTCGAGGTCACGCTCTGTGCCGCGCACCTGTTCGGTTGGGCCGCTGGCGACGATGAGGCCGTGATGCAGGATCGTCATCCTGTCGCAGAGGCGCTCGGCGTCGTGCATCACGTGCGTGGAAAAGATCACGCATTTGCCGCGGCCCTTGGCCTCGACCATGAACTCGCGTACCTCTTTTGATGCAAGGACATCGAGGTTCGAGGTGGGTTCGTCGAACATCAGCACCTCGGGGTCGTGGACGATGGCGCGGGCGATCGCGACCTTCTGTTTCTGCCCCGACGAAAGGCTCTCGGCGCGCTGCTTCGCAAAAGAGCCCATGTCCAACCGCTCGATGACGCCATCGACCCGACGCGCCAGCTCGCCACCCTCCAGGCCGCAGAGCTTCGCGAAGTACTCAACGTTCTCGCGAGCCGACAGTCGCGGATAGACGCCGATGTCAGCGGTGACGACACCGATCCGGCGCCTCACCTCTTCCGGAGCGGTCCGCGTATCAAATCCGAGCACCCTGACCGAGCCGGCATCCGGCGACAGCAGGGTGCAGATGATCCGGAGGGTAGTGGTCTTGCCAGCGCCATTCGGGCCGAGCAGCCCGAAGATCTCGCCGGGCTGCGCATCGAAGGAGATGCGGCGAAGCACCTTGTTGGCTCCGAGCGTCTTCTCGAGACGCTCGACCGCGACCGCCGCCTCGGTCACTTTCCGGGTCGGCTTCGGGTCGCTGGGGTCTTCGGTTTCGCGGCAGGCTTTGGCTTCACCGCAGCCTTGGGTTTGGGCGCCGATTCGGGCGTGCGGGGCGCCGTCGTGGTTGCGGGTTCGACCTTGGTCGCTGCGGCTTCGGTCGCTGCCTCGGGCTCGGCGACTCCGATCGTGCTCGACAGCACCCGGTGGCAGCTCTCGCAGGAGGTCACGGTCCGAACGAGCGCGCCGAGCTGCCGCTCCTCGCGTCGTAGGTTCCTCGTCCTGTCGCAGAAGGAGCAGAAACCGGTTTCGACGGTGACTTTGATTTGGCCCGGCCGCTTGTTCACGTAGCTAAGGTATCGAATCCGGTCGGACCGGGTCGTACCCGGCCGCCTGTAGGCCTGTAAAATGCCGGAGGCGGCGCAGTCGCGCCGGGTTCCTTTAAGTCCGGTCCCAGAGAGGCCGGGAAGGAGGATTTTTTATGGCCGTCGGTTCTCGCCTGACGCACGTGATCGAGAGCCAGCAGTTCTCGCGCTCGTCGCTCGAAGAGCTGTTTGCACGGGCGGACGAGATCAAGCGGGAGCCGCATCGCTTCATGGCCCGTCTCAGCGGCCAGGTCATGGCTGCCCTCTTCTACGAGCCTTCGACACGTACCCGGCTGTCATTCGAGGCCGCGATGATGCGGCTGGGCGGTTGGACGATGGGCACCGACAACGCCCGCGAGTTCTCATCAACGGCCAAGGGCGAGACCCTGGAGGACACCATCCGCATCGTCAGCGGCTACGCCGACGTGATCGTCCTGCGCCACAACGAGGAGGGCGCCGCCAAGCGGGCCGCGGCCGTCAGCACCGTCCCGATCATCAACGCGGGTGACGGCGCTGGACAACATCCCACGCAAGCGCTCCTGGACATCTACACGATCAAGGACGAGCTCAACAAGATCGATGGAATCAGGGTGGCCATGGTCGGCGATCTGGCGAACGGTCGCACGGTGCGCTCGCTGACCTACCTGCTGAGCAAGTTCAAGGACATCAAGATCTGGTTCGTGGCGCCGCCCCAGGTGGCGATGCGCGATGACATCAAGGCCCACCTCACCGAGCACAACGTCCCGTGGGTAGAGACCGAAGACCTCGACTCTGTCCTGCCTGAGGTCGACGTCGTCTACCAGACCAGGATCCAGAAGGAGCGCTTCACCAACCCCGAGGACTACCAGGCGCTCAAGGGCATCTATCGGATTGACAAGCGATCGCTCGGGCTCATGAGGAAGTACGCGATCGTGATGCACCCGCTGCCCAGAGTGGACGAGATCGCCCGCGAGGTTGACGCAGACCCGCGCGCCGCTTATTTCCGCCAGGCCCACAACGGCCTCCACGTGCGGATGGCCCTCCTCGACCGGCTCCTGTCGTGAGCATCACCGAGAAGCGGCTCAAGGCGACGGTGATGGACGCCGACCAGATCAGGCGATCGCTGTCGCGAATCGCCCACGAGATCGCGGAGCGCAACCGGGGAACCGACGGCCTCGTGCTCGTCGGCGTCTTCTCCAAGGGCGACCACCTGGCGCGGCGTCTCGCCGCCAACCTGGCCGGCCTCGAGGGCGCGGCGGTCGCGGTCGGCGTGCTGGACACCAGCAAGCATCGCGACGACGGCCACCTGCGCCAACCCTCGCATCGAGCTACGTCGCGCATTCCGGAGATCGACGGCAAGGTGGTTGTGCTCGTCGACGACGTGATCCACCACGGACGCACCGCGCGCGCAGCGATGGACGCGCTCATGGACTTTGGACGACCGCGCGCGATCCAGCTGGCGGTGCTCATCGATCGAGGCCACCGCGAGCTGCCCATCCGGCCCGACTACATCGGCAAGAACGTGCCGACCTCCGACACCGAGCGAATCGAGGTCCTGGTCGAGGAGGAGGACGGCATCGACCGGGCGGTGATCGTTGTCAGCTAGCGCGAACGGGTCATTGAAGACACACGCAGCCCTCGTGCTCGAGGACGGGCGGGCATTTGTAGGCGCGGCGCTCGGCGCAGATGTCATCGGCGAGGGAGAGGTCGTCTTCAACACCGCGATGACCGGTTACCAGGAAGTCCTGACCGACCCCTCGTACGCCGGCCAGATGCTGTGCATGACCTATCCCCTGCAGGGGAACTACGGCGTTCGCGACGCGGACGCCGAGTCATCGCAACCCTGGGCGCGCGCGATGATCGTGCGCTGGGCTTGTCCCAGGCCGAGCCACCATTCGAGCGAGGCTTCGCTGGACGAGTACTTGCGGCGATGG
>JAYUFT010000272.1:0-3312 GCA_043738605.1 Candidatus Dormiibacterota bacterium | reverse complement strand
TGGCTCGCGCATTGCGCGAGATCGAGCTCGGCCGGCCGCGGACGGAAGCGCTCGAAGAGATGGCGCAAGCGACGGGCATCGAAGACTTCGTCGCCCTTGTGCGGTCCATCATGCACGCCGAGCGGACGGGCGTTCCGATCGCCCGCACCATAGCAGCGCATTCGGCGCAGATGCGGGTGAAGCGCCGCCTTCGCATTCGCACCGAGGCTGCGCAGGCGTCGTTGAAGATCCTCCTCCCCACAGTCGGCTGCGTCTTCCCCACGCTGTGGCTGATCCTTCTCGGTCCAGCGCTCCTAGTCGTCCTCGCGATCAAACACTAGGAAGGGATTCGCTTTCCTCTCTCGGCCGATCGTCGTCGCCGGGCCGTGGCCGCTGAAGACCGCGTAATCGTCGGGCAGCGTCAGGAGCTTGGTGTGAATGCCGTCAAGCAAAACACGACCGTCTGAGTTTCGGAAGTCCGACCTGCCGATCGAGCCGGCGAACAGTGCGTCTCCGGTGAAGAGGAGCTTGTGGATCTTGAACGTGACGCCACCCGGGCTGTGGCCGGGTGTGTGAAGCACCTCGAACTCGAGCGAACCAGCGTGATAGTGGGCTTGCTCGCCGAGGCTGATGACGTTCTCCACCCGGGGTGGCTCGGCCGCAAACTCGCGGCGGAGCGGAGTTCCATCGACGAGCACATGTTGCTCTGCTTCGTGGACCACGACGGGAATCGGGCCTAGCTCTTCGAGCAGCGCCGGCAGCCCTGCAATGTGATCGACGTCGGTGTGCGTCATCAGGATCGCCCGCACCTTCGCGCCGGCCTTGCGCGCCACGTCAACAATCGCTTGGGGCTCGAAGTTTGCGTCGATGATCACCGCGTCTTTCGTGTCCTCATCCATGACCAGGTAGGAGTTCGTTCCAAACCGCCCGTCGGCTGTCGCTTCAACCGTGAGTTTCACGAGGCCTCGCGTGCCACCGTGTGCACGTCCTTGACGCCCTCGAGCTTCTCCATCACTCGCGACAGCTGGGCCAGCGAGTCGATCTCCACAGTCGCCGACACCACGGCCGTCTTGTCGTCATACACGTGAACCTCGAGAGCCGACATGTTGACCCGGTTCTCCGCCACCACCGTCGCGATGTCCCTGAGGAGCCCCTGCCTGTCCCACGCCTCGATCTTGATGTCGACGGGATACAGATGCGTCGCCTCCGAGTCCCAGTCGACGGGCACCACGCGCGCGCGGTCCTGCGCGTTGACCGCGTTGATGCAATCCGCCCTGTGGACCGTGACACCCCTGCCTCTGGTCGTATAGCCCGTGATCGCATCACCTGGCACCGGCTGGCAGCACGGCGCGATCTTGGTCAGAACGCCCTTCTCGCCACGCACCAGCACGCGCGGCGTGGGCTGGACGTTCGGGATGAGCGGAATCGAGTGGAGATCGCCATCGGCTGCCCCGGTGCTCAAGGCCATGCGCATGACGACCGAGTGCGGCGACAGGTCGCCATAGCCGATGGCTGCAAGGAAGTCGTCGATCGCGTTGTAGTGATGAAGATTCGACATTTCGAGCAGCTTCGAGTCGGGCAGGTCGGCGAGGTTGACCCTGTGCATGCGGTGCAGCTCTTTGTCGAGCAGGTCCCGGCCCTTGGCCACGTTCTCCTCGCGCCGCTGGCTCTTGAACCACTTGCGGATGCGCTCCTTGGCCGAGGCGCTCTTGACGAAGTTGAGCCAGTCGCGGCTCGGGCCGTGCGGCGCTTTGGATGTCAGGATCTCGACGATCTCGCCGTTCTTCAGTGGGTAGTCGAGGGGCACCATGCGGCCGTTGGCCTTGGCGCCGATACATCGATGCCCGACCTCGGTGTGGATGCGATACGCGAAGTCCACCGGTGTCGAGTCCGCGGGCAGGTTCAGGACCTCGCCTTTCGGGGTGAAGACGTAGACCTCGTCCTGGAAGAGGTCGACCTTGACCGTGTCGAGAAACGACTCGGCGTCCCCCACCTCGTTCTGCCACTCGAGAAGGCTGCGCAGCCACGAAAGCTTCTGGTCGAAGCTCGCGTCCTTGCCGCCCTCCTTGTAAGCCCAGTGGGCGGCGACGCCGTACTCGGCGATGCGATGCATCTCATTCGTGCGGATCTGGATCTCGATCGGCTCGCCCGTATGCGTGATGACAGTCGTGTGGAGGGACTGGTAGCCGTTGGACTTCGGCATGGCGACGTAGTCCTTGAAACGGCCCGGCACCGGCTTCCAGAGCGAGTGGACGACGCCGAGCACGCCGTAACAGTCCCGCACCGAGTCGACCTGCACCCTGATCGCAGACAGGTCGTAGATCTCGGTGAAGTCCTTGTTCTCCCGGGTCATCTTTTGCCAGACCGAGTAGATGTGCTTCGGCCGTCCCGTGATGTCGGCGGTGATACCGACGCTCTCGAGCTCACGCGCGAGGATCTCGCGCAGGTCCGACACCAGGGCCTCGCGATCGCCACGCTTGCGAAAGATCCGCTTGGCGACCTCGTCGTAAGCCTCCGGCTCGAGGTAACGGAACGCGAGGTCCTCGAGCTCCCACTTGACCTGGCCGATACCCAGCCGGTGCGCCAGCGGCGCGTAGATGTCGAGTGTCTCGCGGGAGATCTTGCGGCGCTTGACATCAGATAGCGGCTCGAGCGTGCGCATGTTGTGCAGCCGGTCGGCGAGCTTGATGAGGACGACCCGCAGGTCCTCCGCCATCGCGACCATCATCTTTCGGATGTTCTCTGCCTGCTGCTGCTGGTCCGAGCGAAGCGAGATCCGGCCCAACTTCGTGACCCCTTCCACGAGCCTGGCCACCTCAGGACCGAACTCCGTTTCCACCTCCTCGGCAGTGAGTGCGGTGTCCTCGACGGTGTCGTGGAGCAGGGCCGCCGCGATGGTGGCCGCATCGAGCTCGAGGTCGGCGAGGATGGCCGCAACCTCCATCGGGTGGTTCACATATTCCTCGCCCGACAGGCGGCGCTGGCCCTTGTGCGCGCTGGCGGCGCGCTCGTAGGCCCTCTTGACTATCTCCCGATCTGGAGATTCGAGATGGTCTGCGATCCGCAAGAGCTCTGAAACCGTCACCTGGTCACCTGAACAGAGTTTAGGAGAGCTATGGGGGAGGCCCATCCCCGGTCCTGTTACCTAGACTTAGCCGCGCCATATGAATTCCGAGCGCGCGACGTTTGTTAGCCGGATCGCGCTTTCCGCGGCCACCGCGATCCTGATTCTGGCCGGCGCCACCCTCAACGCGAACGGCCGTGTCGGGCAGCCGGCCCTGCTCGCGGCGATCGCCGGCCTGCTCGCCTTGCTCGCGGGCGCGTTCAACCGGA
>JAYUFT010000271.1:0-64416 GCA_043738605.1 Candidatus Dormiibacterota bacterium | reverse complement strand
ACCGGATCGGCCCGAATGTATCGGTCGTGGACAGTCTGATCAGCGCCGAGCACCTGACAACCCTGGGCGTGATCACGATCGCCATCGCGGCGCTCGTGATCGGTGCTCGCCTGCGGCCGGGTCAGTGGACCGTCGTGACGGCACGCGCGCTGGCTCTGGCCATCTTGATCAACGAGAGCGGATGGTGGGTCTGGCTCGCAGGGCAGCACACATGGTCGGCGAGCTACGCCCTTCCTCTGCAGCTGTGCGACGTCGTCGCGTTCGCTGCAGCCGGCGCCCTGTGGTTCCGCCACCCGCTACTCGTCGAGCTCACCTATTTCTGGGGCCTGGCGGGCACGGCGAACGCGCTCATCAGCCCTGATCTTCCAGACCATTTTCCGAGCTACCTCTTCCTTCAATACTTCATCGCTCACGCGGCAATCGTCGCCGCAGCGTTGTTTCTCGTGATGGGTTTGCGGATCGCACCACGTCGCGGCGCCGTGGCGCGCGTCATCGTGCTTACGCTCGCGCTCGCGGCTCTCGACGCCGGCGCAAACCTGGTCACGGGCGGCAACTACATGTACCTGCGACACACGCCGGAGGTCGCCAACCTTCTCGACCTCATGGGACCGTGGCCGTGGTACATCGTCGCTGCGGCCGCCCTCACGGTCGCGATCTTTGCGTGTCTCGATCTTCCGTTCGCGGTGAGCCGCCGCCGACATGCGACCGCACATGGCGCAGCTCGAGCGGCCGAGACTCGGACGTGAGCACGGGCTCATTGCTACCGCCGACCGAGAGGCAGACGCTCGAGGCGGTCTGCGATGCCTTCGTACCATCGATTCGGGTGGCCGTCGCGAAAGACTCGGGCGGCCTGCTCTTACTGGCGGCCTCCGATCTCGACGTGGCGGGTTTGCTGGTGGAGGCGCTCGCGGCCGAGCCGGCCGAGGCCTTGCCCCAGTTCCGCAGGCTGCTCCGCCTCTTGGGGAGCCCCGGCTTCGGGTTGATGATGGCCGGCAGGCCCGTCGGTTTAGCTCAGCTGCCTCCCCCGTTGCGGGAGAGAGTCCTCCAAAGGATGTCGGCGAGCGCGCTGCCCCTCAATCGCCAAGCCTTCCAGGCCTTGAAGCGCGCGGTCTTGTTCATCTTCTATGCGGCGCCCGGCCGGGCGATGGCCGGCGGCGAGAATCCGAGCTGGGCAGCGATCGGCTACTCGCGCAACCGCGTTCCGGCACCCGTCCAGCCCGTCCCCAAACCGATCCGCACCGTTCAGGTGGACGGCGACCTGGACCTTTCCGCTGATGCCGTGGTGATCGGCTCCGGCGCCGGCGGCGCCGTGGTGGCGGCCGAGCTGGCGGCTGCCGGATCGGATGTGGTGGTCCTCGAGATGGGCGCCTACCTGAACGAGGCGGACTTCACTGGCAACGAGGCCGAGATGACACCCCGAATGTACCTCGGCCGCGGTCTTCTGGCCACCAACGACCTTGGCATCACGGTGCTCGCGGGATGTTGCGTGGGGGGTGGCACCGTCATCAACTGGAGTGACTCGCTGCGGACCCCTCCAGAAGTGCTTGGCGAATGGGAGAGCGACCACGGTCTCGAAGGAGTTGCGGGCGCCGATTACCAACACGGATTCGACGTCGCCGAGCACCGGATGTGCGTCGGGACCACCGACAGCGTTCCGAACGCCAACAACGCCACATTAAAACTTGGATGTGAAGCCCTGGGCTATCACTGGGACTACATCCCCCGGAATGCCACCGGCTGCGAGCAGCGCTGCGGCGGGTGCCAATATGGGTGTCCGCTCGGGCGCAAGCAGTCCGCCTTGCTGACCTTCCTCCAGGACGCGCATGCCGCTGGGGCGCGAGTCATCGCCGGTTGCCGGGTCGAACGGGTGCTGGTCAGCGGCGGCCGCGCTGTGGGAGTCGAGGCGAGGGTTTCGCGGGCCGGGCATCGAGTCACGGTGCGCGCGCCGGCGGTGGTGGTTGCCGGAGGCAGCATCGAGTCGCCGGCCCTGCTGCTGCGTTCGGGACTGGACAACCCGAACATCGGCCGTCATCTCCGCCTACACCCGGTGGCGGTGATGGCAGGTTTCTACGACCACCCGATCCGAGCGTGGGAAGGCTCGCCGCAAACCATCAAGACCGACCAGTTCGCGCGTCTTCGAGGCACGCATGGGTTCCGGATCGAGATGGCACCAGCCCTCCCGGGCACGATTGCGTCGGGAACTGCATGGGAGGGCGGGCTTCAGCACAAGCTGCAAATGCTCCGCTCGGCCGATGCGGCGATCTTTTTCGTCCTCACCCGCGACACTGGCGAGGGCACCGTGCAGGTCGATCGCCGGGGCCGTCCGGTGATCCGCTACTGGCCCAACCGCGTCGATGCCGGATTCCTAGTCAGGGGAATGCAGGAGATCACGCGAATCGCTTTTGCGGGCGGTGCCGAGGCCATTTCCAGCACGCACTCGTTGCCTTTGCGACTGGAGAGCGACCAGGGGCGGCCCGGCGCCATCGGAGCGGCGCGGCTCGATAGGTTCCTGGGTGAGATCGAACGCCGCGGGGTGGTTGCCAACCAGCTGCCTCTCTACTCAGCACACCAAATGGGGAGCTGCCGGCTTGGAGCCGACAAAAAGACGTCGGTGGCGGATCCGTACGGCGAGGTGCATGGAGTCAAAGGGCTGTACATCGCCGACGCCAGCGGGTTTCCCAGCGCCTCGGGCGTCAACCCGATGCTTTCGGTGATGGCGCTCGCGTACAGGGTGGCGCAGCGAATCAAGGCTGGTTAGTTAAAGTTTCTCGCCATGCTCCATGTGGCCGAGGCGGCGCTCGGCATCCTCATCCTTGCCGTGGCTTTTTACGACGTTTTCCAGTCGGTGGTCTTGCCCAGGCCTTCGATTGGCAAGCTTCGCATCGCGCCCTGGATCCTGCGCCCGCTTTGGGCGAGCTGGCGATGGTGGGGGACGCGAGAGACGCGCATCGACCGTCGCGAGAACAGGTTGGGGACGTTCGGGCCGGTCGGGCTGCTCGCGCTGCTCGCCTTCTGGGCCCTCTCGAGCATCCTGGGGTATGCGCTGATCATCGATTCGATCCCCGATCAGATCGCACCGCCGCCCCAGGATTTCTGGACATCGCTTTACTTCTCCGCCAGCACCCTGCTGCCGCTTAGCTACGGGGAGATCCTGCCGATCGGCTTCGTGGCGCGCCTGGTGATCGTGGCGGAGAGCGCGACCGGAGTCGCCCTGATCGCTCTGGTCATCAGCCTGCTCTTTTCTCTATACGGTTCGTTCCAGCGGCGAGAGGAGCTCGTCGTCACGCTCGACGCGCTGGCAGGCGCGCCGCCTGCGGGCCTGCAAATTCTCGAAACGGTCGCCAACCACCGCATGCCGGACGAGCTGCGCGCCACGTTCGACGACTGGCGGCGATGGTCGGCCGCCGTCCTCGAAAGCCACCTGGCGTACCCAATCCTCGTGTACTTCCGGTCGAGCCATGACAACGAAGCGTGGTTGAACTCGTTCGGCGCAGTGATGGATGCGGCGACTCTCGTCCTCAGCACCGTCGTCAGCCAGGATGCGACCGAAGGCCACGCCCGCCTGATGTTCAAGGTCGGCAACCACCTCGTCGAAGACCTGGCGTGGTACTTCCGGTTCAAGAGCGCAGGCGTTCCGATCGTCGAGCGCCAGGAATTCGACGACGCTCGTCAACGATTGATCAGCGCCGGTTACAACTGCCGCGAGGCCGACGCCGCGTGGAGCGACTTTTCGTCTCTGAGATCTATGTACGCGTCGGTTCTCAACCAGCTCGCGGGTCGCCTCGCGATCCTGCCGGCAAAGTGGATCGGCGACAGGTCCTACGTTCCCCATGTCGAGCGCGGGCCGGCTCGCCGCCGAGCCCCGAAGCAGGTTGGCTGAGCTACCACGTTCCCGCCTTCCGCAATGCGGGCGGTCGTCCATCAGGGTCGTAGACGATCCTGTAGAACGGGTCTGCCCACAGCCGGGTCGTCCGCGACGGCATGATTCGCGGATGCGGTCTCACACGGCCAGGAGGGCGCGCACCGCGCCCACCATCCGAGTGCCAGCGTTCGAGGGCGTCGGCGGTGGCATGAAACGTCTCCACCGCCTCAAGCGGATCGAGCAGGTCCAGATCGTCGCCTTCGGCGCGACCGAGATGCTCTCGCCACAGCTGAAGTCGCAGGTCACGGGCATATGTGCGCGCGCCGTCACCAAGGCCCGCCGGATCGATCGGTTCCCTGGAATCCCGCACCTCGTCGAGCACGGCGCATGCGATCTCCGAGTCATGGCTCCACGATCTGCGGTTGAAGTTGTCTGACCCCACGGCGGTCCAGACGTCGTCGATCACGCAGACCTTGGCGTGTACGTAAACCGGCACTCCACGCAGGTCCTCGACGTCGAAGATCGCCACGCGGTCCCCGCCCGCCTCGAGGAGAGCTTGAACGGCATGTTCCCTTCCGACCTGGTTCGGCGGGAGGGTTACCGCGCCGGCCTGGTCGAAGTATCTGGGGACCACTGCTATCAGGTGCAGCTGGGGGTTGGAGATAAGAGCGTCGACGAATGGCCTCATCACGTCTTTCGACCAGAGGAATTGATCTTCGATGTAGATGAGCCGGCGGGCGCGCCGCACCGCCTTCAAATACGCGCGCGCGATGCTGCGCTCGCCGTTGGGGGCAAATGGATAACCCCGCGGGCGGCGGCCGTAGGTGCGCAAAACCTGGACCGAATGGGTTCCCCGCGCCGGCGGGTCTGGCGCCATCGGCGGCAGCGTGCTCGCCTTGCGGTCCGTCCGGCCAAGCACGTCATGCAATACCCCGATGGGGTCTCGACTGAGCGGGCTTCGGTCCGCCCACCTCTCGCGGAACGTGAAATCCAGGTCTCCGACGGCCGGGCCCTGGATCGCCACCTGGACGTCATGCCAGGGTGGGGTGGCTCCATACAGGGGCGCCATCGGCTGGCTCTGCGGGTCGCCGAGATGCCGTGCGTCGTCGCGGCGGCTATGACAGAGATCGATCCCGCCAACAAAGGCGACGTCGGATGCAACCCCAGCGCCATGGCGGATGACGACGAGCTTCTGGTGGTGGGAGCCGCCGAAACGAACGCGCTGGTCAAGAAGGATCTCGCCTCCGGCCGCATTCACCACCATGCCCAGGTTGCGGTTCTCCTTGGCGCTGAATCCGAGCCGGTCCGAGTGTGACCGCCAGAGCAATGCCTTCACGCTGACTCCGAGCCGAGCCGCGGCTGAGAGGACCGCTCCCACCTCCGTCTCTGGGCCGTCACCAAGACGCTGGTCGGGGTCACTTCGCCAGTCGGTGAAAAAGATCTGGTCGCCGGGGCCCAGCTCGCCGATCTCCTTCAACAGGCGGGCGAAGTACGTCGCCCCGTGGACCAGGGTATCGACCGAGTTGCCGGTGGTCCACGATGCTCCGGACGGATGACGCCTGTCAAGCCCGGTGTGCTCGTTGCCCCGCTCGGAGGCGGTGAGAAACCAGTTGTCGGGCTGCGCGTCCACCGTTGCATCGTCCTGCCGCATCGCGCGACACAGACTAGGCTCTCCGCCGGTCGGCCGAGTGTTATGGCCATTGTTCCGCATCACACCCCATCGTTGACCAGCGACCGATAACCCGGTAGATCGTCCCGATCGGCCGTTTCATATCGAACCATCTGGTGTCGGCAGCGCTCCCAAACGTCCGTTTGGAGTGTGTGAGGAGGCAATCATTGCGCGGCAACACCCCGATAGGCCCGGTGGCCTGATATGGCAACAGAACACCGTACCGGCGAGGTCAAACAGGCAGCTGCGAACCCAGCGCTAGAGCTGTTGGAACGGCTGGGATACGTCGTCCGTGGCGCGCTTTACGCCGTCATGGGCTTTCTGGCGCTGAAGATCGCGCTCGCAACGCCAGGTGGCAAAGCCACCGATCTTTCGGGAAGTCTCGTCTGGTTGATCGGCAACCCGCTTGGGAAGGTGGTCCTCGCTGTGACGATCATCGGCCTCATCGCCTACGCGATCTGGGGGTTCGTTCGCGCGATCTACGACCCTCTTCGTCGCGGCCGGGATGCCAAGGGCATCATGGCGAGACTCGGTTTCGTCACCAGCGCCGTCTCCTATCTCGCGATCGCGCTCTTTGCCTTGCACATCCTTGCCGGCCAAGGCGCATCTTCTCCCGACAGCACCCAGAAAACAGTCAGCACCCTCCTGACGAATCCTCTTGGCGGGGCAATCACCGTTCTTCTGGGAGTCGTCGCCATGGGAATCGGGATCGGGCAATTCATCGAAGCTTATCGAGCGACCTTCGCTCGGGATCTGAAGGCCGGCGAAATGAGCCGATCCGAACGTGACATCGCCATCTCGCTGGGCCGATTCGGAATGGCTGCCCGAGGCGTGACTTTCCTCGTCATAGGGTGGTTTCTGATTCAGGCAGGCCTTCATCACGCGCCGAGCCAGGCACAGGGTTTCGGCGGGGCGTTCCTGTTCCTGCTGGCCCAGCCCTACGGGCGCTGGCTGCTCGGCGTTGTCGCTCTAGGGTTCATCGCGCTCGGCCTCCATTCATTCGCCTGCGCCAGGTGGATCCGACTGCTCGGCAGCAACGCCACTTGAGCGCAATCATCGCCGCCCTCCCAACACGCACAGAGAGGACATCGCCGTTTCGGTGGCCACTGCTGGTGCTCGGCCTCGCCCTCATCGTCGTTTACGTGGTCGACACATTCGCGGCCTCGATGCGCACGTACCTCCCGTTCGATGTGCCTGTGGAGCGTTTCATACAGTCAATCAATTGGGGGCCACTGGTCCAGGCCTTCACGGCCCTCGACTGGATCGAGGGCACCCGCCAGCAGATCCTTGCCGTCGCGGGCATCGCCGTCATCGCGGCGGTCAGGTGGCGAGCCGTACCGATGGTGGTCCTGGCGGCACTCAGTGGCGCGGTCTACACGCTCACGGCGATGGTCATCCAGCGGCCTCGGCCTTCGGAGGAGCTGGTCCACGTGATCCGCCACACCGGCAGCACCAGCTACCCGAGCGGCCACGTCGCTTTCTTCAGCTGGTTCCTGGTGATGCTCGTCGTCTGCCTGGCGATTGGACGCCTGCCCAGGGCAATCGTGGCCGTCCTCTGGGTGTTGGCCGCGCTCGTCCTCCTTACCGTGTGCATTGGACGCATCTACCTTGGCGAGCACTGGCCGAGCGACGTCGTCGGTGGTCTCGCCTTAGGGCTGGGCTTCACCTCAATCGCGCTATCGATTCGTTTGCTCTCCAATCCAGTGCTGGCGCGGAAGAAGTAGTCGCATGGCAGTGAGGTCGGCTGTTCGAGCGTCGGCACCGCCACTAGCCCTGCCCGAGGACCGGTTCTTCAATCGCGAGCTCTCGCGCCTGGACTTCGACAGCCGGGTGTTGTCGATGGCGGAAGACGCGGCACGGCCGCTGGCTGAGAGAATGCGCTTTCTTGCGATAGTCAGCGACAGCCTCGACGATTTTTTCCAGGTGCGCGTGGCCGGCCTGCACGAGCAGTTGATGGCCCCCGTCAGCCTGACCTCCACGGACGGAATGACACCTGAGGAGCAGCTCCTGGGAATCGGCGAGCGCGTCCGCAGCCTGGTCGCCCGCCAGTCGGCTGCATTCACCGGCGATATCGCGCCGGCGCTGACTGAAGCGGGCTTCCGGATCACATCGACGGGTGAGCTCTCCAAGGCCGACCGCGCCAAGCTGGCGGACGTCTTTCAAGAGCGCATCTTTCCGGTGCTGACGCCGCTGGCAGTTGATCCGGCCCACCCATTTCCATATATCTCCAACCTCTCGTTGAACCTGGCGGTGATGGTCCGAGACCCCGCACGGCACCAGCCCCGTTTCGCACGGGTCAAAGTGCCGCCGCTGCTCCCGCGTTTCATAGCGCTGCCTGACGGCCAACGATTCGTGCCCCTTGAGCAGGTGATCGCCCTTCACCTGCCCGTGCTGTTCCCAGGCATGGAAATCGCGAGCCATCACTTCTTTCGAGTTACGCGCGATGCGGACCTCGACCTCGACGACGACGAGGCGGAGGACCTGATGGTCGCCGTGCAGGCAGAGCTGCTGCGCAAGCGTCGAAAGGGCCGGGCAGTCCGCCTCGAGGTCGATCCAAATATGTCCCCGGACGTGCTGCTGCTGCTGCTGCGCGAGCTGGAGCTCGGCCCCCAGGATGTCTATTCGGCGACCGGAATGCTGGACATGACAGGCTTGCTGTCCGTCCACCTTCGCGGTAGCCACATGGCAGTGCCGGCCTGGATGCCCACTACCCAGCCACGCCTTCGGCCCATCGGTGGCGAGCCGGTCGACTTCTTCGACGTGATCCGTGATGGCGACTTGCTTGTTCATCACCCGTATGACTCCTTCGCGACCTCAGTGGAGGCGTTTCTCGAGCAGGCTTCACGCGACAAGGACGTGCTCGGCATCAAGTTCGCGATGTACCGAACCTCCGGCCCCGACAGCCCAATTGCGCAAGCGTTGAAAAGGGCTTCACAGTCGGGCAAGCAGGTGGTGGCGCTCGTCGAGCTGAAAGCACGCGGAAGCGAGCAGGCCAACATCGAGTGGGCGAAAGCGATGGAGGATGCGGGAGTCCACGTCGTCTACGGCCTCGTCGGTCTCAAGACACACGCCAAGCTCATGCTCGTCGTTCGCCAGGAAGGCGATGACGTGCTGCGCTACGCGCACATAGGCACGGGCAACTACAACGCGGCAACAGCCGGCATCTTCGAGGACATCGCACTGTTCACGGCGGACCCGGAGGTGACTGCGGACATCGCCGAGCTGTTCAACTTTCTGACCGGCTACAGCCGCCAGAGCAAATACCGCAAGCTGCTGGTTGCCCCGACGACATTGCGGTCGGGAATTGTCAAGTTGATTCAGCAGGAGGCTCTAAAGCCCGGCGGACGCATCGTGATCAAGGTCAACAACCTGGTCGACCCGGAGGTCATCGACGCGCTGTATCGCGCGTCTCACGCGGGGGTCAAGATCGACCTCATCGTGCGAGGGATCTGCTGCCTTAAGCCTGGCGTGCCTGGATTGTCAGAAGGGATCCGCGTGCGTTCTCTCATCGGCCACTTTCTCGAGCACTCGAGGATCTTTCGCTTTGGAAATGAAAATGCACGCCACGTCCTGATTGGCTCGTCCGACTTGATGCCGCGCAACCTCGACCGGCGCGTCGAAGCGGTGGTCCCCGTGGCCGACCCGCATCTCACGAAGGAGATCGATCAGTTCTTGAACCTTGCATTAGCTGATGACACCCTCGCCTGGGAGCTCGCCGGTGCCGGGACCTGGACCAAGGTTGTGCGCAACAAAGGGCTCAACACCCAGGAGCTGATGAGACGCGCCACGCTCGGCCTCGTTGATGAAGAAATGGAGCAAGCCATATGAGCAAGACAGTGCCAGCTCGCAATCCGAGAACCAGGTCGCGATCTGCAGGCAAAGCGAGCGCCAAGGGCGCAAGGAGCCTGCTGATCATGAGCTCCAAGGCAGGCTCGATGACCCCCGCCGTCGAGGCGAAGCTCCGCAAGGCCTTCGCGACCAGCCTCATCGTTGAATTCGATCCCAAGATGGACGTCGAAAAGCTGGTCTCTCCAACCGCCACGATCATCGTTGCCGGCGGCGATGGCACCATCGGCTGGACGCTGCGTCGGTTGGCAGAGACCAAGCATCCGATCGGCATCCTTTCGATGGGCACCTTCAACAACTTTGCCAAGTCGCTGCATCTCCCCCTGACTGTGGATGCGGCCATCCGGGTGATCAAGACGGGGCGGCCACATCCGTTGACCCTTGGCCGCGTCAACGGAAAAATCTTCCTGGAGGCAGCTGCGATCGGACTCTTCGGCGAGTTCATCACCGCGGGCGAATCCGCCAAGGACCGAGCGTTCGGAGCCTTCGCCGAGGACCTCAAACACATCGCGGAGGCGAAGCCCTTCACGTACGAGCTGACAGGCGACATCAGGGGTAGCGGGACCGCCATGTCCCTGGTCTTCACCAACACGACGTCGATCGGCGCCCAGATGCCGGTCAGTGACAAGACGCCCAAGGACCCATACCTGGAGCTGTCTGTGCATGCCGGCGCCACTCGAACGGACATCGCCAAGCGAGTGCTGGCCCGCGTCGTGCTCTCCAAGCACAAGGAAGGCGGCCTCGGCCAGGTGTTCAGGTTTCGGAAGCTCGAGGTGACGACCAAGCCCAAGGTGCGCATCTACGCGGACAATGCCCAGATTGGGCACACCCCTGGATCCATTACGGCTGAGGTGAGCGCGGTGCAGGTGATTCTGCCCAGGTGAGCGCCCAGCCGCAAGAGGTGAAGGCGCCCTTGGCCGAGCACAAGGAGGCCGCCGCCGAGGTCCTGGCCGGCCAGCCCGGCCCGGCTGCCCGGCGCTGGCTCGGACCCGCAGCTCTGATCTTTTTCGTGCTCTTTGCGATCGACACCTATCTGGTCGTGCAGAACGACGTCCTTCCGTTCGACCTCCCGATCGCCAGGTTCATCCAGGGGATCAATTGGGGCCTGCTCGTCTATCCGATGTCATGGATCAACGCCAGCGCCGGGTATGGACAGGTATTGATCGGAGCTGTCGCCATCGTCGCGATGTTCATCTTTGAACACCGGGCCGGCTGGTTGATGCTGATCGGGAGCATCTCGAGCCTGCTCGACAACATCATCAAGCTCCTGGTCTCGAGGGACCGCCCGACGGTGGACCTCGTCCACATTCTCACCCCCGCCTCTGGCTTCAGCTACCCGAGCGGACACGCGGTGTTCTTCACCTGGATGAGCTTCATGATCGCGTTCGCCCTCGCCCCGAGGGCCAAGCCTGTCCTCAGGCCGATCCTCTGGATCGGCGCTGTTGTCGTCATCGTCCTGGCGTGCCTCGCCAGGGTGTGGGTCGGCGATCACTGGCCCAGTGACGTCCTGGGAGGGGTGCTGCTTGGACTCGGCTGGTCAGCCTTCGTCCTGTGGCTGCCCGAACGGTGGCTGCCTTCACCGAGCTTCCGGTGGTTTCGAGGGCACTCCCGGACAACGTCATGATCCGTGGCCGCCTGCTCGCCGTCGCCATCGCGGCCGCGCTGGCTGTCGGAAATCTACACGGGCGCCCATTGGCCGAGTGATGTGTTCGGAGGCCCATTGATCGCAACTGCGTGGTTCAGCTTGATCCTGTCGATACGGTGGATCTCCGACCGCGCGTTTCCCCTTACACAGAACCGGGGCGGCGACCGCCCCGCTGCTTGAACAGCCAGGCGCCGAAGGTGCCGATGCCGATGCCGATCACACCCCCGACGGCGGCGTCGCTTGGAAAGTGCACGCCGAGGTGGACCCTTGACGCGCCGACCGCCGCAGCCACCCCGTACACGAGCGGAGCCGCCTTCGGATAGTAGAACGCGAGGGCGGTCGCGCCTGCGAACGACGAAGCCGTGTGGCCTGACGGAAACGAGTGGTCCGGCGGCTTGATACCGACCACGCGCGCCTCGCGATCGACGAATGGGCGCACCCGGCGGAACAGCGGCTTGATTCGAGCCTGGACGACGTAGGTCGCGGCGAGGGATGAGACGGCGATGGCCATGCCGGCGCGCCGGCCCTTGCTGCCGCCAAGGATGGCCAGAGCAGCGCCTCCGGCCACCCAGCCCAGGCCTTCACCCAGGTCCGACAACACGCTCACGTAACGGTCGCTCGTCGTCGTATGAGGCAGGCCGTTGATCAGGTGGTAAAGGCGCCGATCCACGCCGCCAGGCCCTGGCGGCGCGACCACCACCTTGACGTCGCCCGACTCGACGTGGACTCCGACCGGACCTGCCTCCGCGACCGGCGCGGACGTGGGCATGTCCTTGGGTTTTTTGTCCTCGGAGTCGGCGGCGGTTTGCTGGGCGGCACGAGGCGTGCCGGCAGGCTTGGCGAGGCGGTTGGTTGAGCGGCCCTTGCGGGCGGACACGGTCTTCTCAGCTGCCATGCCGGGCTAGTCCGCCTGGACTGGCGAGCCGGGCCCCTTTCGTCGCGCTCGCCCGGCCACCATTCGCAGCTGGAGGATGCGGGCCGCGCCAAAAGCGAAAACGATGACTGCCCCAAGGATCAGGGCGAAGAGCAGCGCTACCGCCAGCGGGAGATTGCCCTGGAACATCAGGAACTTGATCTCGACGCTCTGCTGGTTCTGGAGGATGAAGACCAGGATCACCACCAGTGCCACGAGGCCGATGACGATGGCGGTCCATGCGCCGCTAAGGCGCGTACGGCGCTCTCCGGGGAGCGGTCCATCCGTCTCTCTGTCTGCGACCGGGGCCGGTTCTTCCTTTGGTGTCTCAGCCATATCCATGCCTGTATATCAAATAACGCGCCGAAGGGACGATTCACACGGGTCGTGCCTGTTAACGCCCCTCTCCTTGACCCTGCGCGCAAAGCGGCGTTAAGGATGGGCCCTATTGATCGCTCCCCAAGGGGGAGAGGGAGTGATCGGTACCATTGCGCACCATGGAACCCGATCGCGCGGCCTGGGCTCGTGTCGGCTACCAGGGTGAGCCCGGGGCTTACTCCGAGGAGGCGGCGCTGGCCGTCCTGCCTGCCGCCGTGACGGTCGGCTATCCCACCTTCTCGCGCGCCTTCGATGCCGTCGCCGCCCGAGAGGTCGACGCCGCGGTGCTGCCGGTCGAGAACTCGCTCGGCGGCATCGTGCAGGAGGTCAACGACCTGCTGTGGGAGCGCTCGGGGTTGCGGATCAGCGGTGAGGTCATCCACCCCGTGCGCCACTGCCTGCTCGGCCGCGGCGAGCCGGTCGTAAGGGCGCTTTCGCACCCGCAGGCCCTCCTACAATGCCGCCACTTCCTCGAGGCCCGGAACATCCAGGCCGTGACTTACCACGACACGGCTGGGGCAGCGCGGGCGGTCGCCGAGGGCATGGTTGTCGGCAGCGCCGCGATCGCAAGCGCTGCGGCAGCGCGCCGCTATGGGCTGAAGATCCTGGCCGAGGGTATCCAGGACGACGATTCCAACCAGACCCGGTTCCTCATCATCGATCGGGGCCAGGCGGCGCGACCCGGGGCCTCCGGGTTGACCAAGGCATCGCTGGCTTTCATCGGGTCCCACAAACCGGGCAGCCTTGTGGCTGCCCTCCAGTGCCTTTCGGAACGTGGCATCAACCTCACGCGCCTCGATTCCAGGCCGATGCCCGACCGGCCCTGGCAGTACCGCTTCTACGTCGATTTCGAGGTCACCGATCCCGCCACTGCGACTGCGGCCTTGGATGCGCTCGCCAAAGAGACGACCGAGGTCAAGTTGTTCGGAACCTATCCCGCGGCAGGCGAATAGCCGAGACTGTGCGGTTGTGCCGACGACCAGCCACGTGAAACGAAAACCCAACCTTTTCGATTCGAAAGTTTTCCACGTCGAGAGAATCGAGCTCGACGGCGTAGAGGAGAGCTTCCTTCGCGGCGGGCGAAACCTCTTCCCTCTGTTGCCCAAGGCGCTGGCGGGGATCTCTCAGATCGGCGTCATCGGCTGGGGGTCGCAGGGCCCGGCCCAGGCCCAGAACCTGAAGGAATCGCTCGCGGGCACCAACGTGCGCGTCGCCGTGGGCCTTCGGCACGGTTCAGAGTCCATGACCGAAGCCAGGGCCGCCGGCTTCACCGAGAAGGACGGGACCCTGGGCGACATGTTCGAAGTCATCCGGAAATCCGACCTCGTGATCCTCCTCATCTCGGATGCTGCACAGGCTCAGCTCTACAAGAAGGTGTTCGAGGCGCTCCGACCCGGGGCCACGCTCGGCCTGTCGCACGGCTTCCTTCTCGGCTACCTCGAGACGACCGGCGAAAAGTTCCCTTCCAACGTCAACGTCATCGCCGTGTGCCCGAAGGGCATGGGGCCGTCGGTGCGCAGGCTGTACGAACAGGGACGTGATTTGAACGGCGCGGGTATCAACACGAGCTTTGCCGTCGAGCAGGACCTCGACGGGCGCGCCACGGACGTTGCGCTGGCATGGTCCGTTGCGCTTGGAGCGCCTTACACGTTCAAGACGACATTGAAGTCAGAGGTCGTCTCCGACCTCTTCGGCGAACGGAGCATTCTCCTGGGCGCAGTTCATGGCATCGTCGAGGCGCTCTACCAGCGCTACCTCGAGGATGGCGCGAAGCCGGAGGACGCTTTCAATCGCGCGTGCGAATCGCTGACCGGGCCGATACGCGAGACGATCTCACGGCACGGGCTGGTCGCCCTCGACGAGCACCTCGACGCCGATGGGCGGCGCGATTTCCGGCGCGCTTACGACGGAACCTACGCAGCGTTCAAGAGCGTCATGGCAGAGATCTATGACGAGGTGATGTCGGGCAACGAGATCAAGAGCGTGGTCATGGCGGCGAATCGCTTCGGCCAATACCCGATGACTACGATCGACAAGTCGCCGATGTGGACCGCCGGAGCTCAGGTGCGAAGCCGCCGCGCTCAGAACAAGACTGAGATCGACGGGTTCACGGCCGGCACCTTCGCAGGGGCGATGATGGCCCAGGTCGACATCCTGGTGGAGCACGGCCATCCTTACTCCGAGATCGCGAACGAGTCGATCATCGAGGCTGTCGACTCGCTGCTCCCTTACATGCATGCGCGTGGTGTCGCTTACATGGTCGACAACTGCTCGACCACCGCGCGGCTGGGGACGCGCAAGTGGGGGCCGCGCTTCCAGGCCATGCTCGAGCAGGTCACGTTCCCGACGATGCGGGAACGGGACGCGACGCCTGATGAGATGCCGGACGGCTTCCTGACCCACCCCGTTCACGAGGTGCTGCACAGGCTGAGCGCGATGCGTCCGCCCGTCGATATTGCTGTGACCTAGAGGTACGTCTCTGTCGTCAGGTTGTTCAGTCTTGGGTTGAGGCCTATCACCTGGTCCGCATCGATCGGCACGTCGATCACGATCGATTGGCCCGACCCCTTGTAGCAGGCGTCCAGGATCTCGTCCAGGTTGCCCAGGTCGGCCCGCAATCGGAAGCCGTCCCACCCATGGGCCTTGGCGGCCGCCACGAAGTCGATCGGGGCGAGCTTGCCGTGATAGCGGCCCTTGTCGACATCCGGGATCACCACTTCCAGGCCCTTGTCGACGATCGCGTAGGTGCCATTGTTGACGATGAAAAGGTTCATGCCGATGTTCGCGGCCTCCGCGAGCGCGCCGCCGAACAATCGCCAGCAGCCATCGCCCGAGAAGACGAAGGTGTGAAGGCTTGGATCCGCGGCCTTGGCGCCGACACCGAGCCCGAAAGCTCCGCCCATCGCGGAACCGTCGTGGACCGTGTGAAACGGCATCGACTGGTGCGGCCGCTGGGTGACGTACTGGCGGTCCTTGTAAGCAGTGCAGACGTCGTCGAACCCGATGCTGTGCGGCCGCCAAGACCTGTACAGCTCCCCATAAAACTCGACAGCGTCGACGCAACCCTTGCGGACCTCGCGCGAGATGGTCCGATTGTTGAGGTCACGCGGCGCGTCCACATGTGGGCGATTGCCGACCTTGCCCTTGAGCCTCGGCAGTACCTCTTGGAGCGTCTTCTCGATGTCGCCGCGCACGACTCGGTAGTCGCCTTTGACGCGGTGCCTGAAGTCGCCGTCCTTGTGCCCATAGGGCTCGTTCCACGCTGTGAAGTGCCAAACGTGGCCGGCCGGGATAGGACTGAGGTTCAGCGAGTACTCGCCCGAGTCGAAGCCAAGGCTGATCACGATGTCGTTCTCGTTGACGCTCCGCCAAAGCTTCATGGCCTCGTCGTTGCCGCCGAACGAGATGTATCCGTAGGCGTACGGGTTGTCACGCGAGACCGCGTTGGCGCCGTTCACCGACCAGACAGTCGGCGCCTGGAGGAGCTCGGACAGCTCGGTGGTCAGCTCGGTGATGCCCGGGCAGCGCGCGGCCTCCGCGCCGACGTAGATGATCACCCGGCGTCCGCTGGTGAGGCCTGGCAGCTCGTGGACGAAACGATCAGCGTCGACCTGGTCGAAGGTGCGAAGCCGTTCGGCCTTGGGCACGTCAACCTGGACTTGCTGCGAAAGGATGTCCGGGTGGAACGCGATGGCCACCGGCTTCGACTCCGCGAGGATCGCCTGCGCCTGCTCCAGCTGCGCCTGCAGCTTGGAGATGTCGTCGACCACGATGCAGGCATCGCCCAGCTCCGCTCGAAGCTGCGGGATCACGTTCATCCCGTGCTCCGAGACGTCCTGCAGGGGCGAGAGCCCAATCGACAACGTCGAGTTGAGGGCGATTATGTAGACGGCGGGAATGTTGTGCAGCTTGGCGTCGGTGATGCCGCTCGAGCCAAGCTTGGTCGCGGCCCCCGTGGTGGTCAGGCAGCCGGCGACCTTGCCCGAAGCGAGGTAGTACCCGAGGGGAACGAAGCCCGCGACGTACTCGCCCATCGTCTGCATGCGCGGCTTGCCGTCGCCGATCTGGTCGAGGCCGAGCAGCGGCTCAAGGTGCTTGGCGACGTGGATGAGGCCGCCGCCGTTCACGCCTGAGAAGAAGGTGATCCCCCACTTCCTCAGCGTGTCGATGAGCGCGAAGTTCCCGCTGGTCTGTTCCAGTGCAATTCCGGTGTGACGTGTAGTGGCGGTGCTCACGGTTTTCTCCTTGTCTTCTGTTGTTCGCTCGAACCGCCGGCGTACTGAACGGCGGCGGCGCCTGCCTTCCTTGGCAGCCTGTTCGCTGCGCTCACGACAGCCCTCAACGATGCGGTGAGGATGTTGGAGTGGAGGCCCACTCCCCAGACCGCGACGCCGGTCTCGCCGGCAGCCTCGATGTAGGCGACGGCCATGGCGTCCGAGCCGGCGCCGACTGCATGCTCGACGTAGTCGACCACCTGCACCTTGATCCCGCATTCGCGAGCGAGCGCGTCGGTCAGGGCCGCGATGGGCCCGTTCCCGGTTCCGACTATGGTCTGTTGGTCGCCACCGATCCGGATCACGGCCTGCAGCTTTGTGCCGGTCGATCCGGTTCCCGCGTGGTCGCTGGTGTCGGTCTCGAGGAGCTCCAGCGCGGCCGTCGGGCTGAGGTACGTGATCTCGAAGGCGCGCCAGATCTCCTCTGGGGTGATCTCCCTGCCCGTGGTGTCAGTGATGCCCTGGATCACCTTCATGAACTCGATCTGCAGGCGCCGCGGCAGGTCCAGGTGATAGTCGTTCTTGAGGATGTAGGCGACCCCGCCCTTCCCCGATTGGCTGTTGACGCGGATGATCGCCTCGTAGGTTCGACCGACGTCATGAGGGTCGATCGGCAGGTATGGAACCTCCCAGAACTCATCCTTGGACGCCGCGAGCGCTTCCATCCCCTTCTTGATCGCATCCTGGTGCGAACCGGAGAAGGCCGTGTAGACGAGGTCGCCCGCGTACGGATGTCGCGGGTGGACAGGCAGCTGATTGCAAGCTTCGACGGTCCGCCGAAGGTCATCGATGTTCGAGATGTCGAGCTCGGGCTCGACGCCCTGGCTGAAAAGGTTCATCGCCAGCGTGATCAGGTCGACGTTGCCTGTGCGCTCGCCGTTGCCGAAAAGGGTCCCTTCCACCCGCTCCGCCCCCGCCATCAGCGCCAGCTCGGTGGCCGCGACCGCGGAGCCACGATCGTTGTGCGGATGCACGCTCAGGACGATGCTCTCGCGCGACTTGACGTTGCGGTGGCACCACTCGATCTGGTCGGCATAGATGTTGGGCGTGCTCATCTCGACTGTCGCGGGTAGGTTGAGGATCATCCTGTGGTCAGGCGTGGGCGACCAGACGTCGAGGACCGCTTCCGAGATCTCTTTGGCAAAGTCGAGCTCCGTGCCGGTGAAGCTCTCAGGCGAGTATTCGAGGACGAACTCCGTCGACCTCTGGTCCGAGGCCAGCCGCTTGATCAGCTCGGCGCCGCGGACTGCGATGGCGACGATGCCCTCCCGATCGAGACCGAACACCACCCGTCTCTGCAACGCGGACGTCGAGTTGTAAAGGTGCACGATGGCTCGGCGCGCCCCCGCGACACTTTCGAAAGTTCGTTCGATCAGCTCCTCCCGAGACTGGGTGAGCACCTGGATCGTCACGTCGTCGGGGATCAGGTTCTCCTCGATGAGCAGGCGCACGAAGTCGAAGTCGGGCTGCGAGGAGGATGGGAATCCGACCTCGATCTCCTTGAAGCCCATCCTGACCAGCACCTCGAAGAGCCGCCTCTTCCGGTTGACGTCCATCGGGTCGATGAGCGCCTGGTTGCCGTCCCGTAGGTCGACGCTGCACCACACCGGAGCCGCGGTGATCGCGGTCTCCGGCCAGCGCCGATCGGGCAGGTCGACAGGAGGGAAGGGCCGGTATTTTCTTGTTGGCATTCGCTTCATCAGTTCTTTGGATTCCTCTGGGCTTCGGTCTGGGAGAAATGAAAGACCTCCTGGGTCGACTAGACGCAGGAGGTCTCGCGAGCACCCGCCGGGGGCGCTCGCCTACGTAAGGAGCAGCTGGCCGGATCGTCGATCCGAGCTCATCGTCCGCCTATGGTGCCTGTAAAGGCACCCTTTTGTCCAGTCGCTGACCCACAAGCTCCAAGCCGGGCTTCAGTCAGCGAGCACCATGCAGGTGGTCGTCTTGATGACCCCGGCGATGACCTGGACGCCCGCCAGGATCTCCCGGAGCTCGGCCAGGTCTCGCGCCTCGATCGAGGCGACGACGTCGTAGTCGCCGGTGATCGCGTCCGCGGCACGCACGCCGGGAACGTCCCTGATCGCACTGGTCAGGGTCAGCGACTGCCCGTGCAGCGCGTTGATGAACATGTAGGCCCTCATTACGTTCTCCCGGTATTAAACCAGCGTCGGATGGTCAGAAATCTCGCCGGGCGCACTGAACGGCGGCGGGCCGGCGGCCTTTTGAGAATGCGCCTTGTCAGGGCTTCGTCGCGGCATCGCCAGCTTCAGGAGAACCATTACCAACGCCTTTCTCTTCGCCCCAGCGCACCTCGAAGAGCTTCGCCAGGTCCGCGGGCAGCATCAGGTCCGGGTCGGCCCCCTTCAGCAGGCTGCCTTTCTGCAGGGCTCTCACGACGAGGCCGGAGCAGATCTGGTGATTCCCCCGCACCAGCCGCAGGGGCAGGCCGGTGAGCAGGAAGATCATCGCCCCGAAGGCAGCCAGATAGCCGAAACCCTGACCCACCTGGGCGTTCGTGTAATCGACCGCGCGCTTGCGTCCTTCGGCTGAAAGCTCGGATCCCAGGCGGACAAGGTGGAATTCGTCGCCGGTGTAGCGGGAGATCGGGCTGCGCGTGACACCCATGCTTTCCGCCTCGACCAGCGCTCCTCCCTCGTCGACGATCAGCGCGCAGTGGCTCCAATGCGCGTAGGCGGCGTCGGGCCCCTTGAACCTGAACTTCTGGGCGAGGCTGATCAACCCGGCCATCGGGTTGTGCCGGTGGGTGAGGATGAAGTCGCCAGGATCAAACCGGGTGGCGATATCGCCTGGACCGTATCGCTCGACGTCGGGCACGCCCTCACCCTAAGGCAGAAGTGGGCGCCCGGGGAATCCGAGCGCCCACTGTCGAATCAGGCTTACCGAACTCCGGCGGTCGCGCGTACCTCGTCGAGGCGCCCGCTCTTGACGTCGTAGACGAACCCGCGAATGTGCTTCTTGTTGGGGATGAAAGGGCTGGCCTCGATTCGCGCGATCGACTGCTTGACGTCGTCCTCTGCGCTGGCGAACGCCTCCAGGGCGAAGGCTGGCCGGATGCCGACCTCCTTCTCGATCTTGCCCTTGAGGTCGTCGTCCTTGAATGTGACCATCCCGCAATCCGTGTGGTGGATCAGGATGACCTCGGTCGTACCAAGGAGACGCTGCGAGATCGTCAGCGACCGGATCGCGTCATCGGTCGCCACACCGCCCGCGTTCCGGATGACGTGCGCCTCACCTTCCTGGAGCCCGAGGATCTTGTGCACGTCCAGGCGCGCGTCCATGCAGGCAAGCACCGCGACGCCCTTGGCCGGCGGGAGCGCCAGGTTGCCCTTGGTAAATGACTTGGCATAACTCTCGTTGTTGCGAACCAGGTCGTCGGTAACGCTCATTTGTATGAACCTCCAAAAAATCCGATGGCGGATGGGAATGCCCGGAGGGATGAGCGGTGTGGATCGACTCTTGGCGAACCTGGGATGCCCCTCCGGCCTTCGGGTACCTCCCCCGGCGAGCGGGGACGACTAGATCAGCTCGTACAGATTGCTGTCGAGCAGTGCCCCAGGTCGATTGCCAGCCGGCGGGTCAGCAGAATCCCCACTAGACAACCAACGATACGTCGAGCTGGCATTCATGCAGTTGTGGACGCCTCACAAAATCGAGCGGTCGGAGTTGGGCTCACCGCCGGGCGAACGGCGGCTGGTAGAAGTCGTTCACCCGCGTTGCGCGCCCATCCAGGGCGACTTCGCTGAACTGATAGAGCATCGCGGCGGTCGGGGCATAGACGGAACCCCACGGTAGCTCGAGACAAAAGGTCCGAGAGGTGCCCCGCTTCGCGCTGCGAACCGCCGAGCGCAAGTCAGCCGGCTTGAGCAGAAAGAGCTCGGCCACCTCCGCTTCAGACGGCTTCAGCTCGGCGGCCGCCGCTCTGCTCCACATCACGACCGGTGTGATCGTGAAGCCGGACTTCGTGTCGAAATCGTCGAGCATGCCAAGGATCGCTTCGCTACCGGCAGCCAGTCCCAGCTCCTCGTACAGCTCGCGAAGCGCGCCGGCTTCCGCGCTTTCGCCGCTGTGCAGCTTGCCCCCTGGGAGCGCGAACTGCCCAGGATGGCTGGCCAGGCCGGCGGGCCTGAGAAGCAGCGGAATCGATGCTTCGCCATCGCCATCCTCGAGGACCACCACAGCCACCGCCGCTGAGACCAGCGGCTGAGACGCGGCGATGCGCTCGAACCGGCTGAGCCTGGACGCGATCTCATCGCGCAGGCCTGTCAGCTGCGAGGACGCCTCTTGTGCGGGTCGTAGATGGGCAGCACGTCCACCTTGGCCGGCACCGTGCTGTCGCCCATGGCAACCTCGAGCAGCCGGCCTTCGCCGGCAAACCGCGACTCCAGGATCGCGAGCCCGATCTGGCCAAATCGCGGGCTCCTGGTGGGGCTAGTGAGGGTGCCGGCCGGTTCTCCGTCGCTGGTGACTGCCGCTCCATACTCCGGGAGCTCGTCGGACTCGACGACGAGGGTCTTGAACCGGCGGGGCGGGGTCTGAGCGATTTTGCGAAGCGCGGCCTTGCCGTTGAAGTCCGCGCCATCGAGCGCCACGACCTTGTCGAACGAGAAATCGAATGGCGTGCGCTCATGCGCGTGGTAGTCGTAGTCGGTGACGATCAGGCCTGACTCGATACGCAGCACCTCGATCGCCTCCACGCCAAATGGTCTGGCCGCGCATCGATCGATCACCACGCTCCACAGATCCTCAGCGTTCTCGGGCTTGCAGAACAGCTCGTAGCCAAGCTCGCCGCCAAAGCCAGTCCGCGAAAGCCAGCACGGCACCCCTCCCACCTTCACCTCATCGGGGATGAAGTGGAAGTAGCGAAGCGCGGAGAAGTCGACGCTGCACACCTTGGACAGCGCCTCGCGAGAACGCGGTCCCTGCAGTCCGAGGTGGGGCAGCTCAAGGCCGACGTACTCGATGTCGACATTCAAGCCCCGGGTGACGTCCGCGAAGTGATCGTCGAGCTGGCGCCCGTTGGTCATGACCCATGCGCGGTCGTCCGAGAACTTGAAAACCGTGCCGTCGTCGACCATCATGCCGTCGCTGTCGCAGAACGCGCCGTAGTGAACCTGCCCGACTTGCTGCCCGGCCACGTTGTTGGTGTGAAGCCGCCCGGCCGCTTTGAGCGCATCACGACCGCGGAAGCTCCATTTGTTCAGCGGCGACACGTCCCACACGCCCAGGTCGTCCCGCACCCCGCGATATTCGGCGTCGAGATCACCGAAGCTCTCGGTCCAGAACCAGCCGCCTTCCTCCATGAACGTCGCGCCGAGCTCGGCGTGCGCCTTGTAGAACGGGGATCGGATGGGGGCGCTTGTGATCTCGGCCACCGCGCTAACCCTGCGGGGTCGCTTTCTTGGGGTCGATGAATGGCAGGCCGGCGACTCGTGCGTGTAGTGCGCCGGCAGGAGCTCCGGCTTCCATCTCGGTGCCTGCGGCCGCCAGTGAGGCGGGCACCCACGCGTAGCCGATGTTGCGCTCGAGGCGTGGCGAGTAGATCGCGTCGGTCACATGGCCGACACGCTTTCCCTGGTGGAAAATTGGCCAGTACGCCACGAGCTCGGCGGCAAGCGCGTCGCCTGAGAGCTCGATCCCGACCAGCTTGCGCTTCACGCCTTCGGCCTTGATTTGCACCAGCGCCTTCTTGCCGATGAAATCGGCAGGGGCGTCGAGCTCGACGAGCCGCTCGAGCCCGGTGACCTCGAACGGGTTGTTCTCCAATCGCATGTCAGAGCCGTAGTTGAAGATGCCGGCCTCGATCCGGCGCGCCTCGCATGGCGCGATCGGCATGATCTGATACTGCTTTCCAGCCGCCATGACCCGCTCCCAGAGGTCGTCGCCGCGGCTGCCATCGCGCAGGTAGATCTCGTATCCAACCTCGGCCGTCCACCCGGTGCGGCTGACCACCACGGGAATGTCGTCGAGCCTGGTCTCCATGCAGTAGTAGTACTTGAGGCCGCGTAGGCCATCGCCGAAAAGCGCCTCCATGACCGGCTTGGAGTCCGGTCCCTGGATCTGGATCGGAGCGACATCGGGCTCGTTGAGCTCGACCTCCAGGCCCGAGTTGAGAGCCGCGCCTTTGGCCCAGAGCAACACATCGCTGTCCGCCAGGGCCAGCCAGAAGTGGTTCTCGCCCAGGCGAAGCAGGACAGGGTCGTTGATGATGCCTCCGCTCGCGTCGATGATCGGCGCGTACTTGCACTGGCCGACGGCGCAGCGAGTGAGGTCCCTGCAGGTCAGCATGTTCGTGAATTCGAACGCGTCTCGCCCGGTGATTTCGACGATGCGTTCGACGGCGACGTCCCAGATCGTGACGTGCTTGAGCAGGTGCCAGTACTCCTCGATCGGATCGTGGAAGTACGACGGCAGATACATGTGGTTGTAGATGTCATAAGCGGTGCAGCCGTGTCGAAGCGTCGCTTCGAAGTACGGCGACTTTCGATACCACGGCCCGAAGTAGAGTGTGGTGCTGCCGGGTTCCTTCGCAGTGATCACGCCGGTCGCTTCGCCCATCGGATGTACCCCCTCGTCGGATTACGCAGGATGAACAGCCTCGCCCGACCCTTCGGGTGGCGCCCAGAAGACCACCAGGATCAGCTCCTCGGCAATGTCGTGAAAGAAATGGACCGCCTGGGCCGGCACGAACAGGAGCGTGCCCGGCTTGACAGGGTGGTCTTCTGTTCCGACCCGCAGCTTCGCCCGGCCGCGGACCGCGTAGTAGACCTCGTCCTCGTCGTGCGGCGTCTGCTCGTCGGTGCCGCCCGCCGGCAGCAGGTACAAACCGACGCTGAGCAGGTCGCTCCGCAGGACCTCCGCCGCGTAGCCGTCCGGCGCCGACCGCGCCTGGGCGATGACGTCGTCCAGCTCTGCCGCCTGAAACGAAATGCTCCCGGGGGCCTTCATCGCTGCGGCTTGGCCAGCACGACCGGGTTCTTCGGCGCACTGATGTGGCCGTCCACATATCCCGTTGCGATCATGTTGAAGAACTGGTACACCGATTCCTCCATCTCGGAGATCGGCCCGGGCTTGAATCCCCTCGACGCCGCCGAGCGCTGAATTGACTCGCACGCCGCCCAGTCCTGGCGGTTGGTGACGTCCCAGAAATCGCCTGCGTACGACCCATCAAATCCTTCCTGCTCCGCCACCACCCGCGGAAACAGCGTCCGGCACTCGACCAATGTCTCGGTCGGGGACAGCGGCTCCACGCGGTGGCTCAAGACAAAATCGGGGTGAGGGCTGATGAGCACGTTGGGGAACAGGGCGTAGTAGTACACGCGCTGGCGCTGCTCTGCGGATAGGCCGGCAAGCTTGGGCGCGCCGCCCCGGCCCGTCAGCGACATCGTCTCAGCGTCTTCCATCAGGTCCATCCACCCGCCGATCCACATGCCGGTCGCGGCCAGGTTGAGGCCGCTCCTCGGCGGGCTCACCCGGCACAGCTCCGGATGGATTTCCGTGCAGTGGTAGCACTCCTGGTAGTTCTCGTGGATCAGCTTCCAATTGGCGTTGACCAGGTAGTCCATCCGGCCCACCTCGACCATCTCGCCCGGCGCCCAGGCAGCGATGTCGCCGGCGAGGTTGCCAAGGTGCTCTTTGAGAGGGCGTGCATCACCTGAGACGTTGACGAACGCCCAACCCTCCCATTCGTCAACGCGCACCGGCGTCAATCGGTGGTCGGACACGTCGAACCCCGGGCGCAATCCCAGCAGCGGCGCTGACTTCAGAGCGCCGTCCTGCTTGTACGTCCAGCCGTGGTACGGGCATTGGATCAACGGGCCTTCCGCCGAAGCACCCACCGGTAGCAGCTCGTGGCCGCGATGCCTGCAGATGTTGAAGAAACCTCGCAGCGTTCCGGCATCGTCACGCGTCAGCAGGATCGACTCCGCACCGACGCGAACTGCGCGCCTGGTCCCCGGACGCATCAAACCCTCAGTTCGCCCGAGGCAGACCCACGTCGGCTCGAAGAAGTTGCGCATCTCCCAGGCAAAGAGCTCTGGCGACGTGTAGGCCTCTCCCGGCAGCGTGTAGCTGTGCCTGAATTCCGCGAGCGACCCCTCCAGCAGCTTGGGGTCGATGGGCGCCGAGACGGTCTTCATCAGCTTGCCTTTGCGCCATTGCGCTTCAGTTTCCGGTCACTGAGGATCTGCTTCACAGCCAGGTAGGCGGGCACGCCGCAGACCCCGCCGCCGGCATGGCATGCCGAGCTCGCCTGGTACAGACCCTGGATCGGCGTCCTGAAGTCAGCGTAGCCGGGAGCCGGACGCATGTGGAACAGCTGGTCGACGGAGAGCTCGCCATGAAAGATGTTGCCGCCGATCAGCCCGAGCTCCTGCTCCATGTCGTAAGGCCCGATGACCTGGCGGTGAAGGATCGAACCCTTGAGGTTCGGGGCCAGCTCGGTGTAGCAGTCGATGACACGGTCGGCATACGCTTCCAGCTCCTCGCGGTAGGGAGCCTCACTCCACTGGTGCGGCACGTACTGGGTGAACATCGAGAAGATGTGCTTGCCTTCGGGGGCGAGCGTTTTGTCAAAGAGTGTTGGAATCACGCCGTCGACGAAGGGGCGGGTGGCAGGGATCCCTGACCGCGCCTCCTGGAACGCCGTCTCGGCGTAGTCGGTCGAGAGGCAAAGCTCGACCGAGCCGGTCAGGTGCTCGTCACCGCCATCTTCAGGTTTCGCCTTGAAGTTGGGCAGCTCCGACAGGGCGAGGTTGATCTTGACCACGCCGCTGCGGCATTTCCAGTTCTCGATATCGCGCACGAACTCAGGGGGCAGCTCCTTGCGGTCGATCTGATTCAGGAAGGTGATCTTCGGATGGCAAGCGGTCACCACCACGGGCGCGCGCAGCTCCTCGCCGTTGTCGAGCACCACACCTTCGGCCTCGCCGTTGCGGATGAGGACCTGCTGGACCCTCGCGTTGGTGCGGACAGTCGCGCCCAACTCTTCCGCTGAGCGGCGGCAGGCGTCGGCGACGGCGCCCATACCGCCTTCCGCGAAGCCCCAATTCCCCAGGTGACCGTCACCGACGTCGCCGATCGAGTGGTGCGCCATCACATATGCGGTACCAGGCCCATCCGGCCCTGCCCACGTGCCGATGATGCCGTTGACGGCGAGGCTGGCCTTGACCTCCTCCGAATCGAACCAATCGCCCAGGAGGTCGGTGATGCTCATGGTCATGAGCCGAGTCAGGTCGCCGACCTTGCGCGGGCCCAGGCCGCGGAGCTTCCAGCCGAGCTGAGCCTGAGAGATCAGGTCTGCCGGCTTCATCGATCCCAGCTTCGGCGGGACGGTCATGAGGAGGGGACCCATCACCTTGGCCAGGTCCCCGAGCCAGGCGTCCCATCGGGGCATCGCCTCCGCATCCTTCCTGGAGAACTTCGCGACCTGGTCGTAGTTGCGTTTGGCGTCGTCGGCGAACAGCATCAACGAGCGCCCATCGGGCCACGCCTGGAAGTACGGGCCCATCGGGAACACTTTGTAGCCGTGACGGTTTAGGTCGAGGTCGCGGATGATCGTGTCGGGCATCAGGCTCATCACGTAGGAGTACGTGGTCACCTTGAACTCAGGCGCCTCAGGCCACGGAGAGTCGGTCGAGGCCGCCCCGCCCGTCTTGTGCCTTGCTTCGAGGACGACCGCACGAGCCCCGGCCTTGGCCAGGTAAGCGCCGGCCACCAGCCCGTTGTGACCCCCGCCGATGACTATCGCGTCGTAAGAGTTGACCATTCGACCTCCATTGACGTTCGGGAAGGGGCGCGCACCGAAACTCTAGTCCGCCCGTGTGGCAACTCGCAAGCCGGCATCAGGGCGTGCCATAGGTCGATTGACAAGGGCCCGGGAGTGGACTAGCTTGGCGCCGATACTGGCCGGTCGAGGTGCCGGCGCACTGCTAGGGGAGGCGATATGTATGGCGACTGACAAATGGGTGTCGGAGATCAACCGGCGCGATTTCCTCCGTGCCGGCGCCGCCCTGGGTCTCGGCGGTTCCGCCCTCTGGCTCGCTGCAGCCTGTGGCCCTTCGTCGTCGCCGGCGCCGGTGGCCAACGCCAGCCCGACTCCCCTCGTCTACCCCGAGGCCAAGATCGACGGCGATCTCAACCTCTTCAACTGGTCCCAGTACATGGACCCTGGCGTCATCGACAAGTTTGCGAAGCACTATGGCGTGAAGGTCAATACTCCTTACTTCGACAACATGGAGGACATGCTGACGAAGCTCAATGCGGGCGTCAGCTATGACCTCACCTTCCCGACCATGGATTACGTGCTCAACCTCGTCAAGGCAGGCGCCTTGCTCCCCATCGACCACACCCAGCTGGCCAACTGGAGCCAGGTTCCCGCCTATTTCAATGACCCCTGGTACGACCCCAAAGCCACCTTCTCGGCTCCCTACGCGATCTGGACAACCGGGATCATGTGGCGGAGCAACAAGGTCCAGGGCATGACGGGCTCGTGGAACGACTTCTGGCTCCAGGCTCCGACTTACCACGACAAGATGTTCCTGCTCAACGACTATCAGGAAGTGCTGGGGATGAGCCTTCTTCGCAAAGGCTTCGACATCAACTCCGGCAAGAAGTCCGACCTCGACGCGGCCGTCCAGGAGGTGTTGAACATCAGGTCGGGACTGCGCGGATTCGAGACCGACGACATCACGAACATGGTCAACGGCACCGCCTGGATCCACCACTCATGGTCAGGCGACGCCTACCAGGTGATTTCGCAGGTCAATGACCCCGAGAACATCCGGTACGAGACCGCCAAGGAAGGCGTGCCCACCGGCAATGACACCATGGTCATCCCCAAGAATGCGAAGCATCCCGGCACCGCTCTGAAGTTCATCGATTGGATGTTGGCTCCTGAAAATGCCACTGCCAACGTGGACTACTTCGGGTATCCGCAGGTTTCGACGGCCGGCATCGCCCGGTATCAGGACACGATCGCCAAGCAGTATCCATTCCTCAACATGTCGCTTGATACGGCGATCAACGGGCTGCGCGAGATCGTGCCGACCGGCGATAAGAGGTACCTGTGGATCCAGGAATGGCGAAAGATCATCTACAGCTAGTCGCGAGCGAGCCATCGGGATACGACATGACGTGAGCGCCAACCGGCTCTGGCGTTTCCTGCTTGCGCCGGGCGCGTTGTGGCTGCTGGTTCTCTTCGTTGCCCCTTTCGGCATTGTCGTCGCGGTCTCTCTTGGAATGACAGACTTCGTTGGCCGCGTGCACTTCGGCTGGCGCTTCGAGAACTACCAATCGATCCTGGACCCGCTTTACTATCCAGTCCTCCTAAGGTCGGCGATATACGCCGTCGAGACCACCGGCCTTTGCCTGCTGATCGGGTATCCGGTCGCTTACACGATCTCCCGCTTCGGCGGACGATTCCGAAACCTGCTGGTCATCCTGGTCATCCTTCCGTGGTTCGCCGACTATTTGGTCCGGATCTATGCCTGGTTCGTGATCCTCGGCGATGAAGGCGTGGTCAACGGCCTGTTGCACGTTGTGGGAATCCCGGGAAGCCCGCCCGTCATCTTCCTGAACCGGCCGTTTGCGGTCGTCGGGGGCCTCGTCTACGACTACCTTCCGTTCATGATCCTGCCCATCTATGCAGCTTTGGACCGTATGAATCCTGCGCTGATCGAGGCCGGCAAGGATCTCTACGGCACCCCGGCGCAGACCTTCCTGCATGTCACGTGGCCTGCGACCATCCAGGGTGTGATTGCAGGCGCTGTGCTGGTTGGGCTGCCGTCCGTGGGCGACTTTGCGACCGCACAGATCCTCGGCGGCACCAACACGTTCATGATCGGCAACCTCATCCAGGACCAGTTCACCGGGGCCGGGGACTGGCCCAGCGGAGCCGTCCTCACCATCGGCCTGATGGCCCTTCTGTCGGTGATGATGATCTTCTACCTGCGATCGGCATCGCGGCCGTCAGGGATGATGTCTTGAGCGCCGAATACCCGGCGATCCACCGCGCCGAGGCTGTGGTCGCCGACCGGCCCACGGTCGGAATCGCCGCTCCGCCCGCCGTCGTCCAGGGTCGCCGCCCACGGCCTCCTCGACCATTCGACCGCCCTCGATTCCTGAGCGTCTTCACTGCCCTCGTCTTCGTTTACCTGTTCGCCCCGATCGTGGTCGTCTTCGTGTTCTCGTTCAACTCGAAGCGGTCCACTCAGATCTTCGGGTCATTCAGCCTCACGTGGTACCAGCAGCTCGTGAACGACGCTGCCATGAAAGCCTCTCTCACAGCGAGCGTTGAGATCGCCTTCATCACCATGGTGGTGGCCACGGCGATCGGCACCCTCCTCGCGTTCGGCCTGGTCAGAGCTCGTTCCCGCGCGAACCGTCCGACGGATGTGCTCATGCTCCTCAACCTGGTGAGCCCCGAGGTCGTGACGGCGATCGCCCTGCTCCTGGTTTTCTCGCAGCTCGGGCTGACGTTATCGCTGACCACCGTCATCCTCGGCCACATCACTTTCTCGATCGCCTACGTCACGATCATCGTGCGCGGACGTTTGGCCACGTTCAACACGGAGGTAGAGGAGGCCGCGCTCGATCTGGGAGCGACGAACGTTCAGGCCATACGCCTGGTGACGCTGCCCCTGCTGTGGCCGGCGGTCATAGCGTCGGCGCTGCTCGTGTTCGTGATGTCGTTCGATGATTTCGTCACCAGCTACTTCACGTCTGGAGTCGAGGTCGCTCCGCTGCCGGTGCGCATCTACTCGATGATCCACTTCGGCGTGACCCCTGAGATCAACGCAGTCGGCACGTTGATGATGGTCATCACGATCAGCATCGTGTTGCTGGCGCTCGCTGTCTATTCCCGCCAGCAGCGCGCCAGGCTCGCGTTCCTCGCCGAATGAGCGTATCGGCCGAGGCTCCAACAGTTCGCCTGGACGGCGTCGTCAAGCGATTCCATCAGCTCACCGCGGTCGACCACCTGAACCTGCAGATCGCCCGCGGCGAATTTTTCTCGATGCTCGGCCCTTCGGGATGCGGGAAGACTACGACCCTGCGCATCATCGCCGGCTTCGAACAACCTGACGAGGGCGGAGTCTTCCTGGAGGGGCGGTCAGTCGCGAACACTCCGCCCTACCACCGGAACGTGAACACGGTCTTCCAGAGCTACGCCCTGTTCGAGCATCTGAGCGTTTGGGACAACGTCGCGTTCGGTCCTCGTCGGCGGAAGGTGCCCGAGCCCGAGATACGCAAGCGGGTCGGGGACATGCTCGACCTCGTCCGTCTCAAGCCGAAGGCGGCGGCCATGCCGCGCCAGCTGTCGGGCGGCCAGCAACAACGCGTGGCATTGGCGCGCGCGCTGGTCAATCTGCCGGCGGTGCTTCTTCTGGACGAGCCGCTCGGCGCACTCGACCTACAGCTTCGGAAGCAGATGCAGATCGAGCTGAAGCAGATCCAGCGGACCGTCGGGATCACCTTCATCTACGTGACGCATGACCAGGAAGAGGCGTTGACGATGTCGGACCGGATTGCGGTCATGAACGAAGGCCACCTCCAGCAATGCGGGACACCCGAAGAGATCTACGAGCGGCCCGCCAACGCATTCGTGGCGGGCTTCATCGGGATCTCCAACCTCCTGCAGGGCGAGGTCGTAGAGCATGGCGTGCGCCTGCAGACCGGCCAGGTCATTCCCGCCGAAGTCGAGGCGGGCACCCCCGCCGGCGCCACGGTTTTCGTGTGCGTTCGCCCGGAGAAGCTGCGTCTGGGCGCGCACGTGAATGGTCAAGTGAGCGTCGAAGGCACCGTGGTCGAGACCGTGTATCTCGGCACGGCCACCCAGTACATGGTCGAGCTGGCGCCCGGGTTGCGGCTGGTCGCGATCGAGAACAACGTTCACACCGCGACCAGCGACCATCGCCTCGCCCGCGGCAGTAAGGTCACCGTCGGATGGCTGCCCGAGCACGGCCGGGTTCTTCGGTCGTAGGTGCGGCTGAGCGATCACCACGGAGTGGCGGTCGACAGGGTGGCGACGCGCCCTGATGTCCGGCCGTTGATCTTCCCGCATTCGGCTGCGCTCGTCGGCGTCTCTCAGCGGACGGCGCCCGAGGCCATCGACAACGTCACCGGCAAGGGAATCCCTGTGGTGGCGGTGCATCCGCGCGAGCCCAGGATCGGCAGCCTCGAAACATTTGCCTCGATCGGCGAAGTTCAACCCACGCCCGAGCTCGCCTTTCTCCTCGTCGGTCACGAGCGAATCGAGGCGGCGCTGGACGAGGCCCTGGCGGCCGGCGTGCGGGCCTTCATCATCCCCGGCCTCGGCAACGAGGCAGGCGCTCAAGGCGCAACAGTGGCGGCGCGGATCGCGAACCGTGCGCTCGAGTCCGGGGCGGCCGTCGTCGGTCCGAACTGCATGGGTGTCGCCGTGCCGCAAGCGGCGTCGTTCTGGATCGGCACCGTGCCGCCGACGTTTCTTCCGGGTCACGTCTCGGTGGTCGTCCAATCCGGCTCGATTGGCGAGGCGCTCGTCGCGCTCGGCCCGCGGGTCGGCTTCCGGTGCGTCATCTCGTCGGGCGGCGAGCATGTCACCGATGTGGCCGACTACTGCCAGTTCTTCGCCGACGACGACGGCACGCGCGCGGTCGGTCTGTTTCTCGAGTCGGTCAGGCGGCCATCGGCATTCGCGGCCTCGCTGGAGCTTCTCGCCGCCGCGGGCAAGCCTGTCGTTTGCCTGAAGGTTGGAAGGTCGGCGGGCGGCGCCCGCGCAGTGCTGGCGCACAGCGGCGCGGTGGTCGGCTCCGACCAGGCGTTCAGCGCGATCCTGCGCGGGTACGGCGTCATCGAGGTCGAGGACTACCCGGACTTCGTCGAGCTGCTCGAAGTGCTGGGGCGCGGTCGCCGGCCGGCGGGCCGAAGGCTTGGCGGGGTGTCCAACTCTGGCGGCGAGGGTGCCCTGCTCGCCGACCATGCGGAAGCGGCGGGGCTGCCCTTTCAGCGGCTGTCGGCAGGCCTCGCCGGCAGGCTGAGCGAAGCGTTTCCCAACTATTTGGCGCCTCAGAACCCTGTCGATGCGTGGGCGATCGACGACGTGGAGAAGGTCTTTCCGGGCACGATCCTGCTGCTCGCGCGATCCGGCGAGATCGACATCCTGGTCGTGCAAGTCGACCAGTCCCAGTTCCTGGGCGAGCCAGAGGCGGCCAACGCGCTCCTGATCACAGCCGCGCTTGCCGACGCGGTTGAGGGCACCGCCATCTTTCCGGCCATCGCGTCCGTCCAGGCGTGCGATCCCACCCCGGCCGTGGCGAAGCTGGCACGCGACCGAGACGTCGCGATCCTCCGCGGCTCGCGCAACGCGATGCGGGCACTCTCGGCGGTCGCGGGGTGGACGCCGAGGCGTCCGCCTGCCCTCGACGGCTCGCATACGATCGACCTGGGCGGCCTGATCAAGGCGGGAGCTCTGTCCGAGCACGACTCAGGCGTCGTCCTCGAGCGCTATGGGATTGCCGTCGCTCCCCGCCGCCGCGCCCGCAACGGCGAGGAGGCAGCGCGCGCCGCAGCCGACCTGGGATTCCCGGTTGTCGTCAAGCGGGAGGGGACAGCGCACAAGAGCCGTGACGGCGGCGTCATTCTTGGACTTGCCGACGAGCCGTCGGTCACCAGCGCGGCGGCCCGCCTTGGCGGCGTGGTGCTGGTCGCAGCCCAGCTGCAAGGCGACCTGGAGGTCTTTTGTGGGATGACGAGAGACGCCGACTGGGGCCCGGTGCTGGCCGTCGGCCTGGGTGGCACGTCTGTGGAGCATCTGCCCGGTGTGCGATCGTGCATCGCGCCGATCGCGATCGAAGAGGCGCGCCTCCTGGTCGGCGATGCGACTGTCATCTCACGCGCGCTTTCATCCGCCGCGCTCGACGCGATCGCCAGCGTCCTGGTCGCCCTCGGCCGCATCGCGATCGAGCATCCCGAGATCGCCGCAGTCGATGTGAACCCGCTGATTGTCGACGAACATGGTGCGGTGGCAGTGGATGCGCTGGTGGTCGGCACATGAGCGGCGACACCGTGCTGTTCGAGCGGCGAGGACCGGTGGCGTGGCTCACCCTCAACCGGCCGGACAAGCTCAACGCGATGAACGGCGAGATGGTGGGCGAGCTGCGCGAACGCCTGGCGGCCATCGAGGCTGACGAGACCGTGAAAGTGGTCGTGCTCACTGGCGCAGGCCGAGCGTTCTCCGCCGGTTACGACATCTCCGAAGAGGTCACGGACAAGATCGTCGGGGCCGACCAATGGCGATCGGTGCTCGCGGTCGACGTCGACCTGGCGATGCAGCTGTGGTCTCTGTCGCGTCCGACGATCGCCGCGGTCAGGGGCTGGTGTCTCGCCGGCGCATGTGAGCTCGCGATGGCGTGCGACATGATCGTCGCCACGACCGACGCGCGTTTCGGCGAGCCCGAGATCCGGTACGGATCGGGGCCTGTGGCCTTGTTGATGCCGTTCATGCTCGGCCAGAAGAAGACAAACGAGCTGCTCTTCACCGGCGACACGATGAGCGCCGAAGAGGCACATCGATGCGGCCTGGTCAACCGCGTGGTCGAGCCCGGCGACCTGGATGCCGCGGTCGCTGAGCTGGTCCGCAAGATCGCCCCGACTCCTCTCCCCATCCTGCGGCTGACGAAGCTCGCGCTCGTGCGCGCGTACGAGGCGATGGGAGTGCGGAGCGCCGTCGCCAGCAACCTCGACCTTTCTGCGATCCTGAATGCCGCCGAGACACCTGAGCAGCACGAGTTCGATCGCATCGTCGCCAAGGACGGCTTGAAAGCTGCGTTGAGGTGGCGCGATTCCCGCTACGGAGAGTTAGGAGACAAGGGTCAATGAAGGAAACTGTCGCGCCACCGGCGGCCTTCGTCCTCCCGGCCGACGTGCTCGAGCTGAGGAAACGTGCCGGCGACTTCGTCGAGAAGGAGATCTGGCCCATCGAGGAGAAGGTCGCCAGGGCCGAGGCGATTGATCCTGCTGACGTCGCGATGCTTCGGAAGAAAGCGCGCGCGGCCGGCTTCTCGATGCTGAACATGCCGGTCCGCCTCGGCGGCAAAGACCTGTCGATGCTTGGACAGGTCGCGGTCGAGGAGCAGGCGGGCAAGGCGACGAACGGCCTTGGGTTCGCCGTGGCGGACCGCGGGCCGCGGGAGCTGGTCGAGATCGCGACCGAGGACCAGATCCAGCGTTTCATCATGCCGATCGTCCGCGGCGAGGCGCGGGAGGCCTGGGCGGTGACCGAGCCGGGAGCAGGGTCCGACGTGAACGCAATTCGCGCGACTGCGGTTCGCGATGGCGACGGCTGGGTCCTCAACGCCGAGAAGTGGTTTGTCACCGACGCGGACATCGCGGCTTTCTTCATCGTGCTGGCCTGGACCGGAAAGGAGCAGACGCTGTTCCTGGTGAGGCGCGACAACCCAGGCGTCCACATCGATCGCCTGCCTCGCTTCATGCACGACCCTTACATCAGCAAGCATGCCGAGATGCGGTTTGTCGACTGCCACGTCAGCGACGAGGACCGGGTGCCGGCCAGTGGCGAGGAAGGCGCCAAGGCGTGGTTCACTGCTGAGCGCCTCTTCATCGCGGCCCGCGGCTGCGGAACCGCCGAACGCGTGATCGATCTCGCCCGAAAGTGGGCGCAGGACAGGGTGGCGTACGGCCACCCGATAGCCGATTACCAGGGCGTGCAGTTTCCGCTGGCGGACTCCCTCACCGAGCTCGCCGCCGCCCGGCTGCTCACGTATCACGCTGCCGCCGAGTTCGACGGCGGCGGCGATCCTCGCGTGGCCCACGGAAAGGCGGCCATGGCCAAGCTGTTTGCCTCCGAGATGGTCGCGCGGGTCACCGACCGCGCCCTGCAGATATTCGGCGGACGCGGATTCATGACCGAGAATCCCGTCAACCGGTACTACCGCGAGGTGCGCGTGGACCGGATCTGGGAAGGCACCAGCGAGATTCAGCGCCTCATCATCGCCAGGGGCCTGTTCAAGCGTGGCGCGGCAACCTACCTGAGCTAGCCCGCTCCAGCGCCGCTCTTTGGGCGCACGATCCTGGCGTCGAGAGCGAGGACGCCGACTTTGGCCACAAGGATCGGGTTGATCTCCATTTCGGCGATATCAGGACGCTCCGCGCCCAGCGAGGACAGGGCAACGGCCGCGCGCGCGGCGGCCTCGATGTCCAAAGCGGGGTGCCCTCGTGCCCCGAGCAGCAGCGGTGCGCCACGCAGCGATCGGATCAGGTCCTCCGCCACCTTCTGAGTGATCGGCGCCAGCGCAACTGCGACGTCCTGCAGAACCTCCGCGTAAACGCCTCCCATGCCGACCACCACCACCGGGCCGAAGCTCGGATCGCGCCGCACCCCGACGATCAGCTCGACGCCATCGGTGAGCGCGGCCATTCGCTCGATCGAGAAGGCCGGCGGTTTGAGGCGAGAGGTCATCTCCGCGAAGGCGGTCTTGAGGTCTGCCTCGCCGGCGAGGCTGAGCCGGACGCCGCCTTTGTCCGACTTGCGAGAGGACCCGAGCGCCTTGAGGACGACGGGGTAACCGATCTCCTTTGCGGCTGCCTTGGCCTCGACCAGCTGCGTCACCTGTCGTGCTTTGACGAACTCGATGCCGGCGGTTGCCATCAAGTCTCGCGCTTCGAAATAGCCATCGGGCACCTGCGCGTGAGAGGCCGGCTGCGGCATGGCCGGCACCCCCCAAGGGGTCTGCTCGGAGTGCTCGGCAAGACGGGCAAGTACGTGAACGGCGGCGTGGATGTCCGCATATACCGGGACGCGCCTGGAGCGCAGAGCCCGAATCGATGGAGAGGCCGGATACATCGTCTGGACGACGAGAGGACGCCCAGTCTCCTCCACCGCATTCGCCATTCCCACGGCCACCTGCGTTTCCCGCCTGGCAAAGTCGAGCGACTCCTGGCTGTACCCGCCGAAATAGCCTGTGAGCAGCACCGCGTCGACCTCGCCGGAGGCAGCCAGAGTGCGCACCGTCCGCTCGAAGTTTCGGAAGTCCTCCTCCCCGCCGCCGGCAAGGTCGACGGGGTTGCGGGTGGCCGCACGTTCTGGGAGCGTGGCTCCAATTTGCGCTGCGACCTCGTCGGTGAGGAGCGGCAACCCCATCCCGCTCTGGATCACCATGTCGGCGGCGAGAGCGACATGCCCCCCACCGTCGCCTACGATGCCGATGCGCCGGCCGCGGGGCCCGTGCGGCATCAGCAAGCCCTGCGCCAGCTCGATCATCTCGCGAGGAGAGCTGACGCGCAGCATCCCGCTCGCGCGGCAGGCCGCATCGACTGCCACCGATGCGCTCACCATCGCGCCGGTGTGCGATCGGGCAGCTTGCGCGCCGGCCCTTGACGAACCGACGGTGAGAAGGATCACGGGTTTGCCCGCCTCGTGCGCTCGCAGCGCCGCCACGGCCAGGTCCCTGCCGTCATGAAAGTCCTCGGCGTATACGGCGATCACGCGGGTCGGCTCGTGTGCCGTGTAGGACTCGATGAGCTCGGTGACGTCGAGGTCGGCCTGGTTGCCAACCGACACGAAGCGCGAGAATCCCACGCCTGCCTCGGTGGCGATCAATGCCAGCTCGATCCCGAGGTTGCCGCTCTGCGAGATCAGGCCGATCGATCCGGGCGCGAACTCGCTCGATGCCAGGTCCAGCTTGCTGATGGTGTCCGCCACGCCGAGGCAGTTCGGGCCGACGAGCAGAGCGCCCGCCGCGCGGACCCTGTCGGTGACCGCGCGCTCGATCGCCAGGCCGTCATGTCCTGTTTCGCCCAGTCCCGCGGTGATCGCGACGATCGCCCGCGCCCCCGCCGCCAGCGCATCATCGACAGCTTGCTCAAAGCCGGCCGCGCCGATGCTGATGACGACGAGGTCGACAGGCCTGGGCACGTCGGCAAGAGAGGCGTAGGTGCGCTGGCCGAGGATGTCCTTGCCGCCGCGATTGACGAGGAAGACGCTGCGCCTCGTCAGTCCCTTCAGGGCGCTACGCGCGAGCCAATAGCCCCATTTGGAAGGCGTCGCCGAGGCGCCGAGGATCGCGAGCGAGCGCGGATCGAAGAGCGGGGTCAGGTCGCGCGCCATCAACTGTGAACCTAGCTGGTCAGGTCGCGGGCCAGCTCGGCGAAGTTGTCGACGTAGCGCTGGACATCCTTCTCCGAGTGCTGAACCGAAAGCGTCCAGTTCTCTTCGGCGAAAGGAGCCATCAGCACGCCGCGGTTGCATTGGTACAGCCACGACACGTATGACCAGGTCTTGTCGATGGTCAGATAGTCGCGGTAGTTGCGGACCCTTTCCTTTCTATATGTGACGCCGCCCCTGGCGCCCAGCGCCATGACGTGGAATGGAAGGTCGTGCTCGGCGATCACCTCACGGAGGCCGCCTGCGAGCACCTCACCCAGCGCGTCGAAATGCGCATATGCGGCGGGCGTCAAGATCTTGGTCAGCGTCGTGCGGGAAGCCGCCATCGTGAGCGGATTGCCGTTGAACGTCCCAAATTGCGCGACTCGGTCCTCATCGATCATCGCCATGACGTCGGCCCGGCCGCCGACCGCCCCACACGGCACGCCACCGCCGATTGCCTTGGCCAGGGCGATGATGTCGGGGGTCACGCCAAGCCTTTCGGTCGCGCCGCCCGGCGCGATCGTGCATCCGGTCTTGACCTCATCGAATATCAGGAGCGCGCCATGGCTGTGGGCAATCTGCTTCACCTTCGCCAGATAGCCCTCATCGGGCATGACGATGCCCAGGTTCATCATCACCGGCTCCACGATGACGGCCGCGATCTCACCTGGATGCCGAGCGAAGGCGCGTTCGAGCTGGTCGGGGTCGTTGAAGGCGACAACCAGGGTCAGATCACTCGTGGCCTTCGGAATGCCTTCGTAGTAGGGAACCGACGCAGGGTTGTCGGCAGGTCCCATGAGGTGCGGCTTCGGCTCCACCGAGACCATCAGCGCGTCGTGGTGGCCGTGATAGGTCGCCTCGATCTTGACTATCCGGTCCCGACCCGTGAAACCACGCGCCAGGCGGACGGCGTCCAGCGTGGATTCGGTACCGCTGTTGGTGAAGCGCCACTGCGGCTGGTGGAAGCGGCGCGCCAGCTCCCTCGCCACCACCACCACGTCTTCGCCCGGCTGCGCGAAATGCGTGCCGAGGCGCGCGCGCTCCGAGATGGCTTCCACGATCAGGGGATGGGCGTGGCCGACGACCATGACCCCGAACCCGTTGTGGAAATCCACGTACTCGTTGCCGTCGACATCCCACACGCGGCTACCCTGGCCCCGCTGGATGAAGATCGGCTGGGGCGGCGCATCCTGGAAGGAGGAAGGGACTCCTTTCGATATGAACTCTTTGGCCTCGTTCCACATCTGGTCGGAACGGCGGCGCGCTGCGCGGAACCTGGCTTCCTCTTTTTCGATCAGCGTCGCCGCGCGCTCGGTCATGTCCTGCACCGATGTGCTCATGGTCGGTTGCTGCCTCCGTATGAGGTTCGGCCGGCATTGGCTGGTGATGGTTCCTTGGCGACTGCGGATGGAAACGGGAGGGCGATCGGGTCGGTCGCGAGGCGGCTGCGGCCCTCCTCGTCGAAACGGTCCAGGCCGAGATCGTGCACCTGGGCCACATCGGTGCGGCCTTCGAGCGCGAGGTCGGCGGCGATCTTCGCGACCGCGGGTCCCCACATCATTCCGTGTCCTCCCGCCGACGCGATCGTCACTCCGTCGATAAGTTCGCCGTTTCGGGTCAAAGCCGGCCCGAGGATCGGCTGGTGGTCCGGCGTGTAATCGATGGTCGCCGCCCAGGCCTTGCGCAGCCCCAGGCCTGCCGTCACCGGCAGGTAATGGGCAAGGCGAGATCGCATCTTCTCCATATACGGCCAGTCGATTTCGCGCGAGGGACCAGGCGGCTCGTCCGGGTTGCTCATGCCAAACAGCAGACCGCCCTCTTCGAGGCGCCAATAGAGACCCGCGCCGAGGTCGAAGCCCATCGCTTGCCGCGCGACCTCGAAAGCCGGATGGGGCTCGGTGACGGCGACCTGATGACGCACGGCGCCCGCGGGAATCTCCACGCCCGCAGCGTTGCCGACCTCGCGCAGGGTCGGGCCCCCGGTGAGGATGGCGCGAGAGGTCTCGATGAGGCCGGCTGAGGTCAAGACTCCGGTGAGCTTGCTGCCGCTGGGGGTCCGCTCGGTGCGCAAGCCCAGGAACGTGGTGCGTTCGCGAAGGTCGACGCCCGCTTGCTGCATGGCCAGCGAGTACGCCAGGACGTTTCGTGGCGGGTCGATGCAGCCATCTGTGGCGAGGTAGCTCGCCCCGACGAAGCTGTCGTGTGCCAGCTCCGGATTGTGCTTCGCCGCGGCGTCCGGCTCGAGCCAGTGAACGTCGAGACCGAAGGACTGCTGCATGGACACGCGCTCGCGCCCGACCCGCGCCTCGTCAGGGGTGCCGGCGAAGATCAGATAGCCCAGCTCTCGGAACCCGGAGTCGGTCCCCAGGCGAGCTTGCTGCCCGCGATAGAAGTCGATGCTCCAGCGGCCGAGCCCCACGGTGGTCGGGGTTCCGCCCTGCGCGCGCACCATGCCCGCGGCACGGCTGCTGGCGCCGGTGCCGGCTCGCCCGCGATCGACGACGACCACCCGTTTCGCGCCCTCGGTGGCGGCAAAATACGACGCCCAGCCACCGACGGTGCCGGCTCCAACCACGACCAGGTCCGCGCGGTCAGCTGCCACCGCGCCATTATCGTCGGCCGCGGACGCCCTTTAACCTTGCGGGATGCCAGACAGGAGGCCCCGCGGCGCGCTCTACGGAATCATCGCCGCTGTCTTCATCTCCGGCACCGGGATCGGGTCACTGCTGCCGATCCTCCCGCTGTTCCTGCGCGAGCGCGGCGCGTCTTATTCGTTCGTCGGGCTCATCGTCGGCGCTGCCCTTGCGGCGCAGGCGGTCGGACAGTGGCCGGCCGGCTGGCTGGCGGAGAGGATCGGACGCAAGGAGATGATGGTCGCCGGCCTGCTGGTGGCCGCCGCCGCGTCGTTGATGTTCCTCCTCCCGCTTTCGATCGAATGGCTGGTCGCGGTGCGGTTCCTACAGGGCCTCGGTTTCGCGGCGGCGGCGCCGGCCGAGATCGCCGCGGTCGCCGACGTGGTGCCCCCCGAAGAGCTGGGCCGCTCCTATGGATGGGTATCGGCCGCACGGCAATCAGGGATCATCGTCGGCCCTGCGATCGGGGGGGTGCTCGCGGTCTTCGGCCGGTGGACTGTGTTCGCAGTCACTGGAGCCGCGCTGGCGACAGCCGCGGTGGTGGCGGGCCTGACCCTTCCCCGCTCCGTGCGCCGGCCGCGAGCAGAGGTGAGCATCGCTCGTGTCTTCATACACTCGACGCGTGTCGGCGTGGCCCTGAGGGCCGTGGTCACCATGACGATTGGGCTTGGAATGCTGATCGGCATCTACGACGTGGTGTGGAGCCTGTACATGCGCCAGATCGGAGCCAGCGATTTCATCATCGGGTTGTCGTTCACGTTTTTTGCGCTGCCACTCGTGGCGGCCACGCCTTTTGCGGGCTGGGCATCCGACCGCTGGGACCGGCGCTGGCTTGCATTCATATCGGTGGCTGTCGGCTCGCTGATGTCGCTGATCTATCCGTTCGTCAGCGTCATCCCTGTCGTCATGGGTGTCGGCGTCATCGAGGCCGCCCTGTGGGCGTTCACCGAGCCGTCCATGAACTCCTTCATGATGGAGGCAGCTAGCGACCGGCGCGGCGAAGCGCAGGGCGTGGTCGGCACCGCGCAGAGCGGGTCGATGGCGATTGGCTCGTTGCTCGGCGGATCGCTTTTCGCGTTCGGGCTCGGGGTGCCGTTCTTCGTGGCCGCCGCCGTCGGCTTCGGCTTTGCGCTTGCCGCTCTGCCAGGCCTGCGAGCGGCGGGCCGGCGCCCGCCGGTTACTCAGGAACCGGCTTGATCATCCCCAGATCCGGGTCGAGCCTGACGTCGCCTCCGCCATGGGATGATTGCGAGCGCCAGCGCAAGCGCTAGCAACGCCGGCCACCAGCTTCCAACCGGCGGCGTGCCCGTGTTGGGGAGCCCCGGAACCGTGCTACCCGTGACGCTGGCCCGGCTCGTGTTGTTACCGGGATCGAAGTCGGGTGGGGTGCCCGCAAGTCGAGAGGCGACGTTCGTCACCTTGCTCGTGCCGGTCACCGTCGCGACTATGTGGAGGGCGGCAGTCACGCCGAGGGCGAGGTTACCGATGATCCACACGCCAGTGCCGGCGGTGTAGCTGCCCTGGCTCACCGTGGATGACACGAATGTAAGCCCCGCCGGCAACAGGTCTTTAACCTGGACGCCTGTCGCGTCGTTCGGACCCAGGTTCGTGGCCGCGATCGTGAATGTGACGTTGGCACCGACAGCAGGCGTCGGATCGCTCACCGATTTCCTGACGCGGATGTCAGCGGCCGCAGCGACGATCACCAACGGGGCGACGATTATGTTGCTCACGTTGTAGGTCCACATGTCGAGACCTTTGGCATCACCGAAGTTGCCGGTGCACGGCACGTTGTTGTTGCCGCCGCTCGCGGCGCCGTATGACCGCTGCGTGCCGGCGGAATCGAAGCCGGTGATCGTGTTGGAGAAAGCCGTCGTCGGGGGCGTCGTTCCGCACAGCACTGTACCCACCGCATTGCCGGCGTCGACAACCGTTCCGATGCTGGTCATGTACGCGCGGTCGTCGTAGAACGCGCCGCTGCAACCGCCGGTCAGCGACGGGCACACGCTGCCCGGGGCATTTAGCATCGTGACGGTGGGACCGCCCGCCGTGTCGTTCTCGACGTCGATCATCGGGAAGTGATATTCACCGCCATGCAGGCTGACGTGGGCCTGGTAAGCACCCACCGGGAACGCGGTGTTGGAGTTGTCGAGGCCATTCCAGACCGCTGTGTGGACACCGGCCGCATTGACGACTCCGCGCAGCGATCGGTTGAGCGGGTTGGTCGGGTCGAAGTCAATGCCGTTGCGGCTGATCACGATGTCGTAAACGCCCTGCACATTGGTCGTGAACTTGAACGTGCCGCCCTGGTTGACCAGGCTCGTGTTGCCGCCCACAGTGCCAGCGAACGAGATCGCGCTCATGATCGGCGCGATCGGCGTGGCCGGGATGCCCAGCGCTGCGATCGTCGCGGCGGCGGGCGGCTCGAAGAACAGCGGAAAGCTCGGGCGGGCAAGGCTGACCCCGCCCTGGATCCCGGTCAGCTGGCCAGGGAAGCCGGTGGCGTCGGCGACTGCATCGTGGTACAGCGGCGTGGTGCCGTCCGAATCCAGGAAACCCACCTGGTTCCCATAGACGAGCCAGCCGTTCGGGTCCATGCCCCGAAGGTCGATCCTGTACTTGTAGGCATCTCGCGTGACCGCGTAGATCGTCGGAAACACCGGCCGGCCGTTGCCTGCGGTGAAGAGCGCGAGGTAGTAGGTGAAGACGCGGCCTGTGATGTTCACGGTCGAGGCCAGGTTGGCGCGCACCGTCGCATCCCACGCCGCTATCGATGTCCCCTGGGTGGCATCGAAATCGCCCGCCGCCGCCAGCGCCACGTCGGCGGCGACAGTTCCATCGGTGTTCGAGGCGGTGCCGAGCGGGCCGATGAACGCGATGTCGTAGATACCCGTTAAGGGCGCCGCGTAGTGGCATGGAACGTAGCCTCCCGCCACGCCGCCGGTGGGGATGGTGTCGGGTCCCGCAAGCTCTTCCGCGCGGCTGGCGATGATGCCTTGCGCGGCGGGCGCACCGGCCGCGAGCCGCTGGGTGTTGCAGCTGAAATTGGCCACCGCCGGAATCGTCTCGGCGCCAATCGCACCGATAACGAGGTTGGGGTTGTACACGAGGATGTCGCTCGCGCTCTGGCCGATCGCGCTCGACCCGAGCATCAACACCTGCCCGGCTGTCATGTAGGCCTTGATCAGGGTCCGCCGTATCAGGGTGCCTCCGTACGACCCTGTGCGCCACTCGGTGTTGGCGCGGCTGCCCGCGGCGCCGCTCGGCCAGAGGTTCGCGCTGCCGGCCGCGAATGCGGGCGCCGCGGACGCAAACACGGCCAGGGCCGAACATGCGGCGGCCAGCGCCACGCGGCTCCGCGCGACCTTAAACAAGGACCGCGCTCACAAGCAGGCGATGGGTGTCGCTGAGGATCGAAGGGTCCCAGGGCCCAGTGCACGTGATGAGGGTCAATGAGGAGACCTTGCTGGGAGCGAACAGCGAGGCGACCCTGGAGCCGGCGGTGACGATGCGCCGGCCCGTCACCTTGAAAGTCAGGCGGGTGCCGTCCGCGTGGACGATCGTCACCATGTCGCCGGCGCGAAGCTCGCTGAGCCGGGTGAAGACGGCGGCCCCCGTCCACCAGTCGACGTGGCCGTTCAACAGCGCATTTCCTGGCGAGCCCGGCGCCGGCCCAAGGTTGTACCAGGCGACGTCGTGAAAGTCCTTGGGGGTGAGCATGTTCCGCCTGGAGTCGAGGCCCCGCGCTTCGATCTTGGCGTCGACTCCTATTTTCGAGATCACCAGGCGCTCCGGGAACGTGTCGGCGGCCGGTTGGGCGGCGGGGATCGCAGCCACTGCCGAGGCCGCCGGCCCGGCGGAAGGCAGGGTGGCCACTGCAGCTAACGGGGATAGGACGTTCGGCAACACCGCGTCTGGAGAGACCGCGGCGACGAGGCACAGGCCGAAGATGAGGGCACGACCAAACATTTGCGCGATTCTAGGCTTTGGGACCCGAGAAATCGGCAATTCAGTGGCGAACCTGCCGGGCGCGAGGCCGCTCGGGGCGTTCCGGCAGCCCCCGCCTAGCGGCGCACTCGGGTCATATGATTTCTCGATGGCCATCGCTCGAGCGAGCTTCGGACGCACGAATCATCAGAGCAGCCGCGTGATCTTCGGCGCCGCCGCCCTTTCATCGGTGACCCAGGCAGTGGCCGACCGCACGCTCCAGGTGCTGCTCGAGCATGGGATCAATCACATCGACGTCGCCGCGTCATACGGCGATGCGGAGCTTCGCGTCAAACCATGGCTGCGTGACGCGCGAGGTTCATTCTTTCTCGCCACCAAGACCGGGGAGCGCAAGGCTGCCGCGGCGCGCGACGAGCTGCACCGATCGCTCGACCGCCTGGGTGTCGACCACGTCGACCTCTGGCAGCTGCACAACCTGGCCGATCCGATCGAGTGGGATACCGCCCTCAGCCCGGGCGGGGCGATCGAGGCAGCAGTGGAGGCGCGCGAACAGGGCCTGGTCAGGTGGATCGGAGTCACAGGCCACGGCGCGCAGATTGCGGCCAATCATCGGCGCAGCATCGCGCGGTTCGACTTCGATTCCGTCCTGCTTCCCTACAACTACGTGACGATGCAGTCGTCCTACTACGCGGAGAACTTCGAGTCCCTGGTCGCCGCGTGCGCAGAGCGTGGGACAGCGGTGCAGACGATCAAGTCAATTGCGCTGCGGCCGTGGGCGGGGCGGACGAGAACGCGGTCGACCTGGTACCAGCCGCTGGAGGACCAGGCTGACATCGACCTGGCGGTGTGGTGGGTGCTGGGTCGGCCCGGGGTTTTCCTGAACACCGTCGGCGACGTCGACCTGCTGCCGCGCGTGCTGGACGCGGCCGAGCGATTCGAAACGAGGCCGGATGAAGCTGCGATGGCGGCACTGGTTGGGCGCTCCAAGCCAGAACCACTTTTTGTTTAGGCGCTGCCGGTAACGGCGCCCCCTCTGGCCCTTCGGCGCACCTCCCCCGCGCGCCACGGGCGCGGGGACCCCGGAGGAAGCGGGGAGGAGCGCCTTATCTAATTCTTCGCTCCGTGGTCACCAGCGAGTGACCACTACTTTCTTCCTTGTGAAGAATTCGATGCCGTCCGTGCCGTGAACGTGCAGGTCGCCGTAGAACGAGCCCTTCCAGCCGCTGAAGGGGAAGAACGCGAACGGCTGCGCGATCGGCACGTTGATGCCCGTCATCCCCGCCTCCACGCGCTCCCTGAACTCTCTGCCGGCACGCCCCGATTGCGTGAAGATCGTGGCCATATTGCCAAGCGCCATGCGGTTGGCCTGCGCGATCGCCTCATCCAGCGAGGCCGCCCGCGCGATCGACAGCACCGGGCCGAAGATCTCCTCGCGACCCACCGCCATCTCCGATGTCACGTTGTCGAGGATCGTGGGGCCGAGGAAGAAGCCCTGCCGCGACATCTGCCCGCGGCCGTCAACGAGCAGCTCCGCTCCCTCGGCCACGCCCTTGTCGACCCAGCCCGCGACGCGATCCCGATGATCGGCGCGGATCAGCGGCCCGACCTGCACGCCGGGCTGGTCGCCAGGCCCGACCACCATCTTCGCGGCCCCATCGGCGAGTGGCCCCAGGAGGCCTTCGGCGGCCTGACCGACCGCCACCGCCACCGAGCCGGCCAGGCAGCGTTCGCCCGCGTTGCCGAACGCCGAGTTGAGGATCGCGGGCACCGTGATCTCCGGATCCGCGTCAGGCATCACGACGATGTGGTTCTTGGCCCCGCCAAGAGCCTGCACTCGCTTGCCGTGAGCGGCAGCGGTGGTGTAGACGTGGCGCGCCACGGGCGCGGAACCGACGAACGAGATCGCGTTGACGTCCGGATGGACGAGGAGGGCGTTCACCGCCTCGCTGCCTCCGTGCACGACGTTGAGCACGCCTTCCGGAAAGCCCGCTTCCAGGAAGATCTCGGCCAGCCGCGCAGCGCCCAGGGGCGTGCGCTCCGATGGCTTCAGCACGAATGTGTTTCCGGCCACGACGGCGAGCGGGAACATCCAGAGCGGGATCATCACGGGGAAGTTGAAGGGCGGGATGCCCGCGCACACGCCGACCGGATAGCGATAGAGGTCCTGGTCGACTCCACCCGAAACGTCGCGCAAGGTGCGACCCTGGAGCAGCGTCGGCGCCCCACAGGCGAAATCCACCACCTCGATGCCGCGGCGCACCTCGCCGCGCGACTCTTCGAGGGTTTTGCCATGGTGCCGCGTGATGATCGCGGCGAGCTCCTCGAAGTGTTCCTCGAGCAGAGCCTTGTAGCGGAACATCAGGCGCACCCGCTCCATCAAGGCGGTGCGCGACCAGCCCTTGTAAGCGGCGACGGCCGCCTGCACCGCGGCGTCCACGTCTTTGGCGCCCGACAGCGGGACCTGGCCGATGACCTCGCCCGTCGCCGGGTTGTAGATCGGCAAGGAGCCGGCGACGTCAGGACTGAGCCACTGCGAGCCGATGAGGTTGGAGATCATCGGCGTCAATCTTGAAGCAAGCGGTCCTACCGAGTCACCGCCCCGCTCCCCAACCCTCTCCCCCAGAGGGGAGAGGGAGGATTAGCGGAGGAGGCCTCCTTGCCATGGCTGCCCGGCGACCGCGTTGAGGCCGCAAACCCAGTGGAACACCTGCGCGCCGTTGCCACCGCCGTTGACGGTCATGCTCGCGACGACCAGGGAGCCTGTGAACTGCGGGCTCGAGTTGCCGTTGCTGCGGTACGCCACGAGAGGAATGTAGATGATCCCGCTCATGTCTGTGGTCGCGCCAGGGCCAACCGACATCGTGCCGCTGAACCCGTTCGGGCCATTGCCGCCAAAGAGGACGAAGTTGTGAGTGCCCATCGGGTCGCGCGTCCCCAACGCTCCGGCAGGAGCAAGGTCGTCGAGCCCGTTCAGGGTCGCCTTCGAGATGTCGAGCGTGCCCGTGTCGGATGAGTCGAGCACGATGGCGACCGCGCCAGTCGGGTCAGAGGTCCCCGACGGCGTCTGGATGGTGTTGGTGATGGTGCCCAGCGACAGGTTTGCGGAGTTGATGATCTTGTAAACCCCACCGTTCATCGTGCCGCCGCTCGGCGCAAACCCGTTGTAGATGCCCGGCTTCCAGTTGCCTGATGCGTCCTTCGCCTGCGCGACAGTGAAGTACATCGGCGGCGGCGAGCCGGCCGCGACAGGTGAGGCCTGGTCGAAGTTGGTTGGGGGCGTCACGTTCGAGGTATCGGGCAGCGTGCTGCCATCGGTGGTGTGGTAGTTCAGCCCGTTGCCCGCGCCACCGTTGTCCAGAAAGTTGGTCGGGTTGCCCGAGCATTGGGTGCCGTCATAGTTGGTCTGCACGCCGGGCACGCCCGTGGAGTGCGGGCCGTTGTTCGCGCCAAAGCTGCCATACGCGTACACCGGCCCGGTGACCGTCTGGAACGCCGCGCCACCACCATTGATCATCGCGTCGCCGCTGACAGCGGCGACCGCGTAAACCGAACCATTGATCTCGGGCCCTGGCGTGCTGGCTCGCGCCGAGGCCGCAGTGGTCAGCTGGCTGTAGCCGACCATGCGCGCGAAGATGCTCGGCTGCTGGTGATTGATCACTACGTCGAGCACGCTTGGATAGTTCAGGATTCCGTTCGGCCGGTACGAGTCGGTGAGCGTGATCTGGTAGCCCGCGGCAGCATAGGTGCCTGCCGGGCAGCTGGCCACACTCGAGCACGCGCCGGTCGGCAGGCCGAAACCAAGGGCGGGCGCCAGGTACTGCATCGCGACCCAGTGGGCCTTGCTCGTGCCCTGCGGCCCATAAGACCTCGCTCCAGCCAGCGCGGCTGCGTCGGCATGCGCCTGCAGGTTGCGACGGTCGGACATCGCGAGGCCAACGTCGAAGACCATGGTGCCAAGGACCACGAACGCGACGAGCATCGCGGCGACGATGACGATCGCCTGGCCCTGCTGGTGGTCGTGCTTAGCGGTGCGACGTAAGTTCATCAGTACTCCCCGAGCATCGTCGTGGACGACGCGATCCTCAGAAAGTTGGGCGCGGCCTGGCCGAGGAACGGCACCAGGGTGTCGTAGCGGTAGATCACCGTGACCACCACCTCGAAGCAGCCCTTGTACTTCGGGTTCTGGTACTCGGCAGTGCGCGAGCCGAGGTCACCGGCAATCGGGTCTCGACCCAGGCTCGCCCGGGCCGTCGCACAGTCGGAGTAGTTGCCTGCGGATCCGCCCTCCGGTGGGTAGATGCAAACACTGGCGCGCCCGACGGCGGGATTCGGGCAGGCCGACGGCGATGCCGAGCTGAGCGTGGTGCCGTTGCTGAATCCACCGAGGACTGCGTTGACCGTCTGGAAGATTCGGACATCGGTGAGGCAGCCGGACCCATTGGCCGATGGCGTCTGGGTCATTCCCGAGCACGAACCGAGCGCAGCCCCAAACGCGTTGTCACTCGGGTCGGCGTTGGGCACCGCTTGCCTCGCTCCCTGGCGTGCGGCCTCCGCCACTGTGGTGGTCGCCCAATCGACGCGGAACAGGTCGATCGTGATGGCGAGCATGAAGAACAGGAATGGGAAGACGAGCGCGAACTCGACGAGCGCCTGGCCGCGCTTGCTCCTGAACAACACGGTCAGTACTCCGTCCGCTGGTAGGAGGTCACGGTGATGGGAAACGACGTGCCCGTCACCGGCCAGAGCAGTGGCGTGATGACGTTAAGGCGATACGTGACGCTCGCGGTCACCGAGTCCGACGCTGGATCGAGTGGACCCGCCCCGTTGCTCGTCGCGTTGGTGATGACCTTGCCGGCCAGGCAATGGAAGGTGACGCTGATGGTGCCGCCGCTGATCACCGAGCCGGCGGCAGTCCCGTTGCTCGAGCTCTCGAGCGAAGCGATGTTGACGATCGACGCGATCGGGCTGCCGCCAGGCGGTATCGCTGTGGTCACCGTCACCGCAGACGGCCCGCCGGCTCCCGCGCAGACGGCATCGGCGGTCGCGTGCTGCGCCGGTGAAACCGCGATGCGGAGCGCCTGGCGCGCCGAGTTGGTGACCGCCTCCCGGTAGTAGAAGGCTCGCCCGATGTCAGTGACCCCCAAGGCGAGGAGCAGGAGCACTGGCAGCGAGATGGCGACTTCCACCAGGGATTGGCCGCGCAGGGTCTTCCTGCGACCAGCAGCCATCAGCACTCGCCGACGCCGTATTCGTATTGCATTCGTCCCCCAGAGCCAAGTTCCGCAACGGCTCTAATGGTCTTAACGCTGGCGGGCGATATTTCTCCCAAACTCAGTCGATATGCGCCACAGGCTTCCAGGTCGGGGCGCCTTGAACCACTATCACGGCCGCGAACACGAGGATGCCACCGAGTGCCTGGATCGGCGACATTCGATCTCCAAGCAGGAGGACTGCCAGCGCGACCGTGACCACCGGCTCCCATGTGCTCAGGAGAGCGGCGCGCGCGGCTCCGACCCTTGGGAGGCCGGCAAGGAACAACGAGATCGCCAGCATGGTCGGCACCACCGCGAGCCCGATCGCCACCGCCCAGCCGGCGGCGGTGGGCGGGAACGTGAGCTGGTGGTTGACCGCGGCCAGCAAAGCAAACGCGAGCCCCGCGCCGCTCATGATCACGGCGCTGGCGGGCAAAGCCGGCACCGAATCCATGACGCGCTCCCCGACCAGGATGTAGCCGGTGTAGATGACCGGTGAGGCTACGGCCAGCACGAGCGCCCATGACAGCTCGAAGCGCGCCCCACCCCCGACGAGCAGCACGAGCCCGACAAAGCTCGCGGCGAGGGCAACCAGGTGCCGAGCCGATACCGCTCGCCGAAGAAACAACCAACCGGCTGCAACGACGAGGCTCGGATAGATGTACGCGATGAGCACGACCAGCGAAGCGGGAAGCGAGCGCAGGGCCAGGAAGTACGTGTAGGACTGAAGGCAGTAGCCGGCAAAGCCCATCGCAAACAGGATCAATAACCGGCTTCGCTGCAGTCGGAGCAGCTTCTGGCCGAGGAGGTAGGTCAGCGCCACCATGCCCGCCGCCGCGAGGACGAATCTGAATGCGAGAGCCTGCTCGGCCCCCAGTCCCGCCGCATATGCGTACTTGGCGAGAATCGCGAGCGAACCAAAACATGTCGCCGAGGCGAGCACCATGATCGTGCCGGTCTGCTGCTGTCGCAGCACTAAAGCCTTGGCCGGGTGTTAGGCAACGAGACAGGCTGGAAGCCGCGGACCCTCATGCGCACGGGAGAGGTTAGTCGAACGCGCTTACCAGGGCTCCGGCTGGAGGGCCTCCCTCGCTGAATCCGATTCGCCGGTGCAGCCAGCGCAGTGGCTTCGGAGCCCACCAGTTCCACTTGCCCAACAGGCCCATCAGAGCGGGCACCAGAAGCGCGCGAACGATCGTTGCGTCGAGGATCACCCCCACCGCGGTGCCGATTCCGAGCTCTTTGATGAAGACGATCTGCGAGGTCGCGAACGCCCCGATGGCCACGCAGAACAGGAGCGCTGCCGCTGTCACCACCCGGCCGGTGCGGCCCAGGCCGACGGCCACCGATTCAGAGTTGGACTCCCCGGCATCGCGCGCTTCCTTGATCCGGCTCAGAAGAAAGACGCCGTAGTCGGTCGAGAGCCCGAAGACGATGGCAAAAAGCAAGACCGGTTGCGTCGATTCGAGCGCACCCTGGCTCTTGAAGTCGAGCAGGCCGGACAGGTTGCCGTCCTGGAAGATGAGCACCAGAACACCAAAGGCGGCGCTCAGCGTGAGCGCATTCATGACGACCGCCTTGAGCGGCAGCAACAGCGAACCGGTCATCAAGAACAACAGCATCACCGTTGCGGTGATGACGATGGCGATCGCCACCGGCAGGTGCGATGCGAGGCTGGCCTGCAGGTCGATGAAGGCTGCGCTCGATCCGCCGACCTCGAGGTGAATCGGAGTCTGAAGCGACCGGAGGCCCTTGACGACATCGAGAGTCGACGCCGCGAGGCCGCCATCAAGCGTGTGCACGTCGAGCCGCCAGTTCGCGGGGCCCGCGGGGGTGATGTCGACTCCTGTCACCCCGGGCAGACCTTTGATCTGGTCGGCGAGTGCTTGAACCTGCGCGCCGGCATCGGCAGGTGCGTCCGCGATCGCGTAAATGGTCGATCTGGACGAAACGGGGAAGTCGTTCGCGAGGATGTCGGCGACCTGGCGGCTGCTCGTCGTGGTGGGCAGCACGGAGGCGTCGACCGTGGTGAACTTGATGCCGGTGAAGGGCAAGCCGAGGATCAGGAGCATGGCCGCGCCGCCAATCGCAACGGGCAGCGGCCGCCGTATGACGAAATGCGAAAGGCGGTACCAAAAGCCGTCACCGACGTCGAGTGGCCGCTGCCACGAGCGCGGGGCAAGCGCGTTGACGCGAGGCCCGAGCAGCTTGAGCACGGCGGGCAGCACCAGGAGCGAGACGCCGCATGCGACGAGGGCGACCAGCACGCCGCCGATGCCCATGGAGTAAAGGAACTTCTGGGGGAAGACTGTCAGCGACGCGATCGCCGCAGCAACCGTAAGCGAGCTGAACATGATCGTCCGGCCCGAGGTATTCAGCGTTTGGCGGATGGCCTCATCGGTGCTGCGACCGGCAGCGAGCTCTTCACGAAAACGCGAAACCATGAAAAGGCTGTAGTCGATCGCAAGACCGAGACCCATGCCGGTGACCAGGTTGAGGGCGAAGATCGACAGCGGCGTCTCGAGGGTGACCAGCCGAAGGCCGAGGAACGAACCAAGGATGGTCACGCCGCCGACGAGCAACGGCAGCAGCGCCGCCACCGCTCCTCGGAACACCCACAGCGAGAGCAGGAAGAGGATCGGGAACGCAAGCTCCTCGGCGTGCGCGAGGTCCGCGCTCACCTGCGACTGGACCTGCGTGTTGGCAAGGCCGAAGCCTCCGACCTTGACCGCCGGATCGCCGGAGAGGGCGCGCTGGATCCGGGTGGCGGCGATGCCGGCGTCCGTGTCCGACATGCTCCGCAGCTGGCCGATCACCAGGGTCTCGATGCCGTCGTTCGAAACCAGGGCCGAGCTTCCGGTCAGGTAGTAGTTCAGCGCGACCTTCACGCCCGGGTCCGCGCCGACCAGCCGGGTCACACGATCGACCTCTTCCCTGGTCGCCTGGCTCGTCACCGGCTGGCCTGTCTTGACGACCACGACCACCCCACCGTCGGGCCGGATGCCGGTCGCGGCCTCGAGGCGGCTGGCCGCGGTGCTGGACGACGCCGCGGGGTCGTTGAAGCCGCCGCCCTGGAGGAGCCCGGCAACCGGCCCGCCGAAGATGCCGCAGATGGCGGCAAACGCAATCCCTGAGATGACGAAACGCCACGGGTGGCGCGAGATGTTGCGGGCAATGAAATCAAACATCGGCCGGCGCTCCTTCGGAATTCAGACGTTTGGCCAGCTCGGTGTAGAAATCCGCGCACCAGGTGTGGAGGCCGATACCGAATTGCAAGACCTCCAGGCGCATCGGAGAGGGAGTGTCGAGGTGTGGCGGCTCCTGGGCCGCGAGCCCTCCGGCGGCCTCTCGGTGGCGCCGGGCCATGTTGTGCGCCAGCGCGATTCGCTCTGGCTTGGCGACGGCGTCGGAGAAGAAGAGCTTCAGCAGCATCTCGTCTCGGAGCTCGACCGGCGCGACCGTCGAGTCGGAGATCCAGTCGGTCAGCGCCTCGGCTCCGGCATCCGTCAGCTGGTGGAGGGTGCGCTGGCGCGAGCCCCGGGCCGCCTCTGCCGCCTGGACCATGCCCGCCTTCTCCAGGGCTTTGAGCTCCGGGTAGATCTGGCCGTAGCTGATCTGCCAGAAATGGCGGGTCGAGCCGTCGGCCATCTGCTTGATGTCGTAGCCGGACAAGGGGGCAAGGGCGACCATGCCGAGGAGGAGGAACGAGGTGTTGGTGAGGTCCATATAGCGCCAAGATATATCACAAAGCTATATCTACAGCAACTACGATCTCAGCCCAGGATTCGTGCGCTCCCATAGCCGGCCGCCAGCCTGTGGCCGCTCGTGAAACGGTCGCACGTGAATTCGCGGATGCCGGCGTCCACCTCGGTGCCCATCAGAAGGGATGCCACGTCAGCGCCAAGCGCGGGGCCGAGCTTGAAGCCGTGGCCGCTGGTGCCCGCGTCGACGAAGACACCTCGCGCTATCTCCCCGATCACCGGCATCCAGTCCGGGCTCACGTCATACAGGCTCGCCCAGCCTCCCGTCGACACTGCGTCCTTCAGGCGAGGGATGCGCTTGGTGGCCAGCCGCGCCAGCGAGTGCGATTCTTCCGGGGTGATGCCACGAACCAGTTCGTCCGGTTCGACCTCGGGCTCGGGTGTCAGCGGGCCGAGACAGTAGAGATCCTCGCCCTCGGGTTTGCAGTAGTAGCCGCCCACGATGTCGGCGTGTGTGTACCGCATCTCGCTAGCCTCGGGCCAGCGAATGGTGGCGACATAGTGACGCTCGACTGTGAGGGGCAGGTCGACGCCAAGGGACGCGGCGAGCATCCTCGTCCATGGGCCCGCGGCGATGAGCACCCGCTCGCATTCCGTGGTTTCACCACTCTCGAGGGTCAGCGTCGCGCCACTCCCTGCGCGGGCGTGAAGCCCGGCCACTCGCGTGTAGAGGCGCTGGGTCGCTCCCAGCTCGCATGCCCTCGCCAGCAACCCCGCGGTGGTGGCCACCGGATCGGCATAACCCGCCCCTGGTTCCCAACCTGCAACGCCGATACCGTCCGCGTCGATGAGCGGAAATTCGCGCTGCAGATCTGTGGGGGCCAGCATCTCGATGCGGGTTCCAATCGAGTTCATGTAACCCGCCGCCTCGTGCAGAGCAGTGGTGTCGGCGTCCGGGTGCAGGTAGACGGCGCCAGTCTGGTGGTAACCGCAATCCCTACCGGCGGTCAAGTCGGCGAACGAGCGGAACATCTCGAGGCTCGTGTGCGCCACGCGAGCGAGATAAGGGTTTGTGTAGTAGGCCCGGCAGATGGCGGACGAGCGACCGGTCGGACCGCCCGCAGGCGCCACGCGCTCGAAAACCACAGGCTTCACGCCCATCGACGCGAGGTGAAACGCAGCGCTGGCGCCGTGGATCCCTGCGCCGATTATCGCGACCTCAGACCCCTTCTCCATGACGCGCGACAATAGTTCGACGTCAGTTTCCCGAGTCGTCGCCGGCAACCCGCCATGCTCCGGGCTTGGAAGTCATTGCTGCCGAGCCGGCACCCGACTGGCGTCCGCCAGCAATCCCCATCCATCCAGCTGCCGGCGGAGCACATTTACCGAGGCTTCGCCCAACGGCGCCACCGGCGGGACGAGCCAGGGTTCGCACAGACCTTGAAGGTGCAGGGCCGCCTTGATCGCCGATGGAAACACGCCCGCCCGCACCGCCTGCACGAGCTCGAACAGCGAATCCTGGTGCGCTCGAGCGGCCTTCAAGTCGCCCCGCTCGAAGTCGTCGAAGATTCGCACCACCCAGCCAGGGGCGACGTTCGCCCCGCCACAGATGGTGCCCGCGCCACCCATTGCAAGTGATACCAGCAGCATCGTGTCGCTGCCGGTGAAGATTCGGAAATCGGGCAGGCCGCGCGTCGCCACGCAGACCGACTCGAAGTACTCGAAGTCGCGGCTGGAGTCCTTGATCCCTGCGACCGAGCCATCGCGCGCGAGCGCAGCCACACTCGCCGGCTCAACCACCACCTTGGTGTTCTGGGGAATGTTGTAGACCAGGATCGGCAGACGACTGGTCTTGGCCAGCGTCCGGTAGAAGCTCAGAACCGTCGGCTGGTCGATCGGATAGTAATAAGGAGGGGCGACCAGGACGGCGGCGGCACCGAGCTCCGCCGCCGCACTGACGTCGGCAATGGCGTCGGCGAGCCGGCTTTGCGCGACGCCGCAGATCACCGGCACCCGTCCGTCTGCCGCCTTGACGACGGCGGCGAGCACAGTGCGGCGCGCCGCCTGGTCGAGCGATGCGACCTCCCCGGTCGAGCCAAGCGCGAGCACTCCGTGGACGCCGCCTGCAAGCACGTGCTCAACCAGGCGACTGATCGCCGGCTCGTCGACAGCACCATCCCGGTGCAGCGGGGTCACCAGGGCGGGCAACACCCCGCGCAGCTCATGCAGATTCAACATCTAGAAGTATGTGAGGACTGCATCGATCACCGCGTAGCCGTCGTCGACGACAGGGACGAGCCGCCACTTGTCGAAGGCGGTGCAGGGATGCGAGATGCCACACCCCACAAGGTCCCCCACCTTCAGGTGCGCCTCGTCGCCCACCTTCAGAAATGCGTGTTGGTCCATCAGCCTTGCGATGGAAGCTTCGGCCCGCAGTGGGATCGGCGGCTGCGGGCCCGGAGTCTTGATCAGGCGGGGCACCGGAAATTCGAGATCGTGAGGGACGTCACGCCTGCCAAAGCCCAGAATGGCCAGTCCCGGCTCGGGTGTCGAGAGCACCGCGCCCCAGACCTCGAGCGCTTCCTCGAGCCGGCCGGTTTCGGGGAGACGGCCGCCGAAGGGCGAAAGTTGCTCGTAGTGGACGGCGTCGTGGGTCAGGTAGCAGCCGCTCCTGAGCACCAGGCGGACTGGCCGGCTGAGGTTCCATTCGCCGCCGAGGCACGCCACCGCGCGGTCCGGGAATGCGCTACCGCCCGCGGTGACCATCACGGCGGGCGCGCGCGCGAACAGATCCGCCTTGTCCAGCTCGACGACCAGGGTGCGCATTCCGTGCAGGAAAGCGTCGACCGCGTGGATCGCTCCGGTCAGGTCGCGGGAGTCGATGACTCCCTCGAACGCTTCGACACCGGCAAGCACGAGCCGCTGCGAGGTCGCGACCGCACGCGCCACCTCGAACGCCTCGACGGGGGTTCGGCAGCCCGTCCTGCCGCCATTCGTGCCGACCTCGAGCAGGACCTGGACGCGCCTGGTCAGGCTGGATTCCGCGAGGCCCAAATCGAGCAGCCGGACGCCGGCCACCGAGTCGACCAGGCAGTAGAAGTCAAAGTCCGGGTCGGCGTTCAGCTCGCCGGCCAGCCAGCGGATCGCGGCCGGCTCGACGAGCTCGTTGGCTAGGATCACGCGCTCCACCCCGTGGGCTCGCCAGACGCGGACCTGGCTCATCGTGGCTGCGGTCACCGCCCATGCGCCGTCGTCGAGCTGGAGCTTGAGGAGCTGCGGCGCCATGGCGGTCTTGCCGTGCGGTGCAAGCAGGAAGTCGTGCCGCTTGCAGTACGCGGCCACCAGCCTGCTGTTGTGGCGGAGCGCCGAATCCTTCAACACCATGACCGGGGGGAGGAAGTCGCCTCCCAGCACGTTCCATCCGCGCGAGCGCACGTCGCGAAGCCTGGTTGGGGGATCGCCTGGGAATGACTTGTAACGCCAATCGATCGGCTCGGCGAGGAGCGCATCGAGGTTGAGACCGCGGGCTCGCACAGTCACATAACGACCGTACTGCATCAGGGGTGCCTGTTCACGCCCCTGCGCGCAAGGCGGCGTCAAGGATTGGCCCTATTGATCGCTCCCCCGAAGGGAAGAGGGTGCTAGTGCAGAATTTGCTAGTTGATCGAGCTCCCAGCGGCCGTTGTGAAATTCCTCAAGCGGCCAAACCCAGCCGTCGTCGCTTTCATTCGTCCCGACGGCTTTCCGATGTCCGTGGCCACCTGGTACGACTGGGAGGACGGCCTGATCCTCGTCAACATGCACGAGAGCCGCAGCCGGCTGCGTTGGTTGCGAGCCAATCCCAAGGCCAGCCTGACGGCGCTCGGCGGGGGCGGCGTCCCTTCTAAACAGGGGGGTGCATCGGGAGCTGGCTCCGCCAGGCCCGATGCCCCGAGGGGGGACGTCCCCCCTCAGACAGACGAGTGGTATCGCCACGTAAGCCTGTATGGGTCGGTGGTCCGGTTCGCCGACGACACGAAGCTGGCCGACATCGACAGGCTGTGTCTCCGATACACGGGCAAGGCGTTTTCCAACCGGCGCGCGAAGCGAGTCAGCGCGTGGATCGAGCCGCGCGGGTGGCACGGCTGGGACGACGAAGGCAAGGTCGCGAGCACCAGCGTTCGAACCTGAAGGGAAGTGCCGATAACGCCCCTCTCGCCACCCTCTTCCCCCGAAGGGAGAGGGAGGATTGCGGGGTGGATTTCGCGCCCGCGGAGGTCTAGGCTGGGGGCATGAGCAAGGGTTTTGGGGAGTCCGACTTCGCGCAGATTCTCAGCGACAAGGCGACGACGGAAGGCGTCCAGCGCCTCCTCGATGAGAATCGCCTGCAGGCCGAGCGCGCCACGAGCCGCCGCGCCACAGGCGAGTACGGCGTTTGCGAGGACTGTGGCCAAAAGATCTCGGCCGAGCGGCTGAAGTTTCTGCCTGAGGCGACTCGCTGCGTCACCTGCCAGGCTCGCCAGGAGCGCGCCTAAAACACCACTTTCTGCGTCAGTTGACCGATTTAATGAAGAAGCCAACCGCGGCGATGATGATGTAGGCGCCGACGAGCTGCATCCCAGACAACCAGTTGCTACGACCTTCGACCGCGATCAGGGCGACGATGAGCGTGCCGACCGACACCACCGCGATCTCAAACGCGGTGAATACGAAGTCCATCGGATGCCCAAGGGCGAGGCTGACGAAGACCAGGATCGGCGCGACGAACATCGCGACCTGCGTCGATGAGCCAACCGCGATTTCGAGCGTGACGTCGAGGCGATTCTTGACCGCGAAGAAGACTGCCGACGAGTGCTCTGCGGCATTGCCGATGATCGGGATCAGGATGAGGCCTACGAATAGCGGAGGGAGGCTCAGGGCGGCGATCGCCGGGGTCAGCGAGCCGACCAGCAGCTCCGACTCAAGCCCGACCAGCAGCGCCGCGACGACGAGGACGATTACCGACGTGCGCATCGACCATAGGGCCGGCTGCTCATGGGGGTCCTTGGTCTCGAAGAGGTGCGCGTGCGTGATCTCGGTGAAGACCAGCGCTGCGACGTAGAGCACGATCAGGACGATCGCGACGATTCCGCTGATCACCTCCTTCTGGGAGAAGCCCAGATCAGGAGTGGTCAACACCAGGAGAGCCGGCATCAGCAGGCCCGCCATCGCGAGCAGCAGCGACGCCGTGTGGACGCTGGCGGCCCGAGGGTTGAAATGCTGCTCCTTGTGCCGAAAGCCGCCGACGATGAACGAGAGCCCAAGCACCAGCAACAGGTTGCCGAGAATCGAGCCGATCAGCGAAGCCTTGACGATGAAAAAGTTGTCAGCTCTGATCAGCAGGATGCAAACGATGAGCTCGGTGATGTTTCCGAACGTAGCGTTCAACAGGCCCCCCAGGCGCGGGCCAACCCGATTCGCGACCTGCTCGGTCGAGCGGCCGATGAGGCCGGCAAGCGGAATGATGGCGAGGCTTGAGGTGATGAAGACGACGACGGGTTGAGCCAGCAGCTCGGCGACGATCGACGCCGGCACGAATACCAGGAGCCAGTCCATCGACGGCCTCGAAAGCCGCGCCATCACGCTGGTCACCAGGTGGCGGCGATGTCGGGTCGCTCGCCGATCTCGTGGCGAAACCGGCTCACCGGAGGGGCGGGCCTTGGGTCTCGAGGAGGCTGCTCATGGCGTCAACGCTACAGTAGGCCTCACGTGCGCACGCTCATAACCACCAAGGGCGCCTCGCTCGACGATCCCCATGACAAGGCGATCGCGGCCCGCCTCAAGGTTTGCCATGAAGACGGGTTCTGGCTGGACATTCAGGCTCCAGATGACAACGACCTGGAGCTACTCGAAAAGGTGTTCGGCTTCCACCACCTGACGATCGAGGACATCAAGCACCAGGACCAGCGACCCAAGCTCGAGGAGTACCAGGGATATACGTTCATCGTGATCTTCACTGCGCACCTCACCTCCGACAAGGAAATCTCTTTCCAAGAGCACCACATGTTCGTGTCCAAGGACTACCTCGTCACCGTCCACGACGACCCGGCGGAGCTCCTGGTCGAACTGGCTTCCAGGATCAGGCTCAGCCCCGAGCTCACCAAGGGAAACCCGGGCTTTCTCCAGTACCTGGTGATCGACCAGCTGGTCGATTCGCTCTTTCCGCTGCTCGAAACTCTCGACGATCGCATTGACAGCCTCGAGGACGAGATCCTGGACAAAGCCACGCCAGAGCTCCTGGCAGACATCTACAAGCTCAAGCACCAGGTCATCGAGCTGCGCAAGTTCATCGGCGCGCAGCGGGATCTCTTCCAGCGCCTCATCACCCATTCGATGGACATTCACGGCGACGAGCTGACGCTCTACTGGCGCGACGTCCACGACCACCTGATACGCCAGTACGAGACCGTCGATTCTCTGCGCGACCTGCTCACAGGCGCCATGGACGTATATCTGTCGACGGTCTCCAACCGCTTGAACAACACCATGAAAACGCTTACGGTCATCGCGAGCATCTTCTTGCCCATATCGTTCCTGACCGGCTTCTACGGCATGAACTTCCTGTTCCTGACCGGCACCCTGGAGACGCCAACGCAGGCGTTCTTCATCGGGGTCGGCACGATGATCGCGTCGGTGGTGATCCAGCTCTACTACTTCAGGCGGCGCGGCTGGATCTAGGGCTGCCCGCGATTGTAGACTCGGCCGGCATGAAGGCCAGCGCTGAAATCGAGCGGTGGTTCGCCGCCAAGAAGCCACCTGCGGAGCCTGCGATGCGACGCGTGCGAGAGATCATCCTGGGCGCCGACCCGCGTTTGACCGAGTACATCAAGTACGGATCAGTGCACTTCGGTTACGAAGGCGATTTCGTCACCTTCGTGCAAGCGGACAAGAAGAACGTGAACCTGATGTTTCACCGTGGAGCCCGAATTTCGGGCCGCTTTCCGCATCTGGAGGGAACTCACCCCTCCGCACGCTTCATGCGTTTCGCCGACATCGACGAAGTTGAGACCCTGGCGGACGAGCTTCGCAAGGTGGCCGTTGCGTGGTGCACGCTCGTAGCCCCGGCCGCCGAGAAGGTCAAGCCGGCGCCGTCAAGCAAGTTGCGCCGCAGCTAGTACTTCTGTGGGAGGCGGGCACCCGCATAAGGCACACCAGCTCGGCGCGCGTGACCCTGGACCGTAGGATTGGGACGATGGCCGGCCGAACCCTGCTCGACGTGCTGCGGCATGGCGCGGCGGCCGACCCTGCCATCGCCGTACCAGGCGGGGTCCGCCTGACTTACGGCCGGCTCCGCGAGCAGGTCGCCGCCGCTGCCGACCAACTGGCTCAGATCGGTATTGGTCGCGAGGACAGGGTCGCGCTGGTGCTGCCAAACAGCGCGGAGTCGATCGTCCTGTTCCTCGCCGCCGCCACCGTGGGCACCGCGGCTCCGCTCAACGCTGCATATAAAGAGGAGGAGTTCCGCTTCTACCTCCAGGACACCGCCGCGCGCGTCCTCGTCGTCCCGCCAGGCGAGGGCGAAGCCGCACGCCGCGCGATGCCCGCCGGCATGAGCCTGATCGAAGCCCAGATGGACGGGCAAGGCCTACTGGCGCTAGACAGCGACGCAGTTCGCGATCGATCCAGGACCGCCGGCTCGCCGGGCGACGATGACATCGCGCTCGTCCTGCATACGAGCGGGACCACCAGCCGCCCGAAGCTGGTGCCACTTCGGCACCGCAACCTCTTCGCGTCGGCCGGCAACATCGCCTCCACCTACGGTCTGACGCCCACCGACGTCGCGCTTTGCGTCATGCCGCTGTTCCACATCCATGGGCTGATGGCTTCGACGATGGCGACATTCCGGTCCGGCGGCCTGGTCGTCGTGCCGCCGAAGTTCGACCCGTTGACGTTCTGGCCGACCCTTCACGCTCACAGCGCGACGTGGTACTCGGCAGTCCCGACGATGCATCAGATGTTGCTGATGCGCAATCGCGGCGAGCGGCCGCCTGGTGCTGGTGGGCTGCGCTTCATCCGGTCCAGCTCATCCGCCCTATCGCCGGAGACCATGGCCCAGCTCGAATCAAGGTTCGGAGCGCCCGTGGTCGAGGCCTACGGCATGACCGAGGCCTCGCACCAGATGGCGTCCAACCCGCTGCCGCCGGCTCCGCGCCGGCCCGGGACTGTCGGCGTCGGGACTGGGGTGCGGCTCGGCATCATGACCGACGGCGACCGGCTGCTTCCGGCGGGCAGCGCTGCTGCTGGGGAAGTGGTGATCCAGGGTCCCAACGTGATCGATGGCTACTCGAACAACCCGGAAGCCAACACGGCGTCATTCGTCAACGGTTGGTTTCGGACTGGCGACCAGGGAACGATCGACGGCGACGGCTACCTCTCGTTGATCGGGCGGCTCAAAGAGATGATCAACCGCGGGGGCGAGAAGATTGCCCCACGCGAGATCGACGAAGTGCTCATGCAGCACCCTGCCGTCGGAGAGGCAGTGGCCTTCGGCTCGCCGCACCCCACCTGGGGCGAGGAGGTGGTCGCCGCGGTGGTGCTCAAGGAGCCGGTGGCAGAGAAAGAGCTGATCGCGTTTGCGCGCGAGCGCCTCGCCGACTACAAGGTGCCCAGGAAGCTCTACATCGTCGACAAGATCCCGACCACCGCCACGGGCAAGATCCAGCGTCGAGCCGTCGCCGCAACTTTCAACCCGAAATGACGTCATGAGCGTTGCGGTCGTGGGAGCGGGGGCCATCGGCGGCCTGCTCGGCGCCTACTTGGCGCGCAGCGGCGAGGACGTGATCCTCATCGCGCGCGGGCCGCATCTCGTGGCGATGCAGAGTCGTGGCGTGACAGTGCGCAGCAGCGACGCGGAGTTCAATTCGAGGCCCGAGTGCACCGACGACATGAGGGCGATCGGCCGGGCTGATGTCGTCTTCCTGACTCTCAAGGCTCATTCGATCTCCGCAGTGGCGGAGTCCATAGGTTCATCTCTCGCGAAGGGCGCATGCGTAGTGGGCGCGCAGAACGGAATCCCCTGGTGGTATTTCCAGGAGCGGCACCTGGAATCGGTGGATCCCGGGGGGATCATCGCGCGGAACATCCAGTACCGGAAGGTGGTCGGCTGCATCGCCTACCCGGCCGCCCAGGTGGTCGAACCCGGCGTCATCGAGCATCTCGAGGGCAATCGCTTCACGCTCGGCGAGCCCGACGGCTCGAAAAGCGAGCGCGTGCAGGCGATCTCGTCGATGTTGGTCAAAGCTGGACTGAAAGCCCCAGTGCAGGCTCGGATACGCGATGAGATCTGGCTGAAGCTTCTCGGCAACGCAACCCTCAACCCGCTCAGCGCGCTCACCCGCGCGTCGCTCGCCGACATCGTCACCTCGCCGGTCACGAGCGACCTGGTCCGGACTCTGATGGAGGAGGTGGACGCGGTGGCCCGCGCGCTTGGCGTCGAGGTGCCGCTGACGATCGAGAAGAGGATGGCCGGCGCGGCCGCGGTGGGCGAGCACAGGACCTCGATGCTGCAGGACCTCGAGGCGGGCCGCCCCCTCGAGGTCGATGCCCTCGTGGGCGCGGTGGTCGAGCTCGCCGGCGACGCCGGCGTCCCGGTGCCCGCGTTGAGTGTCGTCTACCGGCTGGTCAAGCTCCTCGACGAAGAGACGCGAAGCGCCCGCCGCTGAGAGGGAACCATCTGGGTTCCCTCTTAGCCTTTCCGCGCCGCCACGAACTTGTTGCGCAGGGTGCCGATGCCCTCGACCTCCGCCTCGACCACGTCGCCGACGTGGATGAATTCCGGCGGCTTGCGCGCGAAACCGACGCCGTCGGGGGTGCCGGTGGCGATCATCATCCCCGGCAGTAGCGTCATGCCAACCGAGACCCAGGAGATGATCGAGGCCACCGGGTGGATCATCTCGGAGGTGGTGCCATCCTGCTTGATCGTCCCATTGACCGTGAGGCGCAGGTTCAACGCTTGAGGATCTTCGACCTCGTCGGGAGTGACCACCCACGGGCCGCTCGGGCACGATGAGTCGAGGCTCTTGCCCTTGAAGTACTGGCCGCCCCAGTCGCTCTGGATGTCGCGAGCCGTCACGTCGTTGATGACCGTGTAGCCGAAGACGTGCTTGAGAGCGTCCTCCCTGGTGATGTTGACGCCGGCCCTGCCGATGACCACGCCGAGCTCGACCTCCCAGTCGATCTCCTCGCTCACCCCCGGGTCGATCGGGATGTCTTCGTGCGGACCCGTGATCGAGGTGATCGCCTTGGAAAAAACCGTCGGCGGCTTGGGCTTCTCGCCCTTGGCGGCGGTCTCGGCCGCGTGCTTGGCGTAGTTGCGACCGATGGCGATCACGTTCCCTCTGGGAGGGTCCAGTGGGGCAAGTAGCTTCACTTTGTCGAGAGGCCGCGTGACCGGCGCGCCCGCCGACGGCTTCAGCATCGCGAGCAGATGCTTGATCGAAGCCATGCCCGCGTCGCCTGCATCGATGAGCGCCATGAGATCTGCCGGCGGTGGCGTCGAGCCGCTCGCCTTCGCCAGCTCCGCAAGATCGATGACAGTGTCGGAACGGCCGGCAGCCAGGACTCCGAGCCTGCGGCCGTTTCCATGTTCAAACATCAAAAGACGCATGCGATCAATCCTCCTGAACCGGGGGTCCGGCTCCTAGAAACAGGGCCTCGAAATCAGAGCGTTCGAGGAGATCACTGGGACGGCCTTCCAACCGGGTGACGCCGGAGACAAGAACAACTGTCCAGTCGGCGATCTGGAGGGCAGCGCGAGCCCGTTGCTCGACCAGCAGCACAGCCTTGCCGGCATCAGCGAGCCGTCGCACCTGCTCGCGAAGGACGGCGTCCGCGAGGATGGGCGCGAGGTTGGCAGTCGGCTCATCGAGGAGGAGGACTTTCGGATCGAGCATGAGCACGCGCCCGATCGCGAGCATCTTTCGTTCGCCGCCGCTCAGCTTGTCGGCGCGCCGCCGCATCATCGGCGCGAGCAACGGAAAGACGTCGCAGACCTCTTTGATCCGCCCGTCGATCTCCGAGTCCTTGAGCAGGTAACCACCCATCTCCAGGTTCTCTCTGACGGAAAGTGGCTCGAAGATGTCCTGCACCTGCGGGACATAACCGACGCCGCGCTTGGCCATGTCTTCCGGTGGATGGCCGGTGACGTCATCGGCGCCGAGCAGGATTTTGCCGCCGCTCAACTTGAGAATTCCGACGAGGCTTTTGAGCATCGTGCTCTTGCCGGCGCCATTGGGGCCGATCACGGCGACGATCTCTCCGGCGCCGACCGAGATTGAGACGCCCCGGACGACCGGCACGCCGCCGTAGCCAGAGGTGAGCCCTTCGGCGCGGAAGACCGGCACCGGTCGCCCGGCGTGCGCCGACTGCTTATCCAACGAGGTAAGCGTCAACAATCTCTTTCTGCTGTCTCAGGTTGGCCATGGTTCCACTGCCGATCACCTTTCCCTGCGCCATCACCACGACCGAATCGCATAGGCGCTCCACCAGGTGCAACTCGTGCTCGACCATCAGAATCGTCAAGCCTTCCCTCCGTAGATCCTGGAGGTACTGCTGGATCTCTTCGACTATCGATGGGTGAACGCCCGACATCGGCTCGTCGAGGAGCAAGACCCTGGGCTTCAACATGAGCGCGCGCATGATCTCGATCAGCCGCTTCTGGCCGCCGCTCAAGGTGCCCGCGTAGTCCGACTCCTTGGCCGTCATCCCAAACCTCTTGAGGAGACCGCGCGCCTGGTCGAGGAGGGGCCGCTCGTCGACCATCCAGTAACCCTTGCCCCTCAACGCGCCCCACAGCGAATCGCCACGGTTGTGCGGTGCGGCCACGAGCAGGTTCTCCATGACCGTCAGCCGCGCGAACTCGGAAGGCAACTGGAAGGTGCGCACGAGGCCGCGGCGGGCCCGCGCATAGGTAGGCATGCGAGTCACGTCTTGACCATCAAAAACGATGGTGCCCGCAGAGGCCGGCAGCGTGCCCGCGAGGACTGCCAGGAACGTCGACTTGCCGGCGCCGTTGGGCCCGATCAGCCCAGTGATCTTTCCGGCTTGCACTTCAATGGAAACCCCGTCCACGGCATGCATACCTTCGAAGTGCCTGCGGATGTCTTGCGCCACCAGCA
>JAYUFT010000270.1:0-3330 GCA_043738605.1 Candidatus Dormiibacterota bacterium | reverse complement strand
ATGCCAACATCGCCTCCACGGCGGCCATCGTCATGGGCCAGGCCGCCATCGAGTGGCTCGAAGTGAGCCGGCTTCCTGCCCGCCTGGTGAACCGAATGGGATCGGTTCACCGCCTTGGCGGATGGCCAAAACCTAGCGAGTCCACATTCATTTCTCAGCAAACTCACAGACAATCGAGGCAGCATTAACGCCGTGAACAAGGACGGGGATGGGGCGCGTGTCCTCGTCGTCGACGACGAGCCCAACATCACCGAGCTGGTGGCGATGGCTCTCCGCTACGAAGGGTTCAGCGTCAAGACGGCGGCAACGGGCCGCGCTGCGGTGACCGCTGTCAGCCAGTTCTCCCCTGCCCTCGTGATCCTCGACGTCATGCTCCCCGACATCGACGGTCTCGAGGTCCTCCGGCGGTTGAACGCCGCCGGCCACAGGGTCCCGATCATCTTCCTGACCGCCAAGGACGCCACCGACGACAAGGTCCACGGGCTGACGGTGGGCGGCGACGACTACGTGACGAAGCCGTTCAGCGTGGAAGAGCTCATGGCGCGGGTCCGGGTGGTGCTGAGAAGGCATGGCGGCAGCGAGACCCAGGACGGCAAGCTGATGCTGGCCGACCTCGAGATGGATGACGAGGGCCACGAGGTGAGGCGCAGCGGGCAGGTCGTCGACCTGACCAACACCGAGTACCGGCTGTTGCGCTACCTGCTGGTCAACGCCGGTCGAGTTCTTACCCGCAGCCAGATCCTCGACCACGTGTGGCACTACGACTTCGGCGGCGACGCCAGCGTGCTCGAGACCTACATCAGCTATCTGCGACGCAAGGTGGATCGCTTCGAGCCACCGCTTTTGCAGACAGTCCGCGGCGTCGGCTACGTGCTTCGCGCGCCGAGGCCATGATCCAGTCGCTCCGTGGGCGACTTCTCCTTGGAGTGATCTCGCTGGTCGTCATCGGGCTGTTCATCTCAGACATCGCGACGTACGCGTTCCTCCAGCGATTTCTCATCAGCCGCGTCGATGAGCAGCTGACGAGCAACTATCAAGCCGCGATCGGCGTACTTGGCGGCCCAGATGAAGGCCCGAGATCTTCTTTCGGCTACCGCCCAGGCACCGTCTTCGAGCTCGTCAGCTCCAACGGAACCCTTCTCGCCCCGCCAAAGGTTGTCACCACCGTCGGCTCTGCCCCATCAAACGCACTCCCGGTGCTGCCTCACAAGCTGCTGAACAGTGGGATCGACAAGCCGAGCCCTGCATACACAGTCGAGGGCACCGGCGGCGTGGAGCAGTACAGGGTGATCGACTGGCCCGAGCACTCTTTCAATGGCAACTTCGTCGTCCTGGCCATTCCGCTGACAGACGAGCTCTCAACGCTGAGTCAGATGCTAATCCTGGAGTCCTCGATCAGCCTGGCAGTCGTTGCGGGGACGGTGATTCTCGCGCTGCTCATCGTCCGCATCGGGTTGCGACCCCTCCAGCGAATGGGCGCGGTGGCCCAGGACATTGCGGCCGGCGATATGAGCAGACGCGTCGAACCTGCGACGCCCAAGACAGAGATCGGCAGGCTCGGGCTGGCTCTCAACGGTATGTTGAGCCAGATCGAAGCCGCCTTCGCAGAACGCACCGCGTCGAACGACCGCCTGCGGCGCGTGATCGCCGATGCGTCGCACGAGCTTCGTACCCCGCTCACCTCGATCCGCGGCTATGCGGAGATGCTTCGTCGTGGCGCGGCGGAATCGCCCGAGGACTCCGAATCGGCGCGGCGGCGCATCGAGCAGGAGGCGATCCGGATGACGGGACTGGTCGACGATCTTCTCGTACTCGCCCGCCTTGACCAGGGCCGGGCGCTCGCCAAAGATTCAGTCGACCTACGCGCCATCGCGACCGACGCCGTGGCGGATGCACGAGTCGTCGCCCCGCAGCGCGAGATCAGCCTGAGCGCCAACGGGCCTGTGGTCGTCACCGGCGATGACACGCGCCTGCGCCAGGTGATCGGCAATCTCATGCGCAACGCGCTCGTCCATACACCCCCGCGGACGCCGATCGAGGTGGCGGTGGCGACCGATGACGGCCTCGGGCGGATGTCGGTCGCGGACCATGGACCCGGCCTGGACGAAGGGGACATCGGACGCATCTTCGAACCTTTCTATCGCGCCGACCCAAGTCGCAGCCGCGACAGCGGTGGCGCCGGCCTTGGCCTATCGATCGTGAGCGCGGTCGTCACCGCCCACGGAGGGCGCGTCAAGGTCAGCCAGACCGACGGCGGCGGCGCAACTTTTGAGGTGGAGCTGCCGTTAGCTCAATAGAGGGATCGCAATCTCTGAGGAAGTTCCAAGGCTTCTCTCAGGCCTGGATCAGATAAGTAGGAGATGATCGTCACGTGCCCACTGTGAGACGACAAACCGAGATGGCGCTGGTGCGTGACACCGCGGTCCAGAAGCTGCGCGACCTGACGTTCGCCGTGGCCCTGGCTTCAGCGGCGGCTGTCGCCCTTATCGCCTGGGTCAGCGCCGCCACCATTCCCGGCATCGCCGACGCCTCCGGTCAGACCGGCAACTCCGCCAGCGGCGGCCAGCCAATCACGGGGGGCGACGACGGGTTCAATCAAGGTTCACCCGGGACCACCGGCTTCAGCCCTGGAATCGTTGTCACTGGAGGTTCCCACTGATGTTTCTGCCACACCACGACCCGAGTACATACGGCTACCTGTTCGCGATCCTTGGAGGCCTATCCTGGCTGGCGATCGTCGCCGGCATCGTCCTCCTTGTGATCTGGGCTGTTCGCGCCAGGCCGCGAACAGCAGCAATGGCTGGCGTTCCCACCGCGGCCGAAACCCCGCTCGACATCCTGGCGCGCCGATTCGCGTCCGGTGAGATCAGCGCGGAGGATTACGAGCGCACGCGCGACCTGCTCCGCGGAGAAACGGCAAAGCCGTGAAGCAGCGAACCCTGGGCATTCTCGGAGCTGCGCTGTTGGTCGGCGGGGTCGTCCTGAGCATCGCCGGCGGCATCGCCTCCAATCGGTTCGGGCCAGAGGCTGGAGCCATGACTAACCGGCCCGCCTTGGGAGCCATGCCAAGGCACAGAGGCCCTGGCCAACCTGGTCCCTTCTTCGGCGATCCGAGACAGCGCGGCGACTTCCCGGGTCCAGGTCAGCAAGGCCCGATCACGAGGCCCAGACCGCCGTCAACCTGAGTTAACTCGACCTCTACTCCCCCAAAACGTATGAGAGAGAACCAGTTGCCATCTCAAGGGGTCATTGCACCACCACCTTGGACTTAGAGGACGCTTGAGGCGACCCAAGGAGGTGTTCGATGGGAGGACCGGTGGTCACGGAGGC
>JAYUFT010000269.1:0-10081 GCA_043738605.1 Candidatus Dormiibacterota bacterium | reverse complement strand
GCCGGTTCCGGACACACCCCCCAGCGGCTAGGCGCCCGATTTCTGCGTTGCCGGCTCCGCTACTCGCTTACAGGTCTATCGACATGCGCGCTCCGTTGCTCGCCGTCGCCTTGACCTCGGGCGCCGATCCGGCGACTTTCGGCCAATCCCCCAGAGCGGGACACTAGGATTCAACCGTGGCTCCTCGCGTTGACCTCATCATCTTCGGGGCATCAGGCGATCTCGCCCAGCGCAAGATCCTGCCGTCCCTGAAGCGCCTCGCGTCCCCTGATGGGATGGAGCTCCGCGTCGTCGGGGCAGGCCGCTCCGCCCAATCGACCGCGCTTTTCCGCGACATCGTGAAGAAGTGCAGCCGGAGCGAACGCCTGGCCGCGACCGCCGAATGGGCAAGGGTCGATTACAAGTCGCAGGCCACGTTCGCAGGGTTGAAGAAGCTGGTTACAGGCGCTGCGCACGTGATCTTTTACATGGCAACGCCGCCCGAGACCGCCGGCGACATCGTCCGGTCCCTCGGCCGGTCCAAGCTAACGACCAAGGGCGACCCGACCCACCGGATAGTCGTCGAGAAGCCTCTCGGCCACGACCTCGAATCCGCTCGCAAGCTCAATGCGCTGCTCGCGAGGTCTTTTGAGGAGCAGCAGACTTTTCGGATCGATCACTACCTCGCCAAGGACACCGTCCAGAACGTGCTCGCCTTCAGGTTCTCGAATTCGCTGTTCGAGCCCGTGTGGAACCGCAACCTCATCGAGACCATCCAGATCACAGTTGCGGAGAAGGAAGGTATCGGCAAGCGGGCCGGGTACTACGACCAGACCGGGGCTGTCCGCGACATCATCCAGAACCACGTGCTCCAGCTGCTCGCGCTGGTCACCATGGAGCCGCCCACCACCTTCGACGCCGAGTATGTGCGCCGCGCCAAGCGGGCCGCGCTGCGCGCGATGTCGATGTCGCCGATCAATGCTGGCAACGCAGTCCGCGGACAGTACGTCGGCTACCTCGACGAAGAGGCGGTCGCGAATGACTCGCGGCGCGAGACGTATGCGGCGGTTCGCCTATCGATGGAGAACTGGCGCTGGGACGGCGTCCCGATCTTCATCCGCACCGGCAAAGCGCTGAAGCGCAGGGTCACCGAGGTGATGATCAAGCTGCGCGACGCTCCCCACCTGCGCATCGGCGGCAATCGCCAGCGCGGCGTGCCCTCGCTGATCGTGATCCGCATCCAGCCTGACGAAGGCATCACGATCCGCATCGGCGCCAAGCGGCCGGGCACGCGGTTCGAGATGGTGCCGGCGGGCATGAAGCTCGACTACAAAGGCCTGACCAAAGCGCCCCTGCCAGAGGCCTACGAGAATGTGCTTTCAGAGGTGCTAGCGGGTGGACACTCCGCGTTTCCTGGAGCTGAAGAGATCGAGCTGCAGTGGGAGATCGTCGATCCGCTCATCAAGTCGTGGGAGGCCGAAGGCCATCCCGAGCCATACGCGAGAGGGTCGTGGGGCCCGCAGGCGGCTGATGACCTGGTCTCGGCGGGCGGCGGTGGCCGCTGGATGGTCAGCGGGGACGAACCAGGGACTGAGCCCTAGTAGCCGGAGTCGACCTCTTCCAGCCACGTGACCTCGCCGGACGTTAAGGCCAGCCAGCACTCCTAATCGACTCGCGAGAGTTTTGTGGCTAGCGCCGCAGGGTTGGCCGGGGTTCCCCCGGCCATGACTTTGCCTTTTGCCACTCCCAATCTTGGTGTGGAGAAACTTTCAACAAATCCCATCCCGGGGGAGAGAGCAGAGCCTGCGGCGAAGCCGCACGCTCGATGAGAGAGGACCGACTGGTCCTTTCTCATACGTTTTCGACCTCTTCCAGCCACGTGACCTCGCCGGACGTTAAGGCCAGCTGAGTCATCGGGGCGCCTTCGCCGGCTCCGTGCCAGTGCTTCTCGCCGGGCGGAGCGACGGCGGTGTCGCCCGCCGCCAGCGATACCCCCTCCCCGCCCCAGGCCTGAACGCGCGCGACTCCGTCGATGATGTGCAGCACCTGGCCGCCCGAGTGCTGGTGCCAATGGGTGTGAGCGCCGGGCTCGAAGCGGACGAAGCTCGCCCTGGTCTCCTCGGTGGTGTGGTGCAGCAGGCTCTGCATGGCATGGCCGTGAAACTTGCCCTTCGGCGGCTCCGCATCGCCACCGATCCGGTCGGCCGGCTTGATCACCCTCATTCGAACCCCCAATAAAAAAGGGGCAGCCATAGGCTGCCCCTTGGCGTTTGAGTTATCAGGCCTTGTGGGCCATCGAGTTGCTCGAGCTCATCCAGAGCTGAGCCTTGTTCGGGTACAGCCACAGAAGCATCGCCGCGACCAGGACTGCGATCACCAACGGCACGATGTCAAAACGACCAACGGTGATCTGATTGAAGATCTGGTAGATGACCTCGAGGATCGCGTAGATGATCAGGGCTCGCACCCAGCTCACATTTCCCTCGGGGTCGAAGCCGGCGATCATGATGCCCGCGCCGAACGCGATCCCGGCCACCGATGCCGAGACTCCAGCCCAGGTGTCAAACGCGAAAAAGGTGCTACCAATGAAGCCCAGCCCTGAGCCCATCACGATCAAAACGCCCATGACCCACATCAAGAGCTTCAACGCCAGCGGGTTCCACTTAGCCACTAAACAAATTCCTCCATGACCGCATCTTTGTAAATCGGATTGGTAATCGGCGGTCTTTTGTAAGCAACTTGTACCTTGTTTGCCGCTTTCTTGCAACGTTGATCACGCGATTGGCACTCCTCCGCGCCACACCCGGCGCGGCTTCAAACCGAAGGCCCAGGCGAAAGCGCCCTCGTGATCGGCCTCCCAGAGCACGAGGTCGGCGAGCATCGAAGGCGCTATTGCACCCCGATCCGAGCGCGAAATTGACAGGGCGCCACCCACCGTCGCGGCGATCAACGCCTGCTCCGCGGACATTTTGAAGACACCCACCGCCATTGCAATAACGAGGCTCATGCTCGTGATGCCGCTCGTTCCCGGATTGTGGTCGGTGCCGAGCGCAATTGCAGCGCCGGCCCCGAGCAGCTCTTTGACAGGGGGAAGCCGACCGATGGATATCGCCGTGCCTGGGGCGAGGGTGGCGACGACGCCGGCACGAGCCAGGGCAACCGCGTCGCTGCGATTGGCGCACAGGAGGTGGTCCGCCGACACAGCGTGAAGCTCCGCCGCGAGTCGCGAGCCGCCGGTGCGGGCAAGCTCGTCGGCGTGGATTCGAGGGATCAGCTTCGCCTCGAGCGCGGCCTTCAGGATGTGGCGCGATTGGTCGACGCTGAAGTACCCCTGGTCGCAGAACACATCGCAGAAACGGGCTCCCGCTTGATGCGCGTCCGGGCACCACCGGGCCACCTCCTTGGCGTACTTTCGCAGGTTGGCGCCGCGGTCTGGCGGCAGCGCGTGCGCGGCGAGGAACGTGACTTCGATACGCGGCAGGTCGGTGCGCTGGCCGAGCCGAGCGAGAATGCGGGTCGACTCCAACTCGCCTTCGCGCTCCAGGTGGTATCCGGTCTTGGCCTCGACAGTCGTCGCCCCGCCTTCCAGCCAACGCTTCAGTCGTAAGCCTGCGGCCTCCTCGAGGGCCGCCGGCGATGCCTCACGGGTCGCCGTGACCGTCGCGCGGATGCCGCCACCCGCCTTGGCCAAGTCGGAGTAAGAGGCTCCGGCGGTCCGCATCGCCACCTCGGCCATCCGGTTGCCCCCGTAGACAGGGTGGGTGTGCGCATCGATCAAGCCGGCGGTCACCAGTCCGCCGCCGCAATCCTCGTCCTCGCTCACATAGCCAAGCAGGTCGAGGGGCTCATCCCCCTCGCGGCCGCACCACGCGATGCGTTCGTCGTCGACGATCACGGAAGCCTTCTCGATAACGCCGGCCGGCGTGCCGGTGAAGAGCCTCCCAATCCCGATGAGGCGCCTCATCGGGAATGACCTCCCCGCTCGCCGGGGAGGTGGCCCGAAGGGCCGGAGGGGGCGCCCAGGTTGGCACCGGCCTGAACCAGGGTTGTCCCGCCAACGACAACGTTGTTCACGTCGTGTGCAGAGCGGCAGAACATCAGATAGCCGAGATCGAGCTTGTTCTTCGCGGTGATCTCCGGCGCGTCGATGGTGATGAAGTCAGCGAGCACGCCCGCCTTCAAATCTCCCGCGGGCCAGCCCAAAGCCCGCATGCCACCAATGGTCGCGGCCCGAAACAGCTCGTCCGGCTGGTGGTGCACGCGGCGGCCGGTCGCGCGGCGCTGGTCGAGCTCTAGGCCTCGCGCCTCCTCGAGCATGTCGATGACGGCGTTTGAATCGCTGCCGACGCAAATCGGGCTCCCCGCCGCAGCCAGTCGGCCTAGCGGACCGACGCGGTCGCCAAGATCCCGCTCGCTGGTGGTGCAGGCCACGATCGAGACCCTCTGCTTCCCCAACAGCGCTATGTCCTGCTCATCGACGTGAATCGCGTGAACCGCCGTGAGGTCTGGGCCGAGAATCCCTTCGCGTTCCAGCAATTGCACAGGCGTGCAGCCGTGGACCGCAATGCACTCTTCAACCTCGGCGGGTTGCTCGGCCAGGTGGATGTGAAGAGGCGCGTGGCGCTTCCGCGCCCATTCGGCGACTTTGCGCATCGACAGCGCATCCACCGCGCGCACGCTGTGAATCGCAGCTGCAATGCGCACTTCTTCGCCCACAGTGAGGTCATCCATCCGCGCGATCCAGCCGTCGACATCGCCATCCGAAAATGACTTTTGCGCCCCTTCGAGTGGGCGGCCGTCCACCCCACCCTGCAAGTAGCACGCATCGATCAACGTGAGACGGATCCCTTCCAGCGTCGCCGCGAGCGCAACCGCCTCACCGAGCTCGTTGCCCCGGCCATGGAGGTAGTGGAACTCGCCCACCGCGGTGATCCCCGCCTGCAACATCTCGCGAAAAACTCCCCGGCAATGTTCCAGGTAGCTACCTGCCGTCCAGCCTTCGGCCGTGCGGTACATCTCCTGGCGCCACTCCCAGAAATTCCCGCCACCTGATTCGGTCGCCCCGCGAAGAACGTGTTGGAACGCATGGCTGTGAACGTTGGCGAAACCGGGGATCGTCCAGCCGCGAAGCCCCGTGGCCCCGGGCGGGGCCGTCACGCCCTCAGTCACCTTCTCGATGCGCCCGCCCACCACCTCGATCAGCACGTTCTCGGCTCGATGGCCCAGCCACGCCTGCTCGGCGTGCCAGATGCCTGAGCCGTTCAAGGCCATCAGGTCGGCATGGGAATGTGGACGCCCCGTTCGGCCGCCACGTCGATCGCGCGCTCGTAGCCCGCGTCGGCGTGCCGCATGACGCCGGTGCCCGGGTCGTTGGTCAGCACTCGCTCCAGCTTGCGCGCCGCCTCGGCCGTGCCATCTGCCACCACCACCATGCCCGCGTGAATGGAGCGCCCGATCCCCACACCCCCGCCGTGATGGACGCTGACCCATGAGGCTCCGCTCGACGTGTTGAGCAGCGCGTTGAGGATTGGCCAGTCGGCGATCGCGTCCGAACCGTCGAGCATCGCTTCCGTCTCGCGGTAGGGCGACGCTACCGAGCCGGAGTCGAGGTGGTCACGGCCGATCACGATCGGAGCTTTGACCGCGCCCGACCTGACCAGCTCGTTGAACCGCAGCCCGGCGCGGGCCCGCTCCCCGTACCCAAGCCAGCAGATGCGCGCGGGCAGGCCCTGGAAGGCGACCCGTTCCTCCGCCGCCTTGATCCAGCGGACCAGCGGCGCGTTGTCGGAGAACTCCTCGACCATGGCGCGATCTGTGGCCGCGATATCGGCAGGGTCTCCCGACAACGCGACCCACCTGAAGGGCCCTTTTCCCTCGCAGAAAAGAGGGCGGATGTACGCCGGCACAAAGCCGGGAAACTCAAATGCGCGCGCGCTGCCCCCAAGGCGCGCTTCCGCGCGGAGGCTGTTGCCGTAATCGAACACCTCGGCTCCGCGATCGAGAAACTCGACCATCGCGTCGACGTGGCGCGCCATGCTCGCTCGCGCGCGCTTCACATACTCCGCGGGGTCGTCCAGGCGCAGCTCCTGGGCATCTTCGGGGCTCAGGCCCGCCGGGATGTAGCTCAGAGGGTCGTGCGCCGGCGTCTGGTCGGTGACGATGTCCACCGCAAAGCCGCGCGCAGCCAGCGCCGGCAGTATCTCCGCTGCGTTTCCATGCAGCCCTATCGAAAGCGCTCGTTTCGCCGCTTTGGCATCGGTCGCGAGCCGCAGCGCATGTTCGAGATCGTCAGCGCGAACGTCGAGGTAGCGATGCTCGATCCGCCGCCTGATGCGGTCGTCGTCCGCCTCGACACAGATGGCGACGCCACCGTTGAGCGTGACCGCGAGGGGCTGCGCGCCGCCCATGCCGCCAAGGCCTGCCGTCAACGTGATCGTGCCGGCCAGAGAGCCGTCGAAACGCTTCCGAGCGATGGCGGCAAACGTCTCGTAGGTGCCCTGCAGGATGCCCTGGGTCCCGATATAGATCCACGATCCGGCGGTCATCTGGCCGTACATCGTCAAGCCAAGCGCCTCGAGCCTCCGGAACTCCTCCCAGGTCGCCCACTCCGGCACGAGCATCGAGTTCGAGATGAGCACCCGTGGCGCCCATTCGTGGGTGTCGAAAACACCGACCGGCTTGCCTGACTGCACCAGCAGGGTCTGGTCGCCTTTCAAAACCTTGAGCTCCCTGACGATCGCGTCAAACGCCTCCCACGATCGTGCGGCCTTCCCCGTCCCGCCGTAGACGACCAGGTCCTCGGGTCGCTCCGCCACCTCGGGGTCGAGGTTGTTCATGAGCATGCGCATCGCCGCTTCCTGGGACCAACCCAGGCAGCTCAGTTGCGCACCGCGGGGCGCGCGAATCGTTCGGGTCATCGCAGCTTGCCCGTCACCGCCTCGGCGGCGGCGAGCACCGCTCCGCTGCGGACCAGCGCTTCGGCCGCAGCCAGGTCCGGCGCAAGAAATCGATCCGGCCCAGGTCCGCCGATGTGCTTGCGCACCAGGTCGCGAACCGCGGCGGTGGCGGGTGCCGGCTTTAAGGGAGCGCGAAGGTCGAGGGCGCGCGCGGACGCCATCAATTCGACGGCGAGGATGTGCGTGAGGTTCTCCAGCACGGTCCGCAGCTTCAAGGCCGCTCCCCATCCCATCGAAACGTGGTCCTCCTGCATGCCGGAGGTGGGAATGGAGTCGACGCTGGCCGGCGCGGCAAGGCGGCGGTTCTCGGCCACGAGTGCGGCCGCGGTGTACTGGGCGACCATCAGGCCCGAGTTCACGCCAGGCTCCTCCGCCAGGAACGGCGGCAGGCCTTCCGAGCGATGCGGGTCCAGAAGCCGGTCGAGCCGGCGCTCGGAGATGGCGCCGACCTCAGCGGCTGCGATCGCGAGGAAGTCGGCGGCAAATGCCAGTGGTTCGCCGTGGAAGTTGCCTGTCGACTCGACCTCGCCGCTCTCCAGGACGACCGGGTTATCGACCACCGAGGCCAGCTCAACCGCTGCCGTGCGGCGCGCAAAGTCGAGGGTGTCCCGCGCAGCGCCGGCGACCTGCGGGCTGCAGCGAACGGAGTACGAGTCCTGGACCGCGTGCTGCGAGTGCCTGTGCGAAGCGACGATCCCCGAGCCCCGAAGCATCTGGATCAGGTTGGCGGCGCTCGCGACCTGGCCGGCGTGCGGCCGGATCTCATGCAGCTGTTTCTGGAAGGTCCTGTCGGTCCCCATCAGCGCCTCTGCAGACATCGCAGCAGTGATGTCCGCGATACGGAAGCAACGCTCTGCGTCGGCGCAGGCGAGGGCGAGCATGCCCAGCATGCCGTCGGTGCCGTTGATCAGGGAGAGCCCTTCCTTGGTCTCGAGCTTCAGCGGTTTCACCTTGGCCGCCTTCAGTGCCTCGAGCGCGGGGCGCGTCACGCCTCCCGCATCCACCACCTCCCCCTCGCCGACCAGGGCCAGGGCGATGTGGGCCAGCGGCGCGAGGTCTCCGCTGCAGCCGACCGAGCCATGCCGGGGCACGATCGGGGTGATCTTGGCGTTCAGCAAGGCGATGAGGGCCTCGGCGACAGCGGGCCTGACGCCCGAAAGGCCCATCGAGAGCGTGCGAGCGCGCAAGAGCATGGTGGCGCGCACCACCTCGTCATCGACGGGCGGGCCCATACCCGCAGCGTGAGAGCGGATGAGCGCCAGCTGCAGCTCTGGCTGGCGCAGCGGCGGGACGCGCGTGCCCGCCAGCGCTCCAAAACCGGTCGAGACGCCGTAAACCGGCTCACGCGACGAGGCAGCCTTCTCGACCAGCATCCGGCTGCGTTCCATCTTGACCTTCGCCGCGGGGGCCAGCGCAACAGCCTCGCCATGACGAGCCACGGCCACGACCTGCTCCTCGGCGACCCCCACACCCCGGAGAGTGACGGTCACCCGCGTGCCCCTATGTTCTTCAACGCCTCTCGTTTGCTCAAGCCGCTCAATCTCGCCTCATTCGCAGCCACATAACGTGCCACCTCCTCGGGATTCGTCCATGCATAGGACCTGAGCGCCCAGCCGATGGCCTTGCGGATAAAGAAGGTCCGATCCGCGAGGTTGGGCTCGATGTTGGCATACAGCAGGTCAAGGTCGGTGTCTTTCTTGAAAGAGATCTGGCAGATGATCGAGACCCGACGCTTCCACATGTCCTTGTCGGCGCTCCACTTACGCATCGCTGGACCGATCTTCTCGGGATGCGCCCGCAGGAGATAGCCCACGTGGTGCGCAACCTCATCGACGTAATCCCACCACGCGCCGGTGGTGATGAGCTCCTCGTACAGGGGCAGCACATCAGGGGTCTTGCAATCCCGGTGACGCCTGTCGGCCAAAAGCGCGATCGCTGCGTAGCGCTCCTCGCGAAAGTGCGCGCCACGCCAGAGCTCGAGGACGGCCGCGCGCCATTCATCGCAAGACTCGAGCGGGTGCGCGGCAAAGATGCGCTTGGAGATTTCGCGCATGTCCGGAGCGGCGATGCCTCGATACGGCATCTCCGATTTCATGTAGGCCTGCATGCGCGGAGCGCGCTCGGGGTCTGCGGCCGCGGCCAGCGCGGCACGCATCGCCGTCCCGAGCTCGCTCACGGCGCGGGGATGTAGCGAGCGCCCACGGGCAAACCGTCCTCGACCTCGACCACCCAGGTCGAGCCCTTGTCGAACGCCGCCTGCGAGGACTTGACGATGCGCCGTCTGATCAGATCGTCGACCAGCTCCATGATCACATCTCCATGCGTGCACAGCACCGTGTCGTCTAGCTCGGGATCCTCGATGAATCGATATGCCCCTTTCAACCTCGCGCCCTCGGCGAGATGCCGCGTCTCCTGGACCTTGAGCTTCCGTGCCTTCGCGAGTGGCTCGACGGTCTGCACGCAGCGAAGGTAGGGGCTCGACCATACCGCCGAGATGGGGTTGGCCCCCAGTGCGGTGATCAGCTCCTCGGCCTGCTTGCGCCCGCTCTTGTTGAGAGGGCGTTCGCGATCGTTGCCCTCCCAATGCGTTCGACTCCCTGCCTTGGCATGTCGTACGAAATAGAAAGTCGGCACCCTCTACCCCATCCAGTCGCGCAGGCTCTTGCGGTCCAGGGCCTTCCAGATCTTCGTCCACTTCTTGCGCGCTTCCTCGGCCGCGATGTGCTCCATGGCGATGAGCTCTCCCGCGACGAACGCGCGGCGCCCGCCGATGCGCGTACCCCGCAACCATGCCTGCGCGGTGACGCTGTCCTGGTGCTCGCCCAGAATCGTCTGCAGCTTGGCCGCGTTGCGAGCAAACGAAACCGCGCCGGCACCGACCACCGGTGCGACCGCCTCAGCCGCATAACGCGCGCGCTTGGCGAGGATGCGAATCCGATGAAGGTCAGCATCCGCCGGGGTGTCCGGCAGATTTTTGACGGCAGACCGCAACCGTCGCCACGGCGCGGTTGCCAGGTTGGGCAGCACTGTCGCTGCTGGCTGGTCGGCTTCGGGCAATGCCGCCGGCGCGTGAGCAGCGGCAACCAGGCGCTCGAGGAGGTCGACATAGCGCGTGGAGTCGAGATCCGCGAGCAGCTTCTTTCGCA
>JAYUFT010000268.1:0-3369 GCA_043738605.1 Candidatus Dormiibacterota bacterium | reverse complement strand
GGGTGTAGTGCTTGCCTGTGAGCTTGTCGCCGCTGACCTTTGCCTTGGCGGCATTGATGACGATCACGTGGTCGCCCGTGTTCAAGTGCGGCGTAAAGGTGGGCTTGTGCTTGCCCCGGAGGATCTTGGCCACGGAGCTGGCTAGGCGGCCGAGCACCTGATCTGTGGCGTCGACCACAAACCAATCACTCTTCAATTCCGCCGTTTTTGCCGTCCAGGTCTTCTGTTTCGTCATCGAGATCCTTCAGTAAATCACTTCCATCAATGTCAGGCCGCCCGCCGGCGCCGTTCGTGACGCCAGATGCCGGTCTCGCGCGGCCAGCAATTCGCCCACCCATTCGGGTGCTTTGCGGCCTCTCCCCACGTCGGCGAGAGCCCCCGCGATGCTGCGCGCAAGGCCGCGGAGGAACCCCTCCGCCACCAGCTCCAATTCGACGAAGTCGCCCCGTCGGGCCACCTTGGCGGAACGCATCTCACGCACCCTGCCGTCGGGCGGCTCGGAGGCGGAGCAGTAGCTGGTCCAGTCGTGCTTGCCCACCAGCGCCTTCGCCGCCGCCGACATCAGGTCGATGTCCAGGGGGCCGCCCACATGCCAGCAGCGTCCACGCTCCAGCGCCGGCCTGGCCCTTCGGTCCAGGTAGCGGTAGCGATAGCGTCTCCAGCGAGCGGAGTAGCGAGCGTGAAATCCGTCGGGGGCGACCTCCGCGGTCAGCACCGAGACGTCTCCCGGGAGCCTGGCGTTGAGGGCTGCCACCAGCCGGACCGGCGTGATGCGCCCATCCATCTCGAAGCTGACCACCTGGCCCTCCGCGTGCGCTCCGGCATCGGTGCGCCCCGCGGCGTAGACCTTGTGCTCGGCGCCCGTGAGCTCACGCAGCGCCCGCTTCAGCTCGGCCTCGACGGTGCGGCCGTGCGCCTGCTGCTGCCAGCCGGCGAATCCGCTGCCGTCGTACTCCAGCACGACTTTGATATTCACTTGTTAACTTTTACGTCTCGCGGTCTGCGGAAACTTGCCCGTCCCCATCCCCGGGCTTCGCCGGTTCTCCCGCGCTTTCAGCGCGGGGGCCCCAGTGGTATGGGGAAGTTCGACTTAATCAACCAGTTCGATTACCACCATCGGAGCTGAGTCGCCCAGCCGCGGACCCTTTCTGATGATTCGCGTATAACCGCCCGGCCTCTCGGCCAAGCGCGGGACGAGGTTGGAGAAGAGGCGCTCGACGACCTCGGGCTTGGAGACCTCTTCACTCACCTTGCGGCGCGCGGTCAGGTCCTGGCCCTTGGCCGTGGTGATCAGGCGCTCCACCCAGCGGCGCAGCTCCTTGGCCTTCGCCTCAGTCGTCGTGATCCGCCCGCTTTCGAGCAGCGACGTGCACAGGTTGCGCATCAGCGCCTTGCGCGAGTTGGTGTCTCGGTTGAAGCGGCGGCCGCTCTTTTGGTGTCGCATGGCTAGCCGCGGAGGACGGTGCCCATCTCCTCAGGCTTGATGAAGTTCTTCTCGACGAGCTTCTCCTTGATCTCGTCGAGCGACTTGCGCCCGAAGTTGCGAAGCGACAGCAGCTCTTCCTCTCTCTTCTGGAGGAGCTGGCCGACCGTCTGGATCTCGTTGGCCTTGAGGCAGTTGAACGCCCGAACCGAAAGATCGAGCTCCTCGATCGGCGTGTCCATGAGGCGGTTCTGCCCGCCGGCGGCACCCCTGTCCTTGGCCTCTTTCTCGTCGATCGACGCTCTGAAACGAACGAACAGCGCCAGGTGCTGCGTGAACAGCGAGGCGGCGTGGCTGACGGCCTCTTCAGGAGACATCGTGCCGTCGGTCCAGACCTCGATGAGAAGCCTGTCGTAGTCGGTCGACTGGCCCACCCGTGTCTTTTCGACCGTGAAGTTGGCCTTCTCAACGGGCGAGAAGATCGCGTCGATGGGGATGACCCCGATCGGCTGGCCCTCGCGCTTGTTGCGGTCGGCCGGCACGTAGCCCTTGCCACGCTCGACGTTCAGCTCGATGCGGAGGTGGCCCTTCGAAGCGAGGGTGCAGATGTAGAGGTCGGGGTTGACGATGTCCACGTCGGAGTTCGCCTGGATGTTCGAGGCGTGAACCTCCGCCGGGCCCTTGACGTCGAGCAACAGGGTCACCGGGTCCTCGGTGTGGCTCTTGAGACAGAGCTTCTTGAGGTTGAGGATGACCTCGGTCACGTCCTCCTTCACGTGCGGGATGGCGGTGAACTCGTGCGCCACACCATCGATCTGGATCGAGGTCACCGCGGCACCCCACAGCGACGAGAGCAGCACGCGCCGAAGCGTGTTGCCAAGCGTCGTCCCGAACCCGGGGTCGAGCGGCTCGATGTCGAACTTCCCGTAGTTCGCGCTCGTCTCGAGCTTGCGAACCTGCGGGGTAACTGTCATCTGAGTGTCAATAGCCAATTAGGAACTCCCTTTACCGTGAGTAGAACTCAACGATCAACTGCTCTTCGACGCCCGACTCCATCTCGTGGCGCTCCGGGTGGGCGAGAATCTTTCCGGACTTGTCCTCGGCGCTGAAGGAGAGCCATCCGGGCACCGGTCGCACCTTGGAAGCTTCCATTGCCACGTCGGTGACGGTGTTCGCCGGTTTGACTTTGAGCACGTCGCCCGGCTTGAGCTGGTACGACGGCACGTTCACCGTCTTGCCGTTCACCTCGAAGTGGCGGTGCGAGACGAGCTGGCGAGCCTGCTTGCGCGAAGCGCCGAGGCCCAACCTGTACACGACGTTGTCAAGGCGAAGCTCGAGGTGACGGAGCAGGTTGATACCGGTCACGCCAGGCTCGCGCTCTGCCAGCTCGAAGTAGTTCCGGAACTGCTTCTCGAGCAGCCCATAGGTACGTCGCGCCTTCTGCTTCGCGCGCAGCTGCAAGCCGTAGTCCGACGTCTTGCGCTTGCGTGCCTGGCCGTGCATACCAGGCGCGAAAGCGCGGCGCTCGATTGCGCACTTGGGCGTGTAGCAGCGCTCACCTTTGAGGTAGAGCTTGGCGCCCTCGCGACGGCAGAAGCGACAGACCGGGCCGCTGTAATTCGCCACTAGACACGCCTCCGCTTCGGGGGCCGGCAGCCGTTGTGTGGGATAGGCGTCACGTCGGTGATGGCGCTGACCTCGAGGCCCGTCGCCTGCAACGACCGGATGGCCGCCTCGCGGCCGGCGCCCGGTCCGCGCACGAAGACCTCGATCGAGCGCATGCCGTGCTCGAGCGCCTTCTTGGCGGTCGCCTCAGCAGTCATCTGGGCGGCGTACGGCGTCGACTTTCGGCTGCCCTTGAAGCCCTGGGCTCCAGCCGAGCCCCACGAGATCACGTTCCCGTCCACATCGGTGATCGAGATGATCGTGTTGTTGAAGGTGCTCTG
>JAYUFT010000267.1:0-10165 GCA_043738605.1 Candidatus Dormiibacterota bacterium | reverse complement strand
GCGAGAGGGTCGCGGTCAGCTTCCGCTGGCTCTTCCTGATCGTGCTCGCGGTGTTGAACAACGTCACCACGCTGACGAGCACCGAAGCCCGCGGGACGGTGGACGTCCTGCTGGCCGCCTGGGCCGTGATGAACGTGGTCGTGAACGTGCTTTTGGCGCGCGGATACCAGCCGGGAAAGCAGTTCTCCTTGAGCACGATGTCGCTCGACATTTTCTTTGCCACTGGTTTGGTCTATCTCTCTGACGGATTTTCGAGCCCTTTCTTTCTCGCCTTGTTCCTGGCCGTCATCACCAATGCCGTCCGGTTCGGGGCGGCCGCCTGTGTCGTCTCCGCATTTGTCATCTCTTTCATCTATCTATTTGTCGGCGGCTCGTTCACGCCGGCCAACTTCACCACCGACCCGAATGCCACCATCGGCAAGGTCTTTCTGTTCCTGGTCGTGGCCCTGGCAACCGGCTACATGACACGCGAGCTGGAGCGGGAGCGGCGTCAGGCGGTCGAGCGCGCGGCCCAGGCGGACTCGCTGCGGGAGCTGAGCGTGACGATGGTCAGCGACACGGACATCAAAGACGTGTTCAAGCTCATCGTCGACCACGCCGTGCAAATGACGATGGCCGATCGTGGCAGCCTGATCCTGGCCTCGCACGAGGGCTTCGAGGTGGGCGCGAGCGCCCCCGATGGCGTGGCCGCCCCGGAATTCCTCGACGAGGAGAAGCTCGGCCTGGCCGCCCGAACCGGCGAGGCCTCCTACGGATCGGACCACAGGGTGCTCGTCATCCCGATTGCATCAGGCGAGGGGGTGACCGCGCTGCTGAGCCTCGTCCGCGACAAGGGCACCTTTACCAACCAGGACCTCTTCTCCGTCGCCGCCCTTTCAGGCAGTTCAGCGGTTCCCCTGGCCAATGCACTTCGCTACCACCGCAGCACCCAGGAGGCGACCACCGACGGGCTCACCGGGCTTGCCAACGCGCGAGAGTTCCGACGGCGACTGGCCGCTGCCTTCGCGCATCCCGACCGGCGCGCCGCCACTTTTTCAGTGGTGCTCGTCGACTTCGATCACTTCAAGTCGGTCAACGACCAGGTCGGCCACCAGCAGGGCGACCTGGTGTTGCAGCTCGGCGCCCGGATCGTGCGTTCGGTCGCGCGTGCCCAGGACATCGTCGCGCGATACGGCGGCGATGAGCTCGTCGTGATGGCACCGGATACGAGCGCAATCGGAGCCAACAAGCTGGCGCACCGCATCGTGGATGCCGTTCACGCGGCGTCGATCGCGACCACGCCCGGCAGTCACCTGACGTTCAGCGTCGGGGCGGCAACTTATCCCGACGACGGCCTGACTGCAGCGGAGCTGGTGGCGGCCGCCGACCAGGCGCTCTACCTGGCCAAGCGGGAAGGGAAGGATCGCGCGTGCACGTTCCCGCAGCTGGTCACGGAGCTCGAGCTCGACGATGTCAGCCTGTTCGCGGTGCTCGCGGAGGCGGGGCCGCAGGTGGTCGTCGCCGTGGCGCACGCGGTCGACCACCGCAGCCCGCTGACCCGCGGGCACTCGAGCCGCATCGCGATAGTCGCAGACGCGGTTGGACGGCGGACGACCTTACCCGTGACCAGGCTCGAGGATTTGCGGACGGCAGCCTTCCTCCACGACGTCGGCCACATGACGCTGACTGCGGGCCAGGGTTTCGAGGTACCGGGCCACGCCGAAACCGGCGAAAAGATCCTGCGCCGCGCGAAGTTCTCACCCGACGTCCTGGCTTACGTGCGGGGTCATCACGAACGATGGGACGGCGCCGGCAAGCCGGACGCCCTGGCCGGGGAAAAGATTCCTCTTGGCGCGCGAATCATCGCGGTGGCCGAGATGTACGAGGCGCTGACGGCGGGCCGCGACTGCGAGCGCCTGGAGGCTTTGAGGGCATTCGACCGGGTGACCGAAGGGGCGGGTTCCGAGTTCGACCCGGCGGTGGTGGAGGCCCTGGGGCAGAGCATTCGCGATGGCAGCCTCGAGCTGTTCATCGCGGACCTTGCGCTCCCCGCCGTCGCGGAAGTGGTCGCCGACCCCGTCCCGGTGCCGGCGCGGCTCTAGAAGCCACCGGCGCTCAGGCGAGTGGCAGGGTGGCGCTCGCGCGCTTCCTCGCTTTCCGGCGCAGCCGGACAAGCCGCGAATCCAACAACTCGGCCTCGTCTGGCATTCGCCGGCGTGCCCCCTCGACCACATTCAGCGCCGCCAGCGGGTCGCGCTTTCGCCACTCGAGAAGGCGAGCTCTTGCGATCGAGACGCGCATGTCCTCGGTCGCGTGCGACTCCAACCAGTCCAGCAACCGGTCCGCCGCCGCGATCGAGCCGCGGCGCACCAGGCGGCGGCTGAGCAGGAGACCGGCCGTCGCCGCCGATTCACCTTTGGCGAAGGCGGTGGCGTTCCGCAGCGCCCGCCATCCATCTGCCCGTGCACCTCGCCGAAACCGATGGCGGCCGAGCGCCAGCCAATCGGCGGCATCCATGCCGGCATCCCCGCCTCGGAGGCGCGCGAGGAGGCGGGAGTGAAGGTGGACAAGGCTGATGACGTCGAGGCGGTTGTGCTCGAGCGCCGCCTCCAGCAGGGGATGCATGTCACTGCGCAGATAGTCGAAGTAAGCGTCTGGAACGAGGGAGCTGGCGATTGGATCGTCGCGCTCGTATCCGAGCAGCCGCTCCTCGACCGACCGGAGATTGCAGCTCTCCAGGCGATGGCGATAGAGCGCCCTGACCAGGGTGAGCAGGTCCACGTGCGGAGGGCAGGCCAGCTCGCCGGGCATGCGCGCCATCACCCAGCGCGTGCGCAACACGGGGAGGTCGAAGGAGCTGCCGTTGAAAGTGGCCACCGCCTGCGCAGGCTCGATCTCGGCCTGCAACGCGTACAGAAACGCGGCCTCCATGCCGGGCTGTGGGAGAAACACCTGCGCGACTCGCAACCCGCACTCGATCGGCCTCGCGACCGCGGCGGCGAAGACATAGGTCCCCGCTCCACCCGATAGCCCGGTGGTCTCCGTGTCGATGTAGGCGACCGAACCAGGGTTCGGCTCGAGCGCCGGCAGCGGAATCACGTCCTGACGCAGCAGTGCGTCGCCATAAGGTGTGACGACGACCTCGAACCCGCGCGGCAGCGAGCGCTCGACCTTCGGCTGAATCCGCGGCGGCGCGCCTAAACGGGTAAGGCGCTCGCGCAGAGTAGCTTGAGACATGCCTTCTTGGCTCCTTCCACGAGGTGCAGCGGTCCGATGCAGGATGGACATCCCGCGAGGCATGGGCAGTCGTGCACGAGCGCCGCGCCCTGTTCGAGCAGCTCGCGGTGCAGCTCGTACATGCGGGCGGAGTAACCGACGCCGCCTGGATACATCTCATAAACGGTCACCGTGGGAAGCTTGGTGGTGACGGAACGCACCTCAGCCACGGCACCCAGGTCACGCGGATCGCACATCAATCGCAGGCTCGCGACGTGGCGCAGCGTGTGGGCCATGCCCTGCAATCCGGCTTCGAGGGTCTCTCGACCCAGCGTGCGCCACAGATCCTCATCGACGGTGATCCAGTAACCGGTCGTGTGCAGCGTCTGCTCCGGCAGGTGGATTGGACCCGACCCGATGTTCTCGTGCGTGTGGAAGCGAATCTTCTTGAAGATGCTTGCGAGGGCGGTGATCTTCAGCTCGCCGTGATTTCGCGACAGGCCGTCACCCCGCTCCGGAATCGAAAAGGTGTCGAGCACCTGCACGGTGACTGCTGCAAGTGCGTCCGTGTAGTAGTCGACCTCGACCGGGTGCACGTATGCCTTCTTCTCCTCCCAGTCGAGGCGCTCGACGTGGTACTGCGCGCCTTCATGCAGGTAGACCGCCTCCTCGTGCAGCAGGACCGGCGCTGTGAATTGATCCATCTCACCGATGACCTTGGGCCGCGGCTGCGAGGTATCGATGATCACGACGTTGTCCGCCGCGATGCGGCGGAGGTGGATCTCGTCGGCGGGAAAAGCCTGCCGGCTCCAGAACCACCGGCCGCCCGAACGCGAAGCCGAGCCGTCCTCCTCGAACAGAGCGAGCAGCTCGTGGACATCGGCGCGACCCAGGCGTTCCTGGTCTTCGAACGGCAGCTCGAACAAGCCCGCTTGCAGGTGGCCTGCGAGGAGCAGCAGGTTGTCGGGATCGATGAGGCCTTCCTCGGGATCTGAGCTGAGGAAATATTCGGGGTGCCGGACTATGAACTGGTCGAGCGGCGAGCTCGATGCCACGAAGACGCCGACCGAGCCGGACCGACGCCCAGCCCTGCCCAGCTGCTGCCAGGTAGATGCAATCGTTCCCGGATAGCCGACGAGGATCGCCGTCTGCAGGCTGCCGATGTCGATGCCCAGCTCGAGCGCGTTGGTGCTGACCACGCTTGTGATCTCACCGCTGCGCAGGCCCGCCTCGATCTCTCTGCGGTGCAGGGGCAGGTAGCCTGAGCGATACCCCCGAACGCGCTGGCCGGCGTCGAGCCGCGGCGCGAGATCCTGCCGCAGATAGCTGAGCATCACTTCAACCTGGAGCCGGCTGCGGCAGAAAACGATCGTCTGCACCCCAGCCCGGATCCATGGCGCCGCGATGCGCCGCGCCTCCAGCATCGAGCTGCGACGCACCCCCATCTCGCGGTTGAGCAGCGGTGGGTTGTAGAAGATGAGCCGGCGCTCGCCGCGCGGTGCGCCATTGCGCTCCACGAGCTCGATGTTTTCCTCCTCCAGCAATCTCTGCGCGAGCTGCAGCGGATTGGCGATGGTCGCGGACGTGCAGATGAACGTGGGGCTCGATCCGTAAAAAGCGCAGATCCGCTTGAGGCGCCTGATCACGTTGGCGACCTGGCTGCCGAAGAGTCCGCGATACATGTGCAGCTCGTCGATGACGACGAAGTCCAGGCTCGAGAAGAGGCGGCGCCACCGAGTGTGATGCGGGAGCAGGCCCGCGTGGAGCATGTCGGGATTGGTCATCACGATGTGCCCGCCCTCGCGGATGGCTGTACGCCGCCCCGGCGACGTGTCTCCGTCGTAGGTGTCTACGCGAAGATCGATGGGCAAGCCGTGCTTGAGCGCGCTGAGCTCTGCCAGCTGGTCCTGCGCCAGCGCCTTGGTTGGAAACATATAAATGGCTCGCCTGTCTGGCTGCTCCAGAAGGCGTTGGAGGACCGGTAGGTTGTAGCAGAGGGTTTTCCCACTTGCCGTCGGCGTCACCACCACCAGGTGCCGCCCTCGGCGGACGGCGTTGTACGCGTCAGCCTGATGTGCATACAGGCGCTCGACGCCTCGAGCAGCCAGCGCGCGACTGAGCTCGGGCCGCAAATCGTCCGGCAGAGGTGCGAACCGAGCCACCGAGGCCGGGATCACGTGATCGAGGGTCACGTCCCCCTGGAAGTTGGCTGAGACGAAGTCAGGAAATGTGGGCACTGGTGTGAGGGGGACGTTAGCCGAACATGCGTTCGTAGTCAAGCCACCCGTACGTGGGCCAAAAATGGGTAGTTCGGCATCGCGGGCTGTCCCTTAGTACTGACTGGCGCGCACAGCGAACTGCAAAAGGGGACAGCGCCCGGTCGAGGAGGAATCGTGAAAAGACTATTAGGCGGCGGTGTATCCGCGATTGTCGTCAAGGCCACAACCGGTTTCGCTGTCGCAGTGTTCGCGGTGGTTGCCGCCGCGGCGGTCACCGAGGCTGCGATAACGGGCAGCGCCGACCCCGCCAATTGGGGTCAGCAGGTGAGGCAGCAGGTGATCGCCTGCAAGGCTGCGCTCGAGACGGGAGAGCATGGCATCGGGAAGTGCGTCAGCGCTTTCGCCAGCCAGCATGGCCAGGTGATGTCCGGCCGCGCCAGCGGTTCGCGGCTGAACCACGGCAATGGCAACGCCAAGGGTCATGACCAGGCAGCCAAGTCCAACGACAAAGGCAAGGGCAAAGCCAACGGGCATGGCAACGGTCAAACGAGCCACAAACCCGACCACACGGTCGCGGTCTCGGACAGCGCCGGAGACTAAGGGGTAGGGGTGGGGCCGGGCCGCGTGGTCCGGTCCCCTTTCTTTGCGCCGACCTTCCAGCGCTGGCCGTCGGGGGTGTCGGTGACGATGACCCCGGCACCGGCCAGCTCGTCTCGGAGCTGGTCCGCGCGCGCAAAGTCCTTGGCCTTACGCGCGTGCTCGCGCGCTTCCAGCAATTCCGCTGCGCCCGCGGGCAAGGCGACCTTGGGCACGGCCCGGTCGAGGTCGAGACCGAGCACGCGATCCCAGCCCCGCAGCAGTGCTGCCTTTTCTCGCGGAGCGACGTTCGCGCGGGTGAGCTCAGACACCAGGGCCATCGCAACGGGCAGGTCAAGGTCGTCGGCGATCGCGGACCGGAAACGCGCCTCCAACGCTTCGACCTTGTCAAGATGACCCGCCCCATCACCTCGTACCGCCGACCACTCCTGAAGGCGCTCCCGGAGGTTGCGCAGCGCGCGATCGGCGCCGGCGAGGCCGTCGGCGCTGAAGTTGAGCTTCGTCCGGTACTTGGCCTGCAGCGCGAGGTAACGAAACGCCAGCGGGTCGAAGCCCTGTTCTTCGAGCTCGCGGATGCGAAAGAAGTTGCCGGCGGACTTGGCCATCCGCGACCCCGACAGCAACAGGTGCTCCCCATGCAGCCAGCAGCCGACCACGCGGTGACCTGTGACTCCCTCCGATTGGGCGATCTCCGCCTCGTGGTGCGGAAAGACGTTGTCGGCGCCGCCCGTGTGGATGTCGAACCGATCGCCGAGCAGCGTCGTCGACATCGCCGAGCATTCGATGTGCCAACCCGGAAAGCCGGGGCCCCATGGGCTGGGCCACACCTGGAGCCGGTGCTCGCCGGCTGACTTCCACAGGGTGAAGTCACCCGGATGGCGTTTCCGCGGATCCACCTCGCCTCTGGCGCCGGCGAGCAGCTTGTCGATCGTGTTGCGCGAGAGCTTGCCGTAGGCCGGGAAGCTCGCGATGTCGTAGTAGACGGTCCCGCCGACTTCGTAGGCGTGTCCCTTTTCGATGAGCTTGGTGATGAGCTCGATCATCTGGGGGATGTAGTCGGTCGCTCGTGGGTACTGGGCCGCCGGCCGGATGTTGACGCTCGCCGCGTCCTGCATGAAGGCTTCGGTGTAGAACGCCGCAATTTCCTCCGGCGACTTTTTCTCGAGGCGGGCGGACACCAGCATCTTGTCCTCGCCCCTGTCGAAGGTGTCGTCGGTGAGGTGGCCGACGTCGGTGATGTTCATGACCTGCTCGGTTTCGTAGCCGAGGTACTCGAGCGTCCTACATAGAAGGTCGGGAAGCATGAACGTCCGCAGGTTGCCGATGTGGACGTAGCGATACACGGTCGGCCCGCAGGAGTACATCCGCACGATCCCGGCTTTCGCCGGGACCAGAGGTTCCTTGGTCCGTGTGAGAGTGTTGTAGAGCCGGACCGGCGCAGGAGCTTCCATTTCGCTCCTATGCTGCCAGTTAATGAGAGCGCATCGATTGGGGGCCGGAGCGAAGGAGGAGGACGTGGTCGGCCGCGTGCTCGTACACGACCTGGGACCCGACCTGCGCAAGGGGACCGTGCTCACTGCGGAGCACCTGGCGCGGGTCCAGCAGGCGGGCGATGTGCACGTGGTCGAGCTCGAGGCTGGTGACGTGCACGAAGACGTTGCCGCTCAGCGGCTGGCGGCCGCGCTGTCGAGCCCCGGCCTCGAGTCGCAGCCGCCGGTGCAGAGCCAGACTCGCCTCACCGCCATGCATCGTGGGCTGGTGCGTGTACGCGCGGACCTGGTCGACGCCATCAATGCGCTGGGCTACATCTCGGTGTTCACCCTGATGGACGGCCAGGCGGTCGTAGAGGGCGAGGAGGTTGCAGGTTGCAAGGTCACGCCGGTCGCGGTGCCAGGCAATCTGATCGCGGCGGTCGAGCAGATCTGCCGCGAGAAAGGACCGGTGCTGCAGCTGCTGCCCTTCAGACCTTTGCGCACCTTCGTTGTCGCCACCGAACGCCTCAAGCCGAAGGCGCGCGATCTGTTTCGTGCCGCGGTCACGGCGAAGCTCGGCTGGTACGGCGCAGAGGTGATCGGCGTGCGAGAGGTCGCCCGCACCGGCGAGGCGGTGGCGGCAGCTTATGCCGAGGCAACTGAGTTGGGTGCTCAGCTCGTCCTGTTCGCAGGCGCCTCAGCGATCGATCCTCTCGACCCCGCTTACGCCGAGCTCACGAATGCGGGTGGGCAGCTGCTCCAGCTTGGCGCACCGATGCACCCCGGCAGCATGCTGTGGTTGGGTAGGCTCGACGATGCGGCCGTCGTCGGCGTTGCGTCCTGCGCCGGCTTCGGGCGATCGAGCTCGCTCGACCTGTTGCTCCCATTCGTCTTCGCATACGGCCGCGCGGACGCGGGTGATCTGCTGAGGCTCGGCCACGGAGGCCTGATCGAATCGGCCGCCGGTCGCCGCTTCCCGCCTTACTCCTGATCGATCGCACCGACTGGGATCAGCCGGCGAAAAGCAAGATCCACCTGACTAAGCGGGCGGGGTCGATAGCACGCGGCGGATCCAGCCTGACTTGGGATCGACCAGCACGTCAAGGTGAGCACCCCCAATGACATGGCCATACCAGCGCTCACCCAACACCTTCTTCGTCGCTTGCCCGTTCAGCAGCTCATAGCTGATCGTGGTCAATTTGCCGGCCCGGCCCGAACTCTGCTCGACGTCCTGCACCAGAACTGAGCGTTTTTCTGATGTGCCGATCAGGCCGGCAAGATAGGTGCCGGCAATCGTCGCCGTCAATCCGAGCGTGATGACGAGCGTCCCGATGAGAAACAAGGGTGCAAGTCGAGGCTGAACGATCCAGAGCTGCACCAAGTTAACGGGGACGAGATAGATGAACGCCCACACGAAGTAAGCAGGGTATGTCCGGTATGCCAGCGCGACACGCCAGGTCATCGCGCGCTCGATCGGTCGCGGGTGCTCTGGCCAGCGTGCTAGCGTCGCGACGATCAGCTCGTCGACATTCATCGGCGCCTGCAGCAGCAGCAAACCGGCCAGCAGAAGCGATGCGGACGGGATCACAAGCCCCAAAGCAAGTCCGAACAACTGGAATCTGTAAGGGGGACTCTGATCCGTGATGATCGTCGGGCTGGCATCCGGGGGTCCGATCAAAGCCGGCTGACCCTTCCACCACCCGGTTGCCACGCCGCCCCCCACAACGAAAGAAAACGGGCTGCGCTCGTATCCAAATGTTGCGGTTGTATCCCCGACTGCGACCGTCATGCTTGGCAGGAATTTCGAACCGCCACGCACCATATTCGTGATTGTCCCGGCCAGGACGCTCACGCAGTTTGCCTGCCCACCGTGGCTGGGAACCACACAACGCGGGGCCGCCTGAAATGCGTCAGCTTCCGCCCCGCCCCCAGTGAACAGCACGATGGCGATGACGGCCGGGATACCGCAGGCCACGCCGGATCCCAGCAGCAACCGCAAGAGGCGCCTGCGCGGCATCAGGGACAGGCTACTTCATGCGACGGCTTCGATCTGAGGCATGGTTAGGTCGGGCCAGTCGCCGCCGCTCATGGCGTCGAGGTAGCCGTCCACGGCGATCACGAGCGGAGCGAGGTCGACGCCACGGTGGTCGGGAAGGTAGGGGCGGAGGTAGGCGGCGCCAGTCCGCCACTTGTTAACGGCTCCTCGCCGGTTTCGACGCGTGTAATGAAGGCAGCCGGCCGCGATCTGGATCAATCCTTTGTAGAAGCCCGAGTCCGGACCCTTACGATCTGGCATCCAATCGCGCTCCCAGGCCTCGTGCGCTTCCCAGTACTGGCCGTGGTTGAAGAGGTCGATCCCTTGTTCGAGACCAGTGGTCATCGCAGGGATAATCGGTCAGTGACCGGCGCTCCGCTCGAATACTCCCGGGTCAACCTCTCAAGCGACCCCATCTATAGATACCTTCGCATCACGAAGGGCGGGCAAGGCGGGGTCCCCGGGGAAGCCGCCGAGCAGGACCTCCTGGACGGTGCCTGGCTGCAGCGCCTGCGTCGTATTCACCAGCTGCAGAGCGCCTGGTGGGTGTTCGCGACCGCGGAGCACTCGCGCTTCCAGCATGCACTTGGCGCCATGCACCTCGCGGGCGAATGGGCGCATCACCTCTATCCGACTCTCAGCGCCAG
>JAYUFT010000266.1:0-3382 GCA_043738605.1 Candidatus Dormiibacterota bacterium | reverse complement strand
GCTCCTACAGGCGACGGGCGACCTGTGCGTAGTTCGTCTAAACCGGTGTCGGTGGACGTTGAGCTGTTTCGGGCATCGTCCTCATTGTTCAACCAGGCGGTCTAGATTGGCCTGGCGAAGGCCACTCACGTCAAGGACCTTTTCACGCGACCGGTGGCCCGCGACCAAGCTGACGGCCGACCGCCGCACGCCGAGCGCATGCGCCACCGCCTCGATCACTGCCCGATTGGCCGCGCCCTCGACGGCGTGAGCTGTGACTCGTACGTGCAGGACCGCGCCATCCCATTCCGCACTGGTGCGGGAGGCGCCTGGGTGAGCCCGGACTACTAACCGCACTATCCAGCTTTAACAGATCGAGGACGAGAACCTCGAGGCCCGGCCCTCCTCTGACGTGGAAGTATCGGCTAACCTTCCGAAGCCGCAGGATCCAGTGCGCCGCACGTCAATTGGCGGACTGGCTGATCACCACCATTCCGGCGATGCCCGCGACGTAAAGAACCAGAACCAGCAACGAGTCCGGGCCGAGCCGCAGGTACTGCCTTCTCGGGCGGATGACCAGCCCAGCGATGTAAACAGCAGTCAGCAGGATTCCTAGGACGGCCAAGAAGGCGTCGGTCTTGGCCGCGCTACCAAGCACCGACTGGCCCGCGATGAGGGTGGCAGGGAAAAACAGCACGGGCAGAAAAGCGTTGCCACCGAAGATGTCGCTGACCGCGAGCTCGAAATCCTCGATGTGGACCGCGGCCAGCCCGGTGGAGAGCTCAGGGAGCGCAGTCGCGGCCGCGAGTACGGTCCCGCCGAACACCGCACCGCTCAAATGGATTTGCGCGGCAATGGCGCTGCCGCTTTCCTCGACCAGAACTCCGGCGGCAAGCGTGACCAGGCCTGCGCCGGCAAAGATGCCAAGGGTGACCATCGTCGATCGCGGTTTGCGGGCTTTCGCCCGGCGGCGGGCGCCGGCATCCGGCCCGGCCCCACCGATGGCCTTCCAGGGAAGGCTCTTGCTGGCGCGCCAGACGATATACAGGCCGCCGATCCACAGCAGGACAATCAGGAGCGCGCTCGGGTCGATGCGGGCTACGACCACATTTTTGGGGAGCAGGAACGCCCCAATCGCCACCGCCAGCACGGCGATCACGAGCGTTCCCTCCAGCACTTGCACCAGGGACGCGGTGACGTTGGTAAGGGGGCGGCGAGGGACTCCGAACCCGTCGAGCGCCACCAGTACCAGGGTCTGGATGGCGATGCCGCCCAGGATGTTGCCGGTGGCGATGTCGAAGTTGTGCTGCACCGCCGCCGCGCTCACGATCGCGATCTCGGGCAGATTGGTGGCGAACGCCAGCAGGATCAGGCCGCCAAGCGCTTCCCCTAGCCCAAATCGGGAGTCGATCTCGTCGGTGGTTTTTGAAAGCTGGATGCCGGCGAACCAGATGGCACCCGCCGAGACGATGAACACACCTCCGAGGACAGGAAGGCCGAAGTGCGCCATTACCTCACCCGCCGATGCGCGGGCCACGCCGGCCATCCGCCGTTATTGTCGATTTTCCGAGCCTCCTCCGATGCATTTCTAGAGGCAGGGTCCCCAGGCCACTAGAGGTAGCGTGACGCGTCGCGATTCTCCAACGAACCCAATTATCGCCAGGCTGGTGGGTCCTGTTGGGGTCCAAGACGCCTCCCGCGAGTTCGATCTGGGAGTTCAAATAGTGTCCCGTCCCCCCCGACCAAAATCTGCATTCAGACTCGTCCGCGCCCGAGGCGCGAAGCATGGCACCGCATCGGGACCTCGAGGGCATACTGGTGCGGTGTACTCCGCTGCCTCGAATTGGACCGGGCTTCGGAGGGCCGGTCCTGTACGGCCGATTCTGATACTTGCGGCCCTGACCCTGATCCCCTTGACCATCGCGCTGCTGAAGTTGTTTGCGGACCGGCCGCTTCCTGAATGGTCGATCCAGCACTTCTACATCGTCTCGGCGGCTTCGCTGCTCGCGGCGGCGGTGGCGGCGATTCTCGCGGTGACCACCGCGCAGATCGGCCTCTATCGCGTCCTGCTCATCTGTCTCGGGTTTACGTCGATGGGCGGCATCTTCGCCGTTCACGGCCTGCTCACCCCGGGAGTCATCGTGCCCGACCGCCTCGAGGTCTCCGCCTACAGGGTGGTCGGCATATCGGCCTTCTTCAGCCTTGCCGTGCCGGCCTTGTTCTTCGCCGCGAGCTTCACGCCAGGAATGGCGTGGCTTGAGAAGCGGCTGCCCTTCTGGCCGGCGGGGTGGCTCGTGGTCGTGACATTCATCGCCGTCGCGGTGTACGGCGGAATCGCCCTTTTGAACACAAACCTGCTGTCCACCACCTCGCTATCAAGCCCGCCCTACAGCACCGTGCTGGTGATCGGCACCATCGCACTCCTGTTCTTCGCTGCATTTCGCCAGGCCGCCCTTTATCGAACGGCCGGACTCGCAGGCCAGGCCGATCTGATCTTTGCCTTCGTCCTGCTGGCGGATGCCGCAGCATGCATGGGGCTGTTCTCCGTCTGGACAGTTGGATGGTGGTTCTATCACCTGCTGATGCTCACGGCGGTGTGCTTCGCGCTGCGTGCATTGCTATGGGAGCGGCTGCGGGGCGAGACGTTCAGGTCGGCAGTCGAAGGTGTTCTCGAGCTTGGTTCCGAGATCCCCAGCCGGAGGTAATGAACCTCCTGCAAAGTCGGAGTGGCGCCCAAACTGGACCTGCCGCACAGCGACACCGCCGTGGAGCGGTGAAAAGTGGCGCACCTCAGCGGTATTCAGCGAATTCGGGGCCGGGTTCTCGAACCGACTGGGCCCAGTGGTAATCGCAGGGGATTTGAACGCCTAAACGGCCTCACCTCACCGCTTTCTTCACAAGCGCGCCGATCCTTGCCTCGTCGGCGGCAGTCAACGTTTTCAACGCGAAGGCGGCCGGCCACATGGCGCCTTCGTCGAGGTTCGCCGCGTCGCTAAAGCCGAGCGTCGCGTACCTCGTCTTGAACTTCTGCGCGTCTTGGAAGAAGCAGACGACCTTGCCGTCCTTCGCATAAGCAGGCATCCCGTACCAGAGTCTCGGCGTGAGGGCTGGCGCGCTGGCTTTGATGATCTTATGGAGCCGCTCGCCCAGGGCGCGATCCGGTGCAGCCATGGCGGCGATCTTCGCGAGCACGTCGCGTTCGCCGTCCGCGGTGCCCGCGGCCGCCTTCAGCTCTTTGACGCGCTGCCTCATCGCGCTTTTTTCCTCGTCCGTGAATCCCTTGGACGCCTTGCCGCTCACACTGGCGCTCTTCGCGGGCTTCTGCGTGCCCGTCTTTGCAGATTTCCTCTCAGCCATAGTTCCGCACTCCTCCGCGAGATTTGATGGGGCCGACCCCTCATGC
>JAYUFT010000265.1:0-3387 GCA_043738605.1 Candidatus Dormiibacterota bacterium | reverse complement strand
GGTAAATAGTGGGTTGCCGACTTTCATTTGGTTACCCTGCATGGGGTGTGCTTGCGCCGCGCCCTACGATTACGCAGTTGACTGAATTTCCGCCCCTGGAGCAGGTATTGCTGTCGGTCGAAGGCCACGTCGCCACGATCACCCTCAATCGGCCCGAGCAACGCAACCCACTGTCCGCGGTGATGCTGCGGGACCTGGCAACTGCGTTTCGCTGGTGCCGCCACGAACCCGAGGTCCGGGTGATCGTCCTGACGGGCGCAGGCGACCGGGCCTTCTGCGCCGGCGCCGACCTGAGCAGCTTCGACGGAGACATGACCGATCTCGAGCGTCACCGCAGCCGCGATCTTTTCGTCGAGCTGTTCGCCTTGATGTCGAGCCTGGGAAAGCCAATCGTCGGCCGCATCAACGGCCACGCGCTTGCGGGGGGACTTGGATTGGCGTGCTCCTGCGATCTTCTCGTGTCGACGGACACCGCCACGTTTGGCACGCCTGAGATCAACGTGGGGATCTGGCCGATGATGATCCAGGCCATCCTTGCTCGCAACCTGCCGCGCAAGGTGTTGCTCGAGATGGAGATGCTGGGTGACCGCTGGACGGCGACCCAGATGGAGGCGTTCGGGTTGATCAACCGCGTGGTGCCTCACGACCAGCTCGATGGCGCAGTCAAGGACATCGTGGACAAGCTCGCGAAAAAGTCGCCGGTGGCGATGCGGCTGGGTCGCGACTCGTTCTACCGCCAGCAGGACATGGAGTTCAACGCCGCCCTGGCATACCTCCACAGCCAGTTCACCTTGATCACGCTGACCGAGGACTCGAAGGAAGGCATCAAGGCGTTTTTCGAGAAGCGCGAGCCGGACTTCAAAGGCAAGTAATGGCCAACCCACGGCAACGCGAGCTCCGCGACAAGGCGCTGAAGGGTGGCACCCGATACCTACCGAAGCTGCGCGAGCAGCACAAGCTCACCGCCCGCGAGCGCCTCGATTTACTGCTCGACAAAGGTTCCTTCATCGAGGACGGCATCTTCGCCAACGTGCTCGCCGACGAGCTGCCTGCGGATGGCGTCGTCACCGGGCTCGGCATGATCGGCGGCCGGCAGGTGGCGGTGATGGCCAACGACCCGACCGTTAAGGCCGGCAGCTGGGGCGCTCGCACGGTCGAGAAGATCATCCGGATCCAGGAGACGGCGGCCCGCCTTCGCGCTCCGCTCTTCTATCTAGTCGACTCCGCCGGCGCGAGAATCACCGACCAGATCGACATGTTCCCCGGCCGGCGCCACGCGGGCCGCATCTTCTTCAATGAGGTCCAGCTTTCTGGGCAGGTGCCGCAGATCTGCATTCTGTTCGGCCCATCGGCGGCGGGTGGTGCGTACATCCCGGCCTTCTGCGACATCGTGATCATGGTCGAGGGCAACGCCTCGATGTACCTGGGGTCGCCGCGCATGGTCGAGGTCGTGGTCGGCGAGAAGGTGAGCCTCGAAGAGCTGGGCGGCGCGCGCATGCACTGCACCGAAAGCGGATGCGGAGATGCGCTGGTCGCTGACGACAAAGAGGCGATCGAGTTCGCGCGCTCTTACTTCGAGTTCATGCCCCAGCGGTCGGGTGAGAAACCGCGAGCCGTTGCCGCCAAAGCGCCACGCGCTGGAAAGCCCATAGCCGACCTGATCCCTGCGGAGGCCAACCGCGGGTATGACATGCGCAAGGTGATCGACGCGCTCATCGATGAGGGCAGCTGGGTGGAGGTGAAGAAGCTCTTCGCCAAGGAGCTGCTGACGGGATTGGCACGACTCGACGGACAAGCGGTCGGCATCCTGGCGAACCAGCCGATGCAAAAGGGCGGTGTGTTGTTCAGCGACTCCGCCGACAAGGCCGCGCGCTTCATCTGGCTGTGCGACGCGTTCGAGATCCCCTTGCTCTTTCTGGCGGACGTCCCCGGCTTCATGATCGGCACCGACGTCGAAAAACGCGGGATCATCCGGCACGGCGCCAAGATGATCAGCGCTGTGTCCGAGGCGACGGTGCCGAAGATCTCGGTCATCGTGCGCAAGGCGTACGGCGCCGGCCTGTACGCGATGGCGGGACCTGCCTTCGATTCCGACTGCGTCATCGCGCTGCCCTCCGCGCAGATTGCGGTGATGGGCCCCGAGCCCGCAGTCAACGCAGTGTTCTTCAACAAGCTCGCCGAGCTGCCCGAGAGCGAAAGGGCCGCGCGTCGCAAGCAGTTGGAAGACGAGTACCGCGAGGACGTGGACCTGTACAAGCTCGCGGCCAACCTGATTGTCGACGACGTGATCGAGCCGGACGACCTGCGCGCAGCCCTGATTGCCAGGTTCCACGCCTACTCGACTAGAACGTCACCGCGCCTGGATCGCAAGCACGGGGTACTTCCGGTATAAGGCCTTCGGCCATGAGAGGGAACCAGTCGGTTCCCCTCATCGCCAGGCGCTTCGCGCGTGGCTGCTCTGTGACCCTTGTAGCGGTGCCGGTCTTGCCTGATGTGACTCTGCTCTGCTCTGGCGACGTTGGTCTGCCCTCAGGGAGACATGTCCTTTAGGGAGGACCGGTGCTGGCTTGGGTCCACCTGGTTGGCTTGATTAGAAGTTTGTCCGCTGCGGCGTGACTCTTCACAGGGTTGCCTCCCGGTGTTCGCTGCCCATGCCGGAACGAAGGTTGCGGTTAGCAGCCGCGAGGAGGCTGAGCAGTGTCGATTTTGGCCGAGGGCCTGGACTATGTCATCGGGGTCGATACCCATCTCCATAGCCACACAGCGGCGGTCCTGACCGCCAATGGAGCGGTGGTGGCCAGCCTGCGGATTGACGCGGAACAGGCAGGTTACTGCCGATTAGTTCGAATGGTGAGCCGTGCTGCGCCGGGAAAGCGGCTGTGGGCGGTTGAAGGCACTCGCAGCTATGGGGCCGGCCTGACCGGACATCTCCTCAGCCTGGGCGAGGCGGTTGGCGAGGTGGACCGGCCCAAGCGGCCGGCGCGCAAGCGCGGCAAATCGGATGAGATTGACGCCGTGCGTGCCGCCCGGGAAGCTCTGTCCATGGGTCGATTGGCCTCGCCGCGTGGCTCCGGGCGCCGAGAGGCGCTTCGGATAGCCGCCAGCACACGCCAGGACGTGATGGACGAGCGGACGCGAGCGATGAACCAGCTGCGCGCCCTGGTGGTCAGCGCGCCTGAACACATCGCGGCTCGGTTTCGAGACAGAAGTGGTCACTCACACTCGCTAGAGCGCCTGACTAAGCGCTGTCTTGCCCTGCGAATGGCGGGCACCGTCGATGTCGAGGACCGGGTCCGGCTAGACACCATGAAGCGAATTGCTCGCCGGATAGTCGAGCTCGAGCGCGAGGCGGCTCATTACGAAACTGAGATGGCTGCGCTTATTCGG
>JAYUFT010000264.1:0-3395 GCA_043738605.1 Candidatus Dormiibacterota bacterium | reverse complement strand
GCATGACCTGGACGTTGACACCCACCGTGTGCTGGTTCGGCGTCCCTGGCGCCTGGTCTCGCTCAACCACCGGGCGGATCAGCACCGACGTGGCGACTCCGCCCTGATCGAAGTACCAGATCGCCTCGGCACCCTGTATCGAGGTCCTGTTCAGGTCGACGGCAAAGGCGGCCGGCGCCCCGAGCAGAGCCAGTGTCGACGCGGCCATCAGCGATATCAATCTGCGTTTCATTCTGTGGTCTGCCTCCCGCGGCCGGAATTGGATTGGCCGCCCGGCTAGCATCGACCGCGCCGCACTTTCCCGACAGTGCCGGATGCCCTTTGCCCGATGGGACTTCCGGCAACGCTGACAACGGGCAGACTCGACGCCGAGACTGTCGCTATAGACCGTAGGTCTTGGCGATGATCTCCTTCATGATCTCGTCGGTGCCGGCGCCGATCCTCGCCAGGCGTGCGTCGCGCCAGGCCCTCTCGACGGGGAACTCGGACATGTAGCCGTGGCCGCCCAGGATCTGGATCGCCTCGTCGGCCACCTCGCACGCGACCTGGGTCGCGAGCAGCTTGGACTGAGAGATCTCCCGCACCGGATATTCGCCAGAGTCAAATTGCTTCGCGGTCTGGTAGACGAGCGATTGGACGGCCGCGATCTTGGTGCCCATGTCGACGAGCTTGTGCTTGATCACCTGGAACTGCGATATCGGCTGGCCGAACGCAATCCGATTGCGCGCGTACTCCATCGTGTACTCGAACACGTGCTGAGCGCCCGCGATCGCGCCGGCCGCCGCGATCATCCGCTCGCCCTGCAGCTCCCACATGAGGTTCTTGAACCCCTCGCCCTCGTCGCCGATGAGGTTGGCGACCGGCACGCGGCAGTCCTCGAAAAGCAACTCGGCGGTGTCGGAGGAGTGCATCCCGAGCTTCTTGAGGGTCCGGGTGACCTCGAAGCCGGGCGTGCCCTTCTCGATCACCAGCAGGTTGTAGCCGCCGTGGCCGCGCTCCTTGCCGGTCTTGGTGACGACCAGGACCCAGTGGCAGCGCGCCCCGTTGGTGATGAAGATCTTGCGGCCGTTGACCACGAAGTGGTCCCCATCTCGGCGGGCGACAGTCTTGATGCCGGCGACGTCGGAGCCGGCGTCCGGTTCGGTTATCGCCAGCGCGGCGATGTGCTCGCCCCGGATGGCGGGAACGAGCCACTTTCGCTTCTGATCCTCGGTGCCGAACTTGAACACCGGCGGCGTGGCCATCTCGGCCTGGACCGCCACCGCCATGCCCAGTCCGCCGCACCCGGCGCGTGCCATCTCCTCGGACAGCACAACCGCTGAGAAATAGTCCCCGCCCTGGCCGCCGTACTCGGGCGGGTACCGGAGCCCGAGGAAGCCCAGCTCGCCGAAGCGCTTGAAGATTGAGTCGGGGAAGGTCAGCTCCTCCCACTCCTCGAGATGGGGCTGGACCTCCTTCTCCAGGAACTTGCGGATATGCAGCCGCAGCTCCTCGTGGGCGTCGCTGAAGTACATCGGCGTGAGTTTAGGCCGAGAACGGAGCCCAACCGCCTTCCGGTATGATTCCCGAGGCCTGACGAGGTCGGGACCCCCCTTTTTAAGATCACGCGCGTCTGGGAGTTGGATTGGGCTCTGTAATCAAGAAGCGGCGCAAGAAGATGCGCAAGCACAAACACAAAAAAATGCTGAAGAAGACCCGTTGGGCACGACGCGCCCACGCGTAACTCGAGTCGCGGCCACGAGTAGGATGGTTCTCTGATGGGCACCTGGATCGTCGTTGGCATCGTCGTCCTGGTCCTCATCTGGCTGGTCCTCACTTACAACGGGCTGGTCACGCTCCGGAACAGGACGCAGGAAGCCTGGTCTGAGATCGACGTCGAGCTCAAGCGGCGCCACGACCTCATCCCCAACCTCGTCCAGACGGTCCAGGGCTACATGGGACACGAGCGCGGCACCCTCGAAGCGGTCACCAACGCCCGGGCGGGGGCGGTCGCGGCCGGCGCCAGCGGCGACCCCGCCAAGATCGGCGCCGCCGAGAACATGCTCACCCAGAGCCTGCGCACCCTGTTCGCCGTATCCGAGAACTACCCCGACCTCAAGGCGATCTCCGCTTTCACCAACCTTCAGGAGCAGCTGACCGCGACCGAGGACAAGATCGAGTTCTCGCGCCGCTTCTACAACGGCAACGTGCGGGACTACAACATCAAGCTGCAGACCCTCCCGACCTCGCTTATTGCCGGCGTCCTCGGCTTCAAGGCCTTCGGGTTCTTCCAGGCCGATGAGAGCGACCGTGCGGTGCCCCAGGTGAACTTCGGCAATACGCCCCAGGCCGGTCCGCCACCCCCCGGTTCGATGCCCCCGGCCGGAGGCTCGGGACCCCCGTCCGCAGGCTCCTCAGGACCCCCTCCGCAAAGCTAGCTTAAGAAGGGCTGTCACACAGGCAAGCGCCGCCGTCGGAGTGACTTCATCGAAGACTTCTCGATCACCTAGCCACCTGCCGATCGCGACCAATCGGAATTGAACCGGGACCCGTACGCTGTCACGGCGTGCGGGTCCTGCGTCTTTATGTCCAGTTCATGGTTCACGTTCAGCCCGCTCCAGGTCCAGTTAGCCGACCCGAGCACCAGCACACCGTCGAACAAACCGATCTTCGCGTGCAGCAGAGTGCCTCTCGGGATGGGATACCAGCGAACCTCGACTCCGCTCGACTTCAACATGTCGTAGGCGCGCAGGTTATAAGGCTGGTTGGGGTCGAGGAGCACGCGCACGGTGACGCCGCGCCGGTGCGCTGCCGCGAGCTCGGCGATCACCTCGGGGTCGGTCAGGGTGAAGACCTCCGCCAGCACCTGGCGGCGCGCGGTTCTCAACGCGGCGTCGAGCATCGCGCGAATCTCTTCGGACGGGGCGGTCTGCGCGATCTCGCCCGTGGTGGCCGCCAGCGGTGCCGGCCGGCCGCCCGCCAACGCCCAGTCCTGCTCGAAGATCTGGACGAGCCGCTCGATCTCGGCAGGAATTCGTGTCTCCAGCACGTAGTCGTGGTTCCGGTCGCTATGAGCGCCCCAGTTCATGCCGCCGACCACAGCCTCGCCATCAGCGATCAAAAGTTTCACGTGGTCGATCTGGTGGCGGCCGTCGTCGACGGGGTACGCGCGCTCCGCCACTCCGAGCCGGTCGAGCCGGTCGACCGACCACCGGCTGGCGGCGACTGTGGGATCGGTGATGACTCGCACATCGACCCCTGCAGCCTTGCGAACGCCAAGCGACTCGATCAAGCCGGCGCGGCCGAGCTCGTACACCTCCACCAGGACTCGGCGTTGCGCCGAAGCGATGAGGTTTCCGATCAACGAGAAGATGCTCGCGTCCTGCCACAGCCGGACGGGCTCGGGACGACCCGAG
>JAYUFT010000263.1:0-10304 GCA_043738605.1 Candidatus Dormiibacterota bacterium | reverse complement strand
ATATTCCTTAAGGCCCGCGGGTTGCCCGACGGCGAAGATGTCCTGCCGCATGTCCCTCCAGACCCAGTCCTTCGGGTACCAGAGGGAGAGGAACCGCGGCTGAAAACCGAGGGCTTTGCCTTCGTCGTCAACCCCATCGCGGCATGCCAGGTAATACAGCGCGAGCTGCACATCGGACATCTCCGGGCCGAAGTACTGCTCGTACGCGTACTTCATCGGCTTGCCGGAACCGGTCTTGTAGTCGACCACCTCGACCTGCCCGTCGCCGACGTCGTTGACCCGGTCGATCTTGCCGACGATCTCCACGCCGTCGAGCTCGAGGTGGAATCGGCGCTCGACATCGAGCGTCCGCAGCCGCCTGATCACCTGCAGCCCGGTGACGAACTTGATGTAGTTGCCGAGGACGGCCCGAACCTGGAGCTCCTCGCGCTTGCGATCGAGCACGCCTTCCATCCTCGAGAGGTACGGCTCGAGGTGCTTCACCAAGGACGCTTCGAGCCATTCGCGCTGCAGCTCGGAGGCGAGCGGACGCCACTCGGACTCGTGGAGGTGGAATTCCTCGAGGACCTCATGGAGAAACCCACCACGCTCCATCGCGACCGACCGCGGCTCGTCCACAAGGCCTGGATGGTGGTTGTACCAGTAGAGCCTTGGGCACTTGAGGTAGTCGTTGAGCGTCGTCGGGCTGAAATGCCCGATCTCGACATTCGTGGGGTTCTTGTCCGCGCCGTACGGCTCGAACGGCTCGCCTGACTCGCGATCGGTGAGAAATGCGACGTCCAGACCCAGCTCCAGGGCCCTCCCGGCGCTGCCGTTCAATGCGTCCCGGTGCGAGGCGATCAGCACCTCCGCTTCGCGCGCGAGCAGGACATCGCGAGGGGCCAGCCTTCCGGATGCGCGCGTGAGCTCCCGGGACTCGGCCTCCGGCTCGGCCAGCCCGAGAAAGACAGATGCGCCTGCCTGTCGCAGGTATGCGTCGGCGAAGGTGACGTAGAGACGCCGCTTGGCGCGCGTCATCGCGACGAAGGCAAGGCGCGCCTCCTCCGCCATGTGCCCATCGGGATCCGAAGGCCACGACGGCATGAAACCGACTTTGTAGCGTTCGAGCCATGCGCGATCCTCGGCATCCAGCAGCGGGTGCGGCCTCGCCGCCAGAGGAAAGAGCCCATGTGCGAAGCCGGAACAGAAGACGACCTCGAACTCGAGGCCCTTGGCCTGGTGCACCGTCAATACCTGGACGGCATCTCGACGCGCGCCGGATTCTTGCGCCGGTGCTTCGGTGTCATCGGCGGCGCCGCTCAGAAGCGCATTCAGCGAGCCGGCGATGTCGGTGAGCAGCGGAGGCGCTCCGTTGAGTCTCTCGTGAACCGTCTGGATCGCCTCGAGGCCACCCATCGCAGCGCGAAGGTCGCCGATCGCTTCGGCTCGCTGGTCGGGCGCGAGGCCGAGGTCGAGAAGGAGGCGCATCGCCCCGTCCTCGATGAGAATCGAGTAAGCAAGACTCGTCAGCGGCAACTTCGAAACACGGCCGATCAAGCGGTAACGGGCGACCATCGCGGAGTGCAGGCTGTCCAGCTCCTCCGGTGACAGGAACTCGAGGTAGTCGGGTTCCGTAGAGACGTCGGTTGGGGCCACTTGAGGAGGGACGTCCCCGCTTGGGGCGGCGGGCCTGGCGGAGCCAGATCCCGTCGCACCCCCCTGGCCTCCCCACGGCAGCGGATAACGCAGCGGATCGCGCGCCGCCAGCACGTACATCAGCCGGCGCACGACGCGCGTCAGCGGACGGCCCTGCTCACGTGCGTGGGCGCGAAGACGGCTGAGGGTGCGGGCGCCGACGCCGCCAAGACTTGAGGAAAGCGCGCCTTCAAACGCATCCGGATCGTCGGGCTTGCGCAGCGATTCGAGGTAACCCACCAGGAATCGGACCACCTCATTGCGCGCTGTGGCCCCAGAACCGCGCACCTCATAAGGAAGACCGAGCGCTCGGAGCGCCTCCTCGAACGGGCCGCCAAGCCACGTGGTGCTGCGCAGCACGATGGCGAAGTCGCTCAACCGCAGGTCCGGCGACTCCGCATGGAGCCGCTTGACCTCACGCGCGCAGAAGAACGCCTCGTCGACAGCGTCCCCTTCGCGCGCGATGACAACTGCCGACGAACGCGATGGGTTGGCCGCGTGCAAGGCGCGTCCCTGGCGTCCGGGCTGGGTCGCGGTGAGCAGTCGTTCGCCGGCGTCCAGCGCCTCTTGCGAGCAGCGGTAGCAATCGTCGAGCCTGTGCGTCGCGCCGCCGTAGACCTTGGCGAAGTCGTCCCTGAGCAGGCGCGGCACGGTGCCCCGAAAGCCGTAAATGGACTGGTCCGGATCCCCCACGACCACGAGGTGGGGTCGGGTTGAAGGCGGCGCCAGGAGCTGGAGCAGCTCGAACTGCGCCGGGTCCACGTCCTGGAACTCGTCGACGAGGATGAGCCGGAAGTGAGCGCTCATCTGCTGGCGCAGCTTGGGATTCGACTGGAGCAGCTCGATGGCGCCGGTGATCAGGTCACGGAAGTCGGACATCCGCCCCCGTTCCATTCGCTCCTCGTACGCCTGGTAGGCGGCCGCGAGCGTGCGCAGGCGCTCGCTTGCGCTGGCTTCGGCGGCGAGCAGCAGGGCGGAGGGGTGGACCAGGTTCTGCTTCATCAGGGCGACGAAGGTCAACACGTCCCTGGCGAATGCGTCCGACCGCTGCACACCGGCCAAACCGCCCAGCACGTCGGCTTCCATCTCAGCCAGCACCTTGCGCATCACGATCGATTCCTGGAAGCCGTCGAGCAGCAAACGCTCGGGGTCAGCCGAATGCTCGCGAAGGAGCCTCGAGCAGAAGCTGTGGAACGTCGAGATCCAGGCCTCGCCGTAGTCGTCATTCAGGCGTAGGTCGATCCGCCGCGCGATCTCCGTGGCCGCTCCGTTGGAGAAGGTGAGGACCAGGATCTGGCCTCGGTTCGCAACCCCCTCTCGGACGGCCTGCTCGTACAGGTCGACGAGGGCGTGCGTCTTCCCGGTGCCCGGTCCGGCGAGCACGCGGAGCGGGCCATCGATGGCGTGAATTTCCAGTGGCAAGTATTTCCCCTTGGTCAGGGGCGGGCGACCTGATTATGCCGGTGGCTAGGTTTCTGGGTCAGGAGAGCCTGTTAAGACTTCAGGGCGCGATCGATCTCGTCGAGCTCGGCCTGGGAGAAGTCGATTCGGTCGAGCGCCGCTCTGTTCTCTTCGAGCTGGGCAATGCTGCTCACGCCAATCACGGCCGAGGTGATTCGGGGGTCGCGAAGGGTCCATGCCAGGGCCATCTGCGCCAGGGGCTGCTTTCGTTTCTCTGCGATCGTAGTCAAAGTCCGCACTTTCGTGAGGGTCTCTTTTGTGATCTGGTCAGGCGACAGATATTGCGAGTGCGTCGCGCGAGATCCCTCCGGGATTCCGGTGAGGTACTTGCCGGACAGCACGCCCTGTGCGAGGGGAGAGAACACTATGCAGCCCGAACCCTCGGCCTCGAGCACATCGAGCAGGCCGTCGTCTTCGATCCAGCGGTTCAGCATGTTGTACGAGGGCTGATGGATGAGCAGCGGCGTGCCCATGGACCGGAGGATCGCCGCGGCATGCTTGGTCTGGGCGCTGTTGTAGGAGGAGATGCCCGCGTAGAGCGCCTTGCCCTGGCGCACCGCCGAGGCGAGCGCACCCATAGTCTCGTCGAGCGCCGTTTCGGGGTCGGGGCGATGTGAGTAAAAGATGTCGACGTAGTCAAGGCCCATCCGGCGCAGGCTCTGGTCGAGGCTGGCCAGCAGATACTTGCGCGACCCGAGATCGCCATAGGGCCCCGGCCACATATCCCACCCGGCTTTGGTCGAGATGATCAGCTCATCGCGATACGGCGCAAGGTCGCTCGCCATGATCCGGCCGAATGTCTCTTCGGCAGAGCCATATGGCGGTCCGTAATTGTTCGCTAAGTCGAAATGGGTGATGCCCATGTCGAAAGCGCGAAGCACAATCGCGCGGCTGACCTCGAGCGGACGCGTGTGGCCGAAGTTCTGCCACAAGCCCAGCGAGATCTCCGGAAGCTTGATGCCGCTGCGACCGCTGCGCCGATAGTCGATCCGGGAGTATCGGTCTGCGTCAGGCAGGTAACTCATGGGGCTCAACAACTCTATCGGGAGGCCTTGAAGGCTTGGCGCGCCATGCGATCACGCATATCCCGACCAGGAAGGCGAGCTCCAGGAGGAGCCACCTCTGGAGCGGCAATCCGAACCCGACCCAGCCCACATAGGGACCGGTCAGCAGCCAGCCCGCGGCCACCGGCACGCGCCAGGCCATGACCGGCCGCTCCTCCCACACGATCACCGCGGCAACGGCAAGCAGGCAGAGGTCGGATGCGTGTAGGTATGGGACCGCTATCAACGAGCCGAGGATGCCGGCCACGAGGACCAGCCCGGGCGAGTGGCGAAGTCGGAAAGCGGCAATGAGAACGGCGACGACGATGACGGCCCGCAAAGCATCCATCGCGGGGCCATGAAATCCCAGCGCGCGTTCGAGCGTCAACGCATCGGCGCCGGTTGGCAACGAACCTGTGAGCTGGCTCCAGTAGTCGAATGCGCCGCCCCCTCCCACTGTCAGCAAGGCGACGACCACCAAGACGGCTCCCACCGTCGAAAAGGCGGCAAAGGCTCGTACCCGACCCGCCGCAAGCACCGCGAAAGGGACTAAGAAGGCCGTGTTCGGCTTCAACAGCAACAAAGACAGGGCAACGCCGGCCGCGACATTTCGATTCTCTCTAAGCAGTCGCCATGAGACCGCCATGCCTGCCGCCACGAGCGGCACGACCTGCCCGACCCTGAAAGCTTCCAAAACCCACCACGGAGCGACGGCCGCCGCGACCAGGATCCAACGCTCGAGTCCGCGGCTCGAAGTTGACCAGGCAAGCGCGGCGACATACGCGACAAGCGTCAAGACCGCCCAGACGTAATACGAAAGCGAATACGGCACCGGCACGAGGGGCGTGACCAGCCAGGCCACAGTCGGCGGGCTCAGGAAGGGTTGGGCCACCTCGCCGGGGTCCAGCTGGATCTGCGCCACGGCCACTGCGGCCTGGTCGTAGATTTCCGACCAACCCTCCTCCAGCCCAATTACCGCTGCTGCCTTGTAGGTGTGGTAGTCGATGCCAGGGGGCTCGTGACGGTTGACGAAGTTCACGAGGATGGCGACCAGGATTGCCGCGAGGGCTAGCGGCGGCAGCAGGCGCCTCGCTCGGCTCACCGCACGACGTTACAGCGCGCATATAGTCGGACGCCATGGCCTTGTTGCCGGCAGCCCGCCAACCCGGCCCCCGTCTGTGGGCAGCGGCGGTCGCGTTGGTGGTGGTCCTGGCGCACGCTCCATCTTTCTTTCACCGCCTGCTGGACGGTGACGAGGCGATCTACGGGTCCATCGCCGCGCTCATGAACCTCGGCGGGCGGCTGTACGCCGACGGCGGGGTCGACAACAAGCCCCCAGGGATCTTCTGGGTCTACTCCGCCGTCTTTCACCTCGCCGGCACATACCAGATGACCGCGATTCATGCCCTCGGGCTCGTCGTCATGCTGGCGACCTGCGGCCTCCTTTTTGTCATCGGACGCTCGCTGTACGGGGTACGCGCCGGCCTGCTGGCGGCGCTCATATACGGCGTTCTCACCGGGGCGGGCAATCCAAGGCTGCTGGCCACAAACACTGAGATTCTCATGATGCTGCCGCTCACCGCCTCCTTCCTTCTAATGCTGCGGCGCCATTGGCTTTGGTCCGGGGCGCTTCTGGTGGCGGCCGGCTCCTTCCGCCAGGTGGCCGCAATCAACCTGCTGCTGGTGCCGCTCGCAATAGCCTTAATGGAGCCGAGGCCCAAGCGGTTACGTGCGTTTGGATTGTTTGCGGGCGGCGTGGCCGGCGCCCTCTTAATCGCTGCAGCCCTCCTCGCAACGACTGGGTCGCTTATCGGCTTCTGGGACTGGACGATCCGGACGCTGTACGGGTACGCGTCCGTCAACTGGACGCCGGCGCTGGTGCTGATGCGTGCGCAAGACAGCGTAGTGCCGTTCGTGCTCTCGTCCATCGTCGTGTGGCTGGCCGCGGTCACGTTCGCGTGGCGATGGAAGCGGATGCCGCCGACTTCCCAGCTCATCGTGGCGTGGCTGGCCATCTCGATTCCCGGCTCGCTGGCCGCCGGTCACCTGTCATGGCACTACTTCATCCAGGTGATGGGCCCGCTTGCCCTCCTCGCCGCCTTCGCCATCGACAGGGCGCTGGACACTTCGCGCAGGCGCTGGGTGGCAGCAGCGGCGATCGCCGGCCTTGCGGTCCCAATGGTGGGCTGGGGCGTATTCGACCTCGTCGCCGACCCGCTGACATATGACTTCCAAGCGCCCGTGCCGGCGCATGAACCTGTCGCGGCATACATCAGCAGCCACACGCGCCCACAAGATCGTGTCTTTGTCTGGGGGGTGTGGCCCGCCCTGTACGTGGAATCCGACCGCCTCATGGCGAGCCGCTTTCCAGGGTTCCTGCGCGGGTTCCCTCGCGGGTCGGGGCTGCCGCCAATCAACTGGGACACGTCTGCCGCGGTGTGGCCGGCCCTGCAGGCAGACCTGAGGCGCAACCCGCCCCTTCTGATCGTCGACACCGCACCCGCCGGCTGGAGCGACTTTTCGATGTACCCGATGAGCAACTATCCGCAGCTCGCAGCCTTCGTCGCGGCCGGCTATCACGTGAAGGACACGATCGACGGTGTGGTGATCTACGCCCCCAACGGCAGGTGAGGGCTCCCCTGCTGCGGAGCGGTCTAGTCCGGTGAGGGTCTCACAGGACGCTTGATCTCGAGGATTCGAGGTTCCTCCGCGGCGATCGAGATCACGCGGTCAAATATGGCCACCGAATCCGATGCCTCAGGCGGTTCGGAAAGGCGCACGTAGGCAGCTCCGGCGTCGAATACGAAGGTAGGTGTGCCGAAGACGCCGTACTCGGCGATGCCAGCCCGATGGTCTCGCTCGAGCGCCAATACGATCTGGGGGTCGGCAATGTCCTTGCGAAAACGATCGAGATCCAATCCCGAGTCCTCAGCCACCCGCTCGACCACGGCGACGTCGTTGATGTCGGCGCGCTGCTCGTGACGCGCTCGGAGCAGCGCCATGTGGAAAGCGTCGAAGGCGTCCTGCCTCCGCGCGGCTTCGGCGGCTTTGAAGGCCAGCCGACCGCGAGCTTCCGAATCCGGCGCATCCCAGACGGTCCAACCCTCATCCTTGGAGTTGACCTGGATGAGCGAGAAATAGCGCCACCTCAGTTCGATTGGCCTCTCTCCAGAGTCCCGCACGTTCTGCAGCAGGACCGACGCCCTGTATACATAAGGGCAGAGATAGTCATAAAAGACGTCGAACTTTAGCGGTGATGCGGGTTTCAGGATTGGTTCTGCAGTGGCCATGATCTCTAAAGCTCCAACGCGGGTTGTCCTCACAGGTATTCCAGACACCTGGGCCTGGATGCGGCAGGACCTTTTGATCCGCATCTTGCCTTTTGCCTTGCTTTTCGCAGTGGCGTATGTCCTCGCGTCACGTCCGGCGTGGCTGGGCGTTGCGGCGGGACAGGTCGCCTATCAGCTCGGTTTCGGTTTGGTGGCCGCCCCGATCATGTTCGTCGCGGCCATGCTCGCGCAGCTCTGGCTGGCGCCGCGTCGAGGCGCTCTGAGCGTCCCGGACGGCGGCGGAGACGCCTGGTTTCAAGCCGGCTTCTATGCGCTGAATGGGGGGGTCGAGGAAGCATTCTTTCGGGGCCTGGTGCAAGGCGGCCTGGGCGCTGCATTCGGAGCTCCGGTCGGCTTTGCGATTGGAACCGCGGCGTACGTCCTCTATCACCGGTTGGGCTGGCCCTGGATCGATACTCTCGCCACGGCGCTCGTGGGAATGCCGCTGGGCCTCGCGTTCTGGCTGCTCCCGGGACCGCCTTCGCTCCTCGGCGTCTCGGTCGCGCACATCGCTGCGACATGCGGGTTCCTTGGTCCCGGCCCTTACTTACTCAGAAAGCTGAAGCTAATTTAAAGATCAGTACCAACGCGGTCCCAAGGCGGGATTCATTCCGGCCGTCACCCCGCCCAGCATTTCCAAACACCCCCAGGCGGGGTGGCCAACAGGTGGGGGTTCCGCGGGGGAGGACCTGCGTCCTCACCCGCGCCGTCAGACCTGCCTGCGTCGAACGGCGATGTAGACGAGCGACGAGAAAACGATCACGACGAAGGCCCACCAGAGAATGTCGCCAGCGCCCGACGCGGGTGGGATGGCGGCAAGGGTGGCAGCGTTCGCCGAGCCTCCGCCCGACAGTTGAATTTCGGTCCGCGCGATATCGCCGCTTGCGCTGCTGGTCAGCTCATGTGGAACGACCCAGTACAGAACGTCGAACACAGCTTTCAAGAATCCGTTGTCGATCACACCCTGGTGGATCAGGTTGCGAATCGTCACCACCAGCGCTGCGACGACGTCGTAGTAGATGAATGCCACGACCGCGGCGATGATGTTGTTCATCCAGGTGCTGAGCGCCAGGACGATCAGCATCACTACGACTGTATTGGCGACCACCGCCAAGACCTCGGCCGTGAGTGCGCCTTCGAGCCCGCCGCCGAACAGCAGCATCGCCAACAGCGCCTCGATTCCGAGGACGCCGACGACCAGCACGAGGGCCGCGACTGCGGCGGAGATCTTGCCGATCGTGTAGGCCAACCTCGATATTGGTTTTGAGAACAGGCTGACCGCGGTGCCGGACTCGAGGTCGTGGTAGATCGCTGTCATCCCGATGGCGAAGGCGATGAGAAGGGCAAAGATCCCCAGCGCCCCGAGGAGATAGGTGACGAACACCGCTTCGAGGAGCTGATTCATCTGCGCTGGGTCCAGTTGGGTGGCTCCGTTCACTGACTGCGCCGTGCCCGGTGTCGCGAGGGTGGTGGCGATCTTGAGGAAGACCGCCAGGAGCACAATGCCGACCGCTCCAACCACGAAGAAGACCAACAGGATGCGCCGCCTCGAAAGCTCGAGCAGGGTATATCGCGCAACAGCGAGAGTGCCGTTCACTGCTGTTCCTTCTCCGATATGAACGACGGGAGCTGGTCGCGCTTCGACGACGAAGCCTCGACCAGCTCGACGAACACATCCTCGAGGGTGCGGCCCTCGGGCACGACCTCGGCCATGGTGCCTTCTTTCAGCACGTGCCCCTTAGCGAGAATCGCGACGGTGTCGCAGACCAGCTCGACCTCGCTGAGGAGGTGGCTGTTGAGCAGGATCGCGACGCCGCTCGCCTTCAGCGACTCGATCAGCGCCCTGACATCGCGGCGCCCGAGGGGGTCGAGGTCAGCGGTCGGCTCGTCGAGGATCAGCAACTTGGGCCGTCCCAGGATCGCCTGGGCGATACCGAGGCGCTGCTTCATTCCCTTCGAGAACTGGCGGACCTGGCGCCTCTCCTGGTCCAGGCCGGCGAACGCCAGGGTCTCGGGGATTCGCCTCTTTCGGTCGTCTTCGTCAAGACCGAGAAGGCTCGCGAAGTAGTCGAGCACCTCGCGGGCGCGCAGGAACTTGGGGAAGTCCGGATCCTCCGGCGCGAACCCCAGCTGCGCGCGTGCCGCAGGATCTCCAGGTTTGGACCCGAATAGCGAAATGTCGCCACCGTCGGGACGCAGCAGGCCGGCGATCATCTTGACCACGCTGGTCTTGCCCGAGCCGTTTGGACCCAGCAATCCGAATGCCTGGCCGGGCTCCAGAGCGAACGTGACACCGTCCACGGCCCACGGATCGCGGCGCCGGTACCGCTTGCGGAGCGCATCAACGCTCACCACCGGTGCCATCAGCGAGCCGAATATACATGCGCGTGCCTAACCTCGATGTTTTGCAACGGCGGACTCTCGTATGGGCTGGGCTGGCCGTGGTCCTCACCGCATTCGACGGCTCGGTGCTCGTTCTGGCGCTTCCCGCGATCGCGTCCGACTTCCACGCGCAGATTCCCGGCCTGTCCAATCTCGGCTCGGTCCTCGCCCTCGGCTCTTTGGGCGCGCTGCCGCTCGCGACTCTGGCGGATCGCTTTGGACGCCGGCGACTGATCGCGATCGGGGTCGCGGGCGCCTCGTTAGCGAACTTCGCGAGCGCCTTCGCACCTTCCCTTCTATCGCTCGCTTTGATGAGGCTGGTGGCAGTGTGCTTTGAGGCTTTGGTAGGCACCGTCGCTACGGCACTCATCGTCGAAGAGGCGCCACCAGGGCGTCGCGGCCTGGCGGTCAGTGT
>JAYUFT010000262.1:0-10343 GCA_043738605.1 Candidatus Dormiibacterota bacterium | reverse complement strand
AGTGGAGCTCAAAGAGCCGGCCCAGCTGCGCTGCCCGCAGTGCAAAGTCCTCTACCCGATAGTGGATGGGATCCCGGTAATGCTGATCGAAGAAGCTAAACCGGAGTAGTCGCTATGCCGCGCACTGATATCTACTGGTGTCGATCGTGTGGCGGCCGCCCACGTCGTTCAGGTCCGAGTTGATCTCTTCGTCCGTCAGCGCGTAGGCCTGGTTCGGGTCGCTGGCCGACGTCGCGAACACGATGCCCAGCACCTTGCCTTGGACGTTGACCAGCGGGCCGCCCGAGTTCCCGGGCCTGACCCTCCCCTGGATGACGAAGACCTGCCGGGTGATTGAGTTGTTGCTGAAGATGTCGCGGCCCACCGCTTCGACGGCACCGTCGACGACTGCCGGCTCGATCCGCTCCGGCCCTCCGCCTGGATAGCCGATCACGGCGCTGTCGGTGCCGCGGGACGCCGGCGCGAAACCCAGGCCGGGGCTCGTCAAATTCGGCACGCTGAGTAGAGCGAAGTCGCGAGCAGGATCGAAGTAGACGACGGAGGCCGCGAGATCATCGCCGCCGGGCGTTAGCAGGCGGTGGGCGTGCGTGCCGGACACAACGTGAGCATTGGTGACCACGTAGCCGCCCCCGATGGCGAATCCGCTGCCCGTGACCAGGCCCCCGCAGCCGAGGCTGGTGACCTTGAACACCGACTGGGCGGCGTTGTTCACGCCGAACGTGTCGACAGTGGAGGGCGGCGGCACCGGGAGGGACGCCGGCAGCGAGGGCTCGAGCCCTGCGAACACGGCGGGGAACTGGACCCCGGAGAGGATGTCTCCGACGCGTGCCAGAAAGGCGGGGCGATCCGGCGCGATCGAGTCGAGCTGATGCAGCACGAGTGACCCCTGGATCTGCTGCGCGACCTCCTGGCTGGGCCCGCGCGAGAAGCTCAGGCCGACAAACCACATCATCACCAGCACCGCCAGCGCCGATAACGCAGCGCCGCCCAGCGAATCGCTGGTGCTGTGGCGGCCGCCTCGCAGGATGCGCTTACGGATCGGCTCACCTGTCGCGTATCCGATGCTGGATCCAAGGCTGCCCCCGATGATCAGCACCAGGACCGCACCCAGGGGCCGCGCTACCGGGCTCGTCACGTGGATGTAATCCAGCACCGGCTGCGCTGCGACAGCGCCGAGCAGAACGCCCGCCAAGAGGCCGAGGTACTGCATCGTCGAGAGCCAGAACCCGCGGCGAAAGCCGTTGGCGAGACCGATCAGAGTCGCGGCCACGATCACCAGATCGACGAAGTTTGGGATGCCTTAAGGGTAGAGAAGGCCGCCCGATCGCCGCTCCGGCCGGACTCACCAGCTATGCAGGGTTGGCCGGGGTCCCCCCGGCCATGACTTTGTCACCTCTGGGGTCCCCGCGACGCAGTCGCGGGAGGCAGCCCTGCGGCGAAGCCGCACGCTCGATGCATTCAGTAAGGCCCATCCTCAACGCCGCTTTGCGCGCAGAGGGAACCATCGGGGTTCCCTCTTATATTTCTAGTGCTTCGGCGGACCCTCAGACGTAGTCTTCTCCAGCTCCGCCTCCGCCGCCCGATTTCGGGCATCGCCGCGCAGGACCCACCACCCCAATCCCACGACTCCGAGCGAGGCGACGAGGAAAGTGATGCTCATGTAGAGCCACGCGGGCACCCATTCGCCAGCATTGAGGAAGATCAATGTCGCTAGCTCGACAACGAGGGAATGGGGTTTGCCGGCTGGCCGCTCGCCACACGTAGGTCGCGAAGCGGCATGTAGCTGTGAACGGGCGGCACCTTCTCGAAGTTGTATGGCGGTGGGGGTGAGGTCGTCGCCCACTCCAGGGTGTTGCCCTGCCACGGGTCGTCGCCCGCGATCTCGCCTCCGTTCCAGCTGCGTATCACGTTGATCAGGAAAAGAAGAATCGAGAAGGCGATCAGGAACGAGAAGATGGTGATGATCATGTTGGTGGTGCCCCACGCGGGGTTGGCGTAGGTGGCGATGCGCCGCGGCATGCCCTCGAGGCCGAGCGTATGCATGATCAGGAACGTCCCGTTGAACCCGATGAACATAGTCCAGAAGTTCCACTCGCCCAGCGTCTTGTTGAGCAATCGGCCCGTGATCTTCGGGAACCAGTAGTAGACCCCGGCGAAGATCGTGAACACGCTGCCTCCGAAGAGCACGTAGTGGAGGTGGGCCACGACGTAGTACGACTGGTGCAGCTGGGTATCGACGGGCACAGAGGCAAGGTAAACCCCCGTAATTCCACCGATCAAAAAGGTCGCGAGAAATCCCCATGCGAACTTCATGGGCACGGTGAACTCGATCGAGCCCCACCACGCCGTCGCGATCCAGTTGAAGAACTTGATGCCAGTCGGCACCGCGATGAGCATGGTCATGAACATGAAGAAACCTTCGACGTACGTGTTCATGCCGACCGTGAACATGTGGTGCGCCCACACGGTCATCGATAGGAACACGATGCCGAAGAGCGCGGCGACCATCGTCATGTAGCCGAAGATCGGCTTGCGAGCGAAGACGGGGACGATCTCCGAGATCATGCCGAAGCCGGGCAGAATCATGATGTAGACCTCGGGGTGCCCGAAGAACCAGAACAGGTGCTGGTAGAGCACTGGGCGGCCCTGGGTCGTGAAGAACTGCGTGCCGAGCTGGCGGTCGAACTCGACGAGGATCATGGCCGCGGCGAGCGGAGCACCCACGACCAGCAGCAGGAGCGAGGTCGAGATCTGCGCCCACACGAACAATGGCAACCGCGTCAGTTTCATGCCCGGAGCGCGCAGGGCGACGATCGTGGTGAGGAAGTTCGTCGAGGCCATGATTCCCGAGATCGCCCAGACGATGATGCTCAACGCCCAGAAGTCGACTCCAAGGCTGCCGTTCTGGTACGCCTTCTCGGTCAGCGGCGCGTAGCCGGTCCAGCCCGCGTCGAGCGCGCCCTTGCCGAACAGAAAGCCTCCGTAGTACAGGAGGATCGAGACCGGGACCAGCCAGAAACCAAGCAGGTTGACGCGAGGGAAGGCCATGTCGCGGGCGCCGATCATGATCGGCACGAAGTAGTTGGCGATTCCGGTCAGGAAGATCGTGACGAAGAAAAAGATCATCGTCACGCCGTGCGCCGAGATCAACTGGTTGTATGTCTCCGCGTCGACCACCGACAGGTTTGGCTGCGACAGCTGCACGCGGATGACCAGCGCGAAAATGCCGGCAAGCACGAAGCTCAAGATGCCAGTGACCATGTACATGATGCCGATCAATTTGTGATCGGTTGTCGTCAGCCACAGGGTGATCGGCTTGAAGAAGCTGTCGTCGTACTGCTTCGGACGGGGCGGTGGTGGTGGAGCACTCGCGGCGCCAGGAGCTGCCTGCTCTCTCGCGAGTGTTTGGGTGGCCGCCATCTGTTCCTTATCCTACCGCCGGGCCGCTCATGCGCTGGGGGAGGGGGATGGATGGGCCGCCGCCAACTGCTGCTTCACCCACTTGTCGTACTGGGGTTGATCCATGGCCTGGACGATGATCTGCATCGTGCTGTGGCCGGCCCCGCACAGCTCGGCACATTCTCCGCGCCAGCTGCCTGTCTGGTCGATCTTCAGCCACGAGTAGTTGGTGTATCCGGGGACGGCGTCCGTCTTGCCCGAGATCGCCGGCACCCACCATGAGTGGATCACGTCAGTGCTCTCGAACTGCAGCCTCACCAGCTTGTGGGTGGGCACCACGAACGGCACGACATTGTTGGCAAGCGTGCCCTGCTGGTTAACCGAAAAGCCATCCGTGTACACGTATTCCCAGCCGAACTGGTGGCCGCGGATCGTGATGTCCATGTCGGGGTTGGAGATCGGCTGAAAGTCCTTTTGCAGGGTCATGAAGCTGTAGCCCGCGAGCACGAGGACGATGATCAGCGGACCGACCGTCCAGGCGATCTCGAGGCCGTTGTGTCCGTGGATCTGTGGCGGCACGTATCCCACCGGTTGCTTGGAGCGCCGGTAGCGCAGCACCACCCACAGGATGGCGGCCTCGACCCCGATGAAGATGATGATCGCGGGGATCGAGATGCCGATGTAGGTGTTGTAGATGTCCTGCCCGTTGGGCGAGACGGGTGTCGGGAATATGGGGGAGATGCCGCCTATCCCCTCACACGAGCTGAGCAGGAAGGCGCCAGCGACAAGGCCTAGGAGCGTGAGCGGCAATCGGCCGCGTACTTTCACGGCGCAAAGTCTATCCGACGAAGAAGGACCGTCGGGAAGGGGGGTGCGCCGGGAGCTGGCTCCGCCAGGCCCGCCGCCTCGAGGGGGCTCCCCACCCTCAGAGGGACGGCCGGAAACCCGATAGAATCCCAAACCGACAGTGGCGGCAGCTAAGAAGCCTCGATATGTCGATGTGTCCAACCCGAGCCTTGCCGTCGACTGCCCGCGCTGCGGGCTGCGAACGGCACGCTTCGTCGACCTCTGCCGAAACTGCAGCTACAAGCTCTGGCCTTCCAGTCAGGTCGCCTCTGCCGCCTTCCTGGGCTGGCGCGCATACGACCCGGCGCGGGTAACCGCTTCCAGGTTCGACCTCGAGATCCCGCAGCACATCGACAACACAGTCGACTTTGCCGCCCGCGCTCACGAGCTCGGCATTCACCTGTTCCCGAACAGCAACTGGCCCATCGTCATCTGCCTCGGCGTCCTGTTCCTCGGGCTGGCGGCCATCCCCTTCTCCGCGACCACGCGCATCACCCTCGCCGTGATCGGCGGCGTGATCTTCCTGTGGGGAGTCGCGGGATGGGTGCTCGTCGAGGACGTGAAGATGTATCCGACTGACAGCGTTGAGCCCGGAGCGGAGGTGCATCACTGATGGCTGTGGCCACGATCCAGCACCAGCCGCCGCACGAGCCGGCTCCTGAATACCCGTCGATCAAGCCGGGCATGATGGGCATGTACATCTTCCTGGCGTCCGAGGTGATGTTCTTCGGGAGCCTGTTCGCGGTGTACTTCTATCTGTTCGGTTCCCACCCCACGTGGCCGCCGACGCCACCTGCCGGCGCCAAAGAGTTTTACGTCGCGGTCGCGCCGATTCCGATCATCAACACGGTGGTCCTGTTCTCGAGCGCCTTCACCTGCCATTTCGCGGCAGACGCCCTGACGCGTGACAACCGGCGCAGGTTCTTCATGCTGTGGACCGCCACCATCGTCCTGGGGTTTGCCTTCGAGCTCGGCCAGCTGTACGAATTCATCTCAGCGTTCTCGCGAGGCCTGAACCTGCAGGTGAACCAGTTCGGCAGCGCCTTTTTCATCATGACCGGCTTCCATGGAGCCCACGTGCTGGGCGGTCTGATCTTGCTCGTGCTGGTCCTCTATCGAGCCGCCAAAGGCCAGTTCAACGCGAAGCACCACGTGGGAGTCGCCGCCGTCACCCTCTACTGGCACTTCGTGGACGTCGTGTGGTTCTTCCTGTTCCTCATCCTTTATGTGGCAGTGGCGTACCAACTATGAAAGCTGCAGTTGTCGCGATGGTGACGTTGGCTCTTCTCTCTGGATGCGGCGGCGGCGGCAGCACCACTACTCAACCCAGTGGCTCGACCAAGGTTTCGATGACGGAGTTCAAGTTCACTCCAAGTGATATCAGTGTCAGCGCCGGCAAGGTCGTGTTCTTCGTGGTCAACGACGGCAACGGCACGTCGCACGACCTGGTGATTAGTGACAGCACCGGCAAAACGGTTGCCAAGAGCGAGCTGGTGTCCGCGGGCGACAGCACCGTGCTCACGGTGGACAACATCGCGGTGGGCACGTACAAGATCAGCTGCGACCAGCCGGGCCATGAAGCCTCAGGAATGAAAGGCACCCTCACAGTTACGTCGTAACCCCGACCATTTGTGCCCTTTTGGCCGTGTCCACCGCCGTACGACCCGGCCATTGGTGCCCGAATGGTCGGTTCTAGAGCCGAGGGCTAAGGGGACTTGCTTGGCGTTGCGCTCGGGCTTGGTGTCGGGCTCGGGTTCGGTGTTGGCTTCGGGGACGGCGGCGGCGGGGGCGCCTTCTCAACCTTGAGCAGCTCCACCTCAAACACCAGGATGGAGTTGGGTGGGATCACGGTAGCCCCGGTGTTGGGATCGGTCCGGCCATTGGCGCCATACCCGAGGTCCGGCGGGATGATCAGCTTGCGCTTGCCGCCCACTTTCATCCCCGGGATACCCTCGTCCCAGCCAGGGATGACCTGCTCAGGTGTCGCGTTGATAACGAAGGCGATGGGAGACCGCCCCGTCTGGCGGCTGGAGTCGAAGGGGGGCGGACCCGTGCTGAGCCAGCCCGTGTACTGCATCGTCACCTGCTTGCCGCTTATGGCCACGGCGCCCGTGCCCACCTTGAGGTCGATGATCTTGAGCCCGTCCGGGTAGGTCACGATGGGCAGTCCCGCGCCGGAGTTGAAATCGTCAACGCCCGGCGAAGGGGTCGGAGATGGAGGCGCGGCGGGACTCTCGTCGGCGACAGGACCGCTGGTCACGTAAGGATCGGCGTAGCCACACGACGCCCCCCCGACCCCGACGACGGCCAAAGCGAGTACTGCTAGAAGCGCCGCCCTCACGAGACCGTGATGTCGATGGAGGTCATCTTGTCGCCCTTCTGCATCTTGTCGAGGACGTCCATCCCGGAGGTGATTTGTCCGAAGTGGTTATAGACGCCGCTCGAGGCTAGAGAGGGCGCATCGCCGATGGTGATGAAGAACTGAGATCCACTCACACCGGCTGAGCTCGAAGCCATGCCGGCGGTGCCGCGCGGCCACGTCGAGGGGTTCGTTTCGTTTGGAAGCTTGTACGCAGGCCCTCCTGTCCCGTCGCCACGCGGGTCGCCGCCCTGGACGACGAAGCCGGGCACGATGCGATGAAAGGTCAGGCCGTCGTAGAAGTGGTTCTGGGACAGATAGACGAAGTTGTTGACCGTCTGAGGCGCGATCTTCGGATCGACGAGCGCGATCACGAAGTCACCCCGGCTGGTGTGCACGGTCGCGGAGTACTTCTTACTGAGATCGATGACGGTTGGCGGTGGTGTGGTTCTCTGTTCCATGCAGGTCCGAATGTCATTGTCGCAGCCCGGGGCCGGCGAGATCAGCGCGGGGCCGGCGTCAGCCGAGCCACAGGCGCACAGGGCAAGCACCGCCAGCGCCAGGGCAAGCCGTCTCACCGACCCAAGATACGGAGGACCCTCCCTAGCGTGCAGGCTCTCTGGTGCCCAGCGCCAGCAGCACTGCGAGCCCAAGCGCGATCACGGCGACCACGCCAATCGCGGCCGGCACGCCCTCGGTGGCGGCGACGCCGCCGGCGATCAGGGGTCCCAGGAAGAAGCCAAACGCCACCGAGCTGGCGTTGACGCCAAAGACCGTGCTCTGCGCCTCGCTCGGCGTCTCGAGCCCGATCATGCTCGCCGTGGCCGGGATGATCACGCCGCTCAGAAGTCCGTTCAAGGCCACGGCGCCGACCACGACGGCAACCCACGGTGCGACGGCGATCATGGCGACTGCCACCGCCATCAGCACCGCCGCCGCGAAGGTGGTGCGCACGTAACCGATGCGTTTCGTCACCACCGTGTAGAAGATCGCCGCACCGCTCGTCGCGATGCCAGACAGCCCGAACGCGATTCCCGTTACAGCCGCCACCGCGTGGCCGACCATCTCGAGCAGCCTGAGCACGACCAGGATCTGGATGGCGCTGTTGGCGACGCTGGTCAGGCCCTGGGCCGAGATCAAGCCTGCAAGAGCTCGCCTGGCGCCGGGTCGCTGATCGATCAGCGCCAAGGTGCCGAGTCGGGCCGTGTCGCGCCGGCGTAGCGGGCTCTCGCGCACGATCAGGAAGACCGGGATCGTCGAGAGCAAGAGAAGGATGCCGCCGCCGAGGAAGACCACCCTGAGCCCGACCAGTGCCGCAGCAAAGCCGCCGACGACGGGCCCGACGGCGCTGCCCAGAGCGACCGCGGAGGTGACGACACCCAGCGCCCAGCCGACGCGATTGCGCGGGGTCTCGACAGCGACCAACGCAGTCGCCGCGGCCACGGTCCCGCTAGTGGCGCCCTGCAGGAAGCGAAGGACCACCAGCTGCTCCGGGGTCTGGACGAAATAGATCAGGCCGACGGTGAGGGCGCCGCCAACCATCGAGCGCAGCAGCATCGGCTTGCGCCCGAATCGATCGCCGAGGACGCCCCAGATCGGGCTGGCGATGGCCATAGCCAGCCCCGACACGCTACCGGCGGCGGCGGTCCACAGGTCGAGGTCGCGGCCGGCGTGCACGCCGAGGTCCTGTGAGATGAAGATCGAGAGAAACGGAAAGGCGAAGCTGAACCCGAATATGGCGGTGAACTCGGCGAACCAGAGAGCGGCGAGATTACGTCGCCAGTCGACCGTTGAAAGCCATTCTCCTTTGGAGGGAAGGTCGGGGCGAGACGACGGCGTCCCGAGTGGCGGTTCAGTTGCCAGGGTTGAGCATCTCGACGATCCGATCGGGGGTGATCGGCAGGCGATCGACCACCGCGTCGGGGATGCGCTTGCGCACAGCATCCTCGACGGCATTGGCGATGGCGGCCGGAACGGGAATCGTTCCGCTTTCGCCGGCGCCTTTGAACCCCTCGGCGTTGGAGTCGGTCGGGGTATCGATATGGATGAGGTCGGGGAGCACTGTCACCTCGCCGGTGCTGACGATCGTGTAGTCGAGAAGGCTGGCGCTGCGGAAGTTTCCATCCGGCTCGTATTGCGCGGCCTCGTACAGCGCATATCCCAGCCCGTGCGCATAGCCACCATGCATCTGGCCTTCGACCAGCTTCGAGTTGATCGCTTTGCCGGTGTCGTGAACGATCACATAGCGCAGCACGTCGACCTGGCCGGTCTCAGGGTCGACCGAGACGACACATGCGTGGCAGCCGCTCGAGAAAGTGAGCGGCCGGCCGGGGTCGAAACTTTCGAGCACCTCGAGGCCTTCGTCCGGGACCATGTCCGTCGCCGGCACCCGTTTGGCGGGAGCGCCGCGAACTTCGATGAAACCGTCGACCAGGACCAGGTCCTGGATGTCGGCTTCGAGGACCTCGCCCGCGCGCTCGAGCAACATCTTCCGCATCGCCGTCGCCGCCCGAGAGGTAGCGTTGCCGATCATCACCGCGCTTCTGCTGCCGGCGGTCAGCAAGGCGAATGGGACGTGCTCCGTGTCGCCCGCCGTCACGACGATCTTTTCGATCGGCCAGCCCAGCCTGTCGGCCGCCACCTGTGCTGCGATGGTCTGGTGGCCCTGGCCTTGCGGAGTCGAGCCGACGAACAGCCGCGCAGTTCCATCCTTGTCGATGCGGAGCTTCGCCGGCTCGCCGCGGCCGAAGGACGTCGACTCGACGCAGCACGCGATGCCGTAGCCGACGAGCTTGCCGTCCCGCCTTCCCTCGCGCCCCTCGTCGTACGCGAGCTTGTCGAGCGCCAGCTCGAGCAGCCGTGGATAGTTGCCGCTGTCGTACACGTACCCGTGGCGGCCTGCTGGAATGCCGGTCGTGTATGGGATTTGTTCGGGCTTGATCAAGTTGCGCTTGCGGATCGTGGCCGGGTCGATGCCGAGCTTGCGCGCGAGGCGGTCGATGACGCGCTCCATCCCGTAGTTGCCCAGCGGCCGGCCGCCGCCCCTGATGAAGCCGGTGGGCACCGTGTTCGTGTAGACGAGCTCCGCTTCGATGTCCATCGCCGGCAGCACGTAGGCGGACACCATGTGCGGGATGATGATTCCGGGCTGGCCGGCGCCCGAGCCCGAGTAAGCTCCGACGTCGTGGATGAGGCGGCCGCGGAGCCCGCGCAGTTTTCCATCGGGGCCTGCGGCGAGCTCGAGCTCGATGACCGACCCGTGGCCCTGAGCAGTGGTTGCGCCGTCCTCGCTGCGCGTGGCGACCCAGCGCACTGGGCGCTTGAGCCGCAGCGCAGCGAGTGCCGTGAGCACCTCTTCTGGAAACGGGGTGCCCTTGGCGCCGAAACCGCCGCCGACGTCCTCCGCAAGCACTCGCACCTTCTCTTCTGCGAGACCGAGGACTGAAGCGATCGCGCTCCTGACCCCGAAGATGTTCTGCGTCGACGTCCACACCTTGAGCCCGCCGTCCTCATAGCTCGCCGTCACCGTGCGCGGCTCCATCGCGATGCCCAACACGCGCGACGTGGTCAGCGTGATCTTGGCCGTGACCGAGTCAGCAGCGAACGCGGCCTTGATGTCGCCATATGTCGTGGAGCTCGATTGGGCGATGTTGTTCTCCATGTCGGCGTGGACCTTCGGCGCGTTGTCGGCTGTCGCGGTCGTCACATCGCCGACGCCGGGCAGCGGGTCTAGCTCGCC
>JAYUFT010000261.1:0-10351 GCA_043738605.1 Candidatus Dormiibacterota bacterium | reverse complement strand
CTGGAAAGGTGGCTGGGCCCGAGAGACAAGGTCGCCCAGGTGTCGGCACTAGAATCCTCCCCGCTCGCCGGGGAGGTGGACGCATAGCGGCCGGAGGGCAGGTCGGCGAATAGCCGACCGGTTGTCCTCCCCGCTTGCTGTAGTGCCCACGGACCCTATTGACAGAAAGAGAGCCCTCTAGGACGGTTTAGGTGCTTCAACGTCCAAACCACCGGAGGGCTCTCAAGATGAATCGTAGACCCAGGCTCAATTTTTCGGCCCGGCAACTAATCATCAATCGGCTGGACGAGGGCCACAGCCCTTCCTGGGTGGCCGAGTCGATGGGTGTCTCCCGGGCGACCGTCTACAAATGGGCTCGGCGCCACCGCTTGGAAGGCGAGCCTGGCCTGGAGGACCGGAAGAGCCGGCCCCACTCGTCACCGCGGCGGCTGGCGCCGGAGGCCGAGTTACCGATACTCGAGTTGCGGCGGACGCGGCGACTCGGTCCGCACCGGCTGTCGATGCTCCTGGGGATGCCGCGCTCGACTTGTTACAAGGTGCTTCGCCGCCACCAGCTCCACCGCCTCGATTGGCTAGACCGGCCCACCGGCCGGCTGATCCGTCGCTATGAGATGAGCCAGCCAGGGGAGCTGGGTCACATGGATGTCAAGAAGCTGGCGCGGATTCCCGAAGGCGGCGGACATCGAGTGCACGGCCGTCAAGGACGACCCCGTGGCGATTATGAGAAGGGGTTTCGAATTGGGTATGAGTGTCTGCACTCGCTGATAGATGACTACTCACGTCTGGCTTACAGCGAGCTGCTCGATGACGAGAAAGCTGTCAGCGTCGGCGCTTTCTTCAGGCGAGCCCTGGCCTGGTTCGGGGAACGCAACGTTCATTTCAAAGCGGTCATGACCGACAACGCTTGGGCCTATCGCCACGGCAACGACTACCACCGAGCCCTGGCTGAGATTGGGGCCAAAGCCATCTTTATCCGGCCCTACACGCCCCGCACCAACGGCAAGGTCGAACGCTACAACCGGACCATGCTCGAAGAGTGGGTCTTCGCGCCCCCTCTCCACCGTTCACAGGAGAAGCGACGGAGCTCACTAAACGACTGGGTGCACCGTTACAACTACCATCGCAACCACACCGCCGTCGGAGGACCTCCCATTCAGCGTGTCAACAACGTCTGTGGGAACTACATCTTGAGGGGGGACAGCCCCCTGCTTGGCGCGGAGGATCAGGCGGATGGGGCGGTCGTAAAAGAGGTAATCCCAGGCCCAATTGACCAGCACGACGATGCGGCTGCGGAAGCTGATCACGTTGACGAGGTGGACTACAAGCCACATCAGCCAGCCGAGGAATCCCGACAATCTGACCCCGCCGAGCTCCGCCACTGCAGAGTTGCGTCCGATGGTGGCCATGATGCCGGGATCCTTGTAGCGGAAAGGCTTCGCGCCGCCGTTATGCACCAGCTCCGCGATCGTCGCCGCCACGTGCCTTCCCTCCTGCATGGCGACCGGGATCAGCATCGGCAGCAGCGTGCCGCCGACAGTAGCGCCGGCCAGGTCGCCGATGACGAACAGGGACGGGTGGCCCGTCACCTGCAGGGTCGCCTCGACCTTCACCCGCGCCTGGCGTCCCAGCTCGACTCCGAGAGACTTGCCCAGGTCAGACGCGCGCACTCCGGCGGTCCAGATGACCGTGCCGGCTGCGATCTCTTTGCCGCCGACGAGTCTGATCGAGCTTTCGTCGACGGTGTCGACTTTCGCACCCAACAAGACCTCGACGCCCTTTTTCTCGAGCGACTTGTGTGCGGCCTCGCGGAGCGCGGGCGCGAACGTTCCGAGCGGAGCAGCGGCGCCTTCGAGGAGAAGCACCCTTACCTCGCTGAGCTCGAGGTCGCGATAGTCCTTCTGCAGCACCAATCGGATCAGCTCCGCCAACGAGCCCGCCAGCTCGACGCCTGTCGGCCCAGCCCCCACGACCGCAAACGTCAGCAGCACTCGTCTCTGGTCGGCGTCCGTCACCCAGCGCGAGGCCTCGAACTGGGAGAGGATCCGGTTGCGTAGGGCAAGTCCTTCCTCGAGATTCTTGAGGCCCAGCGCGTGGCGAGCGAGTGACGCGTTACCGAAGTAATCGCTCTGGCTGCCCGTGGCCAGGACGAGATAGTCGTATGGAATCTCACCCCTGTCGGTCAGCAGCCGGCGCCCATCGAGGTTTGCGCCCGTCACCTCGGCCTGCTTGAAATCGACATTCGCGAGCGGCCGGATCAGAGCGCGAACAGGTCTTGCGATCTCGCCAGGATCGAGCAGCGCCGAGGCGACCTGGTAAAGGAGAGGCGTGAACAGGTGGTAGTTATTGCGGTCGATGATCAACACATCGACTGGGGCGTGCTTCAGCGCTCTCGCGCAGGTGAGACCGCCAAAGCCGGCACCCGCGATCACAACGCGGGGACGGGTGCGCGCAAAAGGCGCGGGCCGGAGGGGCCTTACTGAATTCATTTCTCAGGTGGCTTGCGGAAACGTCCCCCGGTGCTGTGACGGCGATTGGCCATCTTCTCGAGCGCGTCGGCTCCGCCCGTCGCTTCGACCAGCGACTTGGGCAGCTTCTGCTTTTTCTTGATCACCGGCTCGAACAGGTCCCCGTGCTTGGCCACACGCGCAAGCACCTGTTCGGAGTCGAAGACGAGAAGGCTCGGGTCGCCCGCCTTAAAGCATTTCTCAACCTCGGCCCACGAAACAGGCGTTGACACGGTCGGTCGGGCGCGAGCACGGAGCGAATAGACGTTGACAGTCGTCTTGTACTGGTCGTTCTGGCTCCAGTCGATCAGCACGCGACCCGTCCTGAGCTCCTTGAGCTGCTTGTGAACCACCAGGTCCGGGTGGCGCTCCTCGAAGATCTGGGCCAGGCCTTTCGACACCACTTTGGTCTCGACATAGGTGACCTTCGTGTTGAGCGGAACGTAGAGCTGCAGCCCTTTCGAGCCGGACGTCTTGGCACAGCATTCGAGGCCGTGCTCAGCGAACAGGTCGCGGAGCATGAGGCCAACCCTGCAGCACTCGACGATCGTGGCCGGTGGCCCAGGATCGAGGTCAAAGACCATCGTCCGCGGCTCGGGCAGGTTCGCGGCGTACGACAGCGAGGTGTGGAATTCGAGAGTTGCAATTTGAGCGAGCCATACCAGCGTCGGCAGGTCCTGGCAAAGGCAGTAGTACATGTCGCGGTTGTTCCCGCCGCTCCACACGGTCGCTGTCTGAACCCACGGTGGCCGGTGTTTCGGGCAGTTCTTCTCATAGAAGAAATCGGAGTCCACACCGTTGGGATACCGCTTCAGCGTCAGCGGATGGTCGCGCGTGTGCGGGAGGATCGCCGGCGCGATGCGCGTGTAGTAATCGATGACCTGAGCCTTACTGAAACCGACCTCGGGATACAGGACCTTCTCGAGATTGGTGAGCTTGAGAACGCGGTTCTCGATCTTGACCTCGACCGCGGTTTCCTTAGCCACCTTTACGCACCACCTTGCCGGCGGGCTTGTCGCTGCGCAAACCCTTGAACGACGGCGCACGCAACTGGCCCGAGCGGGTCCATTCCACAAACTCGAACTCTGCCACGAGCTTCGGCTTCACGAAGTTCGCCTTTCGGGGAGGCGAACCGATGTCAAATGGGCTCTTGGCCTGGTCCAGGGTCTTCATCAGCGCGGCCAGCTTTTCGAGCATCGCGTCGCTGAAACCTGTGCCGACCTTCCCGGCGTACACAAACTTCTTGTCCTTGTCGTAGTAGCCGACCAGCAGCGCCCCAGGATAGCCTTGCCGTTTCCCTTCGCCCTCGAGCCAGCCCCCGATCACGAGCTCCTGGCGGTTGTGATTCTTCACCTTCACCCACGCACCGCTGCGCCGACCCGGCTCGTACTTCGAATCAAGCCTCTTCGCCATCACACCTTCCAGCCCGGCCTTCGCGCTCGCCTCGAGCATCGCCTCACCGCGGCCCTTTTCCCACGGCGGCGTCTGCCATGAAGCGCCGGCCAGCTTGAGGTCACCAAGTCGTCGGCGGCGTTCCGCATACGGCTGGTCGAGGAGCGAGTGGCCGTCCTGCCAAATGAGGTCGAACACCATGTAGGTCACGGGGACGAGCTTCATCTTCCGGCGCACATCAGACTCCGATGTCAGCCCAATGCGCTGCTGGATCTCTTCGAAGCTCGGCCGTCCTTTGTCGTCGAGCGCGACCACCTCCCCGTCGAGGATGACCTCGCGCGAGCCGAGCGCCCGGCCTATGGCGTGGATCTCAGGGTAGCGAGGGGTGATGTCCTCGCCGCTGCGGCTCAACAGTCGCACGCGGCCGCCGTCGACGTGAGCCAGGGCGCGGATACCATCCCATTTGAACTCAAAGGCCCACGATGATTCGGGCTTCGGGATCGTTGTCCCCAGCTTGGCTATCATCGGCTCGATGCGCCCAGGCATCGGCTTGCGCTCAGGATCGAGGGGCGGATCCATGCGGTGGATCATCCAGTTCTTGCCGTTGGTCCGAAATAGCACGTATCGGCCCTGCGTGCGTTTGCCGTGCAGGACGACCATCACCTCGCGGTCGGACCATTTCTCGGTCTCATAGGTTCCCTTGTCCCAGATCGCGACCTGGCCCCCGCCATACTCGCCGGCCGGAATCTCGCCGGCGAAGTCTATGTAGCTAACCGGGTGATCCTCCACATGGACCGCTAGGTGGTTCTTCTTCGGGTCGGCCGGAACGCCTTTCGGCACAGCCCAGGAGACAAGCACTCCATCACGCTCGAGCCGGAAGTCCCAGTGGAGGCTGCGGGCGTGGTGCTCCTGGACCACGAACCGCGGCGCTTTGGTCTTCTTGCGTAGGACCTCTGCGCCGGGTTCGGGCGTCTGTTTGAAGTCGCGCTTCGCCTCGTACTCGACGAGCTTTTTCGCCACGCTCTCAAGGTTAGGCGGAAGCCGGCCTATGGAGCCGGGCTGCGGCGCAGACGGTACAGATGGAAGGCGATGGCCAGGACCATCTAGCTGGTGGTCAGGATGTCGCCGCCGACATCGTCGGCTTCCGTGTATTCGATGAGGATTCCGAGCACGTTGGACATAAGGGCGAGGCCCGCGACCACGGGCCAGACCGAGACCCGGCGAAAGCGCAGGCCCGGCCAGAACAGCCAGGCCAGGGCGACCGCGCCCAGGGTGTAGTCGATGGACTCGTCGATGTGGTGTGAAGGCACCGTTTCGTCGACGACGTCGGGAATCGGGAAGACGGCGATCCCGAGGACCATCGCCAACGGGAAATAGTTTCTGCGCCGGTTGCGTAGCTCGTCTTGTGAGCGGGCTGCCCTATCGCTCACCAGCTGAGCTATGGCTGCTGCGATCAGCACAACGCCGAGGAGGGATGCGCCAATCACATACGGGAGATCGTTAGGGGTTCGGGGAAGCCGCGTCAGCGCTCGAGATTCTTCTTGACGGAGTTGAGAGCCGAATAAGCACGCGACCCTGAGCTGAGCCTTATGTCCGCTCGCGTCAGATACAGCCGTTGGCCGGATATCCGGGTTGGTTCGAGACTTTTACCAGTCCGTGGGCCTGGGTGTATAGGTAGATGCCGTCGAGGCTGCCAAACCAGATGCCGTGCTTGTCTGCGATCGTATTCGAGAGCGCCGGCCGCTTGTCCCCGAACGTGAAGATCGATCGACTGACCCCGGGGCTGAGCCCGAGCCGGTACTCGGCGCTGTTGAGGCCGCTGCTGAGGATGATCGGCTGGCCCGCCAAGTCCTGGCCGACAAAGTGGACGGAGCTGCCGGGCCTGTAGAACCACGTGACCCGGCTGCCATCCGCCGGGTTGAGCTTGTCGAGCTGGTTGGGGGCGAAGGCGACAACAGGGTTAGGGTCGCTCGGGTTGAAAGTGCCGACCCAGAAGTGGTTCTTGTCAGCGCGCCCCTGGACGTTTGGCAGGTCGGCAACTTTTGTCACGGCACCGGTTTTGGGGTCCATCAGCCAGAGACCGAAGTACGACCCCGTGTCCGTGATCAGGTAGATGCCCTCGGCTGCGTAATCGAGGACGGCATATGGATTCGACCACTCGCCGCCGTCGAAGGTTACGTCAACGCCGGTTTTGACTGCGACCACGTGGAGGGTGGCTCGTGCTGGTGAGTCGGGCGGAGCTGGGACTGGCCGGTCGGTGTATGCGTAATGGGCGCCATCCGGCGACACCGCCTCTCGGCTCACCGGCAGCCAGCGCTTGTAAGCGCGGTCGTAATAGAGGGTTACGTAGTCGCCATGGAGTTCTCGTCCGGGGCGAACGAGCGAGCCCAGCTTCGGTGACGCTGGGTCGATGGTGACTCGTCCCGAAGGAAAGGTGATGAACTCGCCTTGCGGTCCCTGCCCAGCGCCGCGCGAGATCGGGAGCCGGCACGAAAATCCAAGCTTTACGGAGGGTATGGCCTTCGGGCTGACGGTCGGACTTGGGCTTGCCAAGCTGACCGCGACAGGGGAGGCTGAGGCCGGCGGCGAAGCTGCGCCAGCCTGAGGGACAGTAGGTGCGGCGCAGGCGCAGATGAACCCGATCAGCGCCAGGCCGGCCCACCTCATATCCGTTGAACGGGCCCTGCCCTGGCATCGTTACTGCGCGCCTTAACCGGCTGGGTTCTCGTTTCCGCCCGCGCTCCGTAGCCTCCGTCAAAAAGCTCTGGAGGCGCGAATGGTTTTCCTCACTGGCGACCCCGACCTGAGTGCGATCACCAATCTCATCAATAACTGGATTCACATCGGCCAGGCGCTGGTCGGCTCGATCGGAGCCCTGGCTTTCATCTTCGCCTTCCTGTGGAAGATCACATCCGTGGAGGCAAAGTCGGCACTCGAGGCAAAGCAGTGGATCCAGCGCATAGTCGTCGGCACCATCGGCGTCGAGGTGGCGGGCGCGTTGGTGAGCATCCTGACCAGCTCAGTGCCGCCGTCAACCCACTGATTCCATGGATTGGATTCAGTCGGTCCTCCTCGCGCTCACTCGCATCGAAGGACTGCTCTGGCCGCTGGGCCACCCCGACAAGGTCATCGCGTCGCTGCTCGAAGACAGCCTGGGCCTGCTACTCAAGGTCTGGTTCGGTTTCATCCTGCGCACCATCGACTTCGAAACCGGAAAGGACTTCGTCTCCAACGTAACGATTCACCGCTTCGAGCCCGCGGTCCAGCTGGTCGCCGACTCGGCGCTGGTCCTGGTAATCGTCATCGCCTGCTACAAGCTGATGTGGGGGCATGGCGTCCGCACTCAGTACACGGTGCGCATTCTGCTTCCGCGATTGTTGATGGGAACGCTCCTGATCAACTTCGCGCTGCCCCTCTTCCAGCTCGCCGTGCAGGCCAGCAACGCGACATGTGACGCGATCCAGAGCTTCGGGACCATCCCGGACTGGAACGCCTGGTGGGATAACTACCGCCTCGACCAGACGCATGGGGTCTGGCAGTTCATCACGACCGGCGCGTTGGTGGCGGGCTACGACGTGCTCGCGGTCGCGTACCTCGTGCGCTACGCGATCCTCATCGTGCTGGCGATCACGGCGCCTCTCGCCGGGTTGCTGTTCACGTTGCCTGACACGCACTACCTTGCCAAGCACTGGGCGTCCTTGTTCGTGACGAACCTGTTGATGCAGCCCGCCCAGCTGTTCGTGCTGGCCATCGGATTCGCGCTTGAGAATGGCGGCCACACGCCGGTGCACCACCTTTTTGCGCTGGCGTCACTGCTGATCGTATTCAAGGTGCCAGGCGCGCTGGGCGGGGCCGAGAAAACTGCGCACAAGCTCGAATCTGCGCTCTCGACAGGACTGCATGGACTGCAGCACGTCGTCGCTCGGGCCGTGTGATGGGCTGGTTGCGCGTTGGCGGCCTGTGCCTCGCCGGTGCGCTGATCTGGACGGTCGGCGCGTCGAGGGTTTCGAGCCACGAAAAGCTCACCCTCGCTGCAATAGTTCCCGGCGCTGCGATGACGCAGCCTTTCGGGTGCTCCAACCTGCTGCTCGAGCCCTTCGATCCTTACTGTCCGAGCCACCACGTGCACACAGGGATCGACCTGGCCGCTCGCTCAGGCACTCCCGTCCACGCTGCTTCCGCGGGAACGGCGAGCGTTGGATTCGACCCGCAGGGCGCCGGCCTTTACGTCGCCGTGTCCTCTGACGGCAATGTTCGCGTCCTCTATTGCCATCTCGCTGTTGCGTTGGTGGTGGGCACCCAGCCGGTCACTGCGGGCGAGGTGATTGGCGAGGTTGGAGCGACCGGTCTGGCGACGGGTCCGCACCTTCATTTCGAGGTCGAGGTCGACGGTCGCGCGGTCGATCCCGTCACCTGGCTCGCCTCTTAACGACCTGGGTAGGCGTCGCGAACCGATGGACCTACGCTGCAATCAATCAAACGGAGGTGATCGGAATTGCTCAACAAAGTGCAGTTGATAGGCCATCTGACAGCGGATCCGGAGGTCAAAGCGACACCGAAAGGTGTGTACGTGGCGAACCTGCGGCTGGCCACCAACACGTACGCCGGAAAGGATGAGGAAGGGAACGGCAAGGAGGAGACGGAGTTCCACAATCTGGTCGTGTTCGGAAAGCGCGCCGAGTTCGCGGGCGAGTACTTGAAGAAAGGCCGTTTGCTCTATGCGGAAGGGCGCATGAGGACGAGGACCTGGACGGATTCGGCGGGCTTGAAGCACTACAAAACCGAGATCGTGCTGGCGGTCCTGGACCTCCTCGGTCCCAAGCCGCTGGAGGTCGCCGCCTAGCCGGCGGCCCGGCGACGAGGTTGCGTTCGGCGCGTCGGGAGGTAATGATGTAATCGATGGCTGAAGATCTAGGCTCCTGGTTCGCCGGCCGCCTGCCCAAAACGTGGTTCGTGGGACCGCCTGACGTGACCGCCGACGGCGACGAGGTGCTAGTGCTGGGCACGCTCCCCGACGTCGAGCTGGCGAAGGGCACGTCGGCTGACGGACGCGCGGCAGCGCGCGCCGCGCACATTGACCGGTTTCGGGAGGAGACCCGGGAGGAGCGCGTCAAGATCGCCCGGGAGGCAGAGCGCCACCTCAAGCGGAAGGTCGCCTGGGGAGCGCGATGCGGCGACGAGACCAAGATCTTCACCACCCTGAGCGTGCCCGTGATGACGCGCCTGCGGATGTCGGAACGCTCGATCCTCGACACCCTGGTCGCGGGCGGCGTCGCACGCAGCCGGAGCGACGCCCTGGCCTGGTGCGTGCGGCTGGTCGGCATGCACCAGGCTGACTGGATCCGGGGGCTGCGCGACGCCCTGGTCAAAGTCGACGAGGTCAGGAGCAAAGGCCCGCTGAACTAGGCCTCGCTTGGAGGCGCAGGTTCCGACCTGGAGCCTCGTCAAGACCGTTGATACCCTGTGGGCACTTTGACAGTCGAGGACGATCGCCGGCACGTCGTGATCATGGGCGCCGGTCCGGCGGGCTTGACCGCCGCTTACGAGCTCCTGAAGCACGACGTCCCGATCACGGTCGTCGAGAAGGACACCGAGTACGTGGGCGGGCTTGCCCGGACCGTCGAGCACAAGGGCTACCGCTTCGACATCGGCGGCCACCGGTTCTTCTCCAAGAACCAGGAGGTCGAGGACCTGTGGACCGAGATCCTTGGCTCGGAGATGCTCACGCGAGACCGCCTTTCGAGGATCTATTACCGCAGTCGGTTCTTCGCCTACCCGCTCAAGGCTGCGAACGCGCTCTGGAACCTTGGGCTGGTGGAGACGATCAGGTGCACGGCCAGCTATATGCGCGCTCGGATGTTTCCAATCCGCAATCCCCGCAGCTTCGAGGATTGGGTGCGCAACCAGTTCGGGTGGCGCCTGTACAGCATCTTCTTCAAGACCTACACCGAGAAGGTGTGGGGTATCCCGACCACTGAGCTCTCAGCCGACTGGGCAGCCCAACGAATCAAGAGCCTCGACCTGTGGCTGGTCCTGACGAGCGCGCTGCTGCCGCACCGAAAGCCGACTCATCGCGACGATATCGTGACCACCCTGATCGACAGCTTCCGCTACCCGCGCCTCGGGCCGGGACAGATGTGGGAGCGGGTCGCCGACATCTGCAAGGAGAAAGGCCAGCCCGTGATGTTCGGACAGGCCGTTGACATGATCAAGCACGATCGTGGACGCGTCCGCTCGGTGACCACGCGCGCGACGTCGGGAGAGATAAAGGAACACGCCGCCACCGATTTCGTCTCGAGCATTCCAATCCGCCAGCTGATCGAGCGCCTCGACCCGCCGCCTCCCGCCGAGGTGCAGAAGGCAGCGAAGAGCCTGTCCTACCGAGACTTCATCAGCGTCGCGCTGATGATCGATCGAGCAGACGTTTTCCCCGACAACTGGATCTATATTCACGA
>JAYUFT010000260.1:0-10390 GCA_043738605.1 Candidatus Dormiibacterota bacterium | reverse complement strand
TTCGGATCAGCCGAGGCTCGGGGATAGACTCGCGCCAGCTGGCGCTCGCGTGCCGGACGAATGCAACCACTGGAGGCGATCGGGCCGGCGTCCGTGCTGGCCGCGTCGAACACTCCCCAGCTGTTGGGGCCGTTCTCCTTCCAGGTCCAGAAGGCAAAGCCGACACGATGCCTCTCCTGCTCGAGCAGCTCGTTGGTGAGCAAGAGTGTGTCGTAGCTCGTACCGTTGCCAAACTCAGACACGAAAAGCGCTGCCCCCAGGGCCTTGGCCTCGCGCTCGGCCAGGCTGTACGTCTGGTCGTATCCGCCCCACGGGTAGGTAGCGGTCGTCGGATCGCTCTTGGGGTTGATCAATTTCTCGATGGTGAATCCGTGCGTGTAGGCGTGGATGTCGAACACCAGGTTGGGGTACGAGCTGAGCGGGAGCCCGAGGTGTGTCGGGAGGTCGAAGATCTGGCGCAGCAGCCCAGGTTCGAGGAAGAACAGGTGCCGGAGGTCGTGGATGCCGAGGTCGGCATAACCACAGAACGAGGGCATATAGATACCGGTTGGACACGGTAGGCCGTCACGCGCGCCGGTCACCGCATCGATCACGCGCCGGTAGAACGGAAAGAGGAGGAGGTCCTCGAAGCCGGGCGGTAGGTTCCAACCAGGCTGCGGCTCGTTGAAGATGCTGTAGCCGGCGACCGTGCTGTCGTCCTTGAAACGTTTGGCCAGGAAAGCGATCGCCTTGATGTACTCGTCCTGGATGCCGTCGCGGTTGTACCAGAAGTTGCTGAACGCTTCGAAGACTGCCGGGTTGGCTTCACGCTGGTTCGGGAGGAGCAATTTCGACGGCAGGCCGTCGGTGATCGTTGCCCAGGCTGGAGCTCCGCTGTTTGAGGACAAGTCCACGCCTGACCTTGGCTCCGCCTTGACGAAGTGGGAGTAGGCGTTCTGGTGCATGTCGACGATGACGTAGATGCCGAGCGCTTTGGCCCAGTCCACGACCTGGGCGGCACGGTCGACATATGTCTGGCTGAATTCCCCGCGCTTGGGCTCCAGCAAGCTCCAGGACAGAGGCAGGCGGAGCGAGTTGAACCCGAGGGCCGCCATCTGCTCGATATCCGATTGGCACAGGGGCGGGTAATGCGTTTGGGCGGCGATCGCCGGGCATTGGCCGCCCGCGTAGGCAGCTGGGTCGATCGGATAGGCGGGCGCATACCAATCCTTGCCGGTGCCGAAGTCGAGGAGGTCCGCCGGGACCGCACCGTGAAACAACACGATTCTGCCGCGATCGTCCGCGATGTAAGCCTGACCACCTTCGGGGTGTTCGATGTGCAGCCAAGGCAGTACCCCTGCGGGCGCGGGCGATGAAGGAATCGACGGAGGCGTTAGCCGGGTGACCATCGATGTGACCAGCGCACCGGGATAGGTCAATGCGGCCACCACGAAGACCAGCAGGGCTGCCGCAGTAAGCGATCCGCGTTTCAAGAGGAAAGAAACCAGTAGGCGGTGCCGGCGATTACGACGGCCAGTCCCATGAGCCCGCCCGCGAGCCCAGCCACGGCCGAGGCCTTGCCTCTAAGCGCTCCGGCGGAGGCGCGAATTCGGCGGAGCGAGCTGATGCCGGCCCAGATGGCGAAGGGGGCGAAGATGCCGAATGGCATCGCGAGGAGTCCCAGCACGAGCGCCCGGGTGGCCGAGCGCTCCCGGTTGGGCGCGATCACATCTCTACCAGAAAGCTCCCTTGGCCAGCAGCACGTACAGGATCGGGCCGATTCCCCAAAAGAACGTGATGATGATCCACAGGACCTTGCCCAGACCGCCCATATCCTGCCGACCGACGATGTTGATCACACACAGGACCCAGACGATCGGGTGAAGGAAGATCGCCAGCAGAATCTCGACCAGAAGCTTCATCAACAACCTCCCTAAGTTTTCAGCGCACCGCGTCGTGCGAGTGACGTCAGTGGGTTTGGGATCGCCGGCCACCCGCCCTCGGGAGCGAATGTCCCATCGTTCGCTTGCTCGTAACGCGTCTTCAATTGTCCACTGGCGACGTGCCTGACCGCATCCGCGAACCGGTCCACCTCGGCCTCATCGTTGTACGGAGCCAGGCTTGCGCGCACCGCACCAGGCAGAGCGGTCCGGCGATCAGCCGCCACCTCGCCTTCGACCTGGTCCACGGCTTCCTTGGTCATGTTGAGAAGATGGAACACATAGGGATTGGCGCAGAAGCAGCCGTTGCGCACGGCCACGCCCCACTCGTGGCTCAGGGCCGCGGCGGCCAGGCCGTGATGGACGCCGTCGATGACAAAGCTGGCAAGGCCCAAGCGCTCTGGCTCGTCGCGTGAGCCGATGCCGCCGAGCACTGCCACGCCGGGAATGTCGCTCAATCTCGTGAGCAGAAGTTGACCGAGCTCTGTCTCGTGGCGGAGCATGTCTTCGAAGCCGACCTCCACCAGCGTCTCGATGGCGACTCCCAACGCGACCGCGCCGATCACGTTGGGCGAGCCCGCCTCCTCGCGGTCAGGCAGGTCGGCCCAGACAGTGTCGTCCCAGGTCACGATCCTGATCGCGCCGCCGCCCATCACCTCGGGCGCGCCGGAGAAGAAGTCCCGCGGCGCGACGAGCACCCCGGCGCCGTAAGGCGCGTACATCTTGTGGCCCGAGAAAGACACGAAGTCGAGGTGACCGGGCTCGCTTGCCGGACGGATGTCGATGCGTCGATGTGGTGCGAGCTGCGCCGCGTCGACCGAGACGAGCGCGCCATATCGGTGTGCAAGCTCTGCGACCTCATGAATGGGGGAGATGAAGCCGGTCACGTTGGATGCGCCGCTCACCGCGACCAGGCCGATGCGCCCGGCGCTCTCCTTCAACGCGCGCTCGATGGCGTCGAGGTCGATGTGCCCGTCGGGAGTCAGGCCGACGAGAAGGTGGCCGCTCCGATGGCGCCACGGCAGGAGATCGGCATGGTGCTCCATCTCTGTCACCAGCACCTGGCGGCCGTCCAGCCGAGCCTGCTCGGCTGCGATTCGGTTGAGGGCGTCGGTGGTGCCCTTGACGAAGATGACGACCTGGCTCGCATTGTCGACGTTCAGGAATTCGGCAACCCGCTCGCGCGCCTGCTCATACGCCTCGGTCGCCATGCGCGACTTGTATCCGGTGCCTCTGTGGACACTCGAGTAGACCTCGGCGAAACCAGTCACGGCATCGCGGACTCGCTTCAGCGGCGGCGTGCTGGCGGCGTTGTCAAAGTTGATTCCCGTAACCGTGCCGCCGCCGAGCACGGGCACTGGCAGGTCGACTCCGGCGAAATGTTCGCGCCACCGGCCGGAGTGTGAAAGGGGCACTTGCCGCCTAGCCTACCTCGAATAATCAGAGGGAACCAGTCGATTCCCCCTGCGCGCAGAGCGGCGTTGAGGATGGGTACCCACTGAATGCATCGGTGGCCGCTTCGCGCCCACCTGCTCCTCCTCCCCGGATGGGATTAATTACGAATTTGTCTTTCCATGCCGCGACTCGCAGGAACGGAGAAAAAGTCATGGCCGGGGGGGCCTCGGCCAACCCTGCCGCGCCTGCTGCCAAAGTTGGAGCGGGGGCACCCAATACGTTTGCCTCACACTAGGGGGCGAGCATAGATTGTGTTGTTCACACGAGTTTTGAGATGAAGCCGCGCCGTAAGCTGCGGAGAATGGCCGTCAGTACCGAAGGGGCGGATTCCAGCCTCGCCGCTCGCGAGCTCAGCTTCCTCGTCCGGCTCGCGCAGGCGGCAGCCTCGACGCAACGTCCTGACGAGCTCCTCGAGCTCATCATCCGCGAGGCCACCTCCGCCATGGGCACCGACGTGTGCTCTCTCTACCTGGTTACGTCGCGAGGGCGCGAGCTCCTCCTCACCGCCACCAACGGGCTCAACGAGACGATGGTCGGCAAGGTCGTGATGAAGGTCGGTGAGGGCATCACCGGTTGGGTCGCCGACACCCGCCGGCCGGCCGTGGTGGCCGACGTGAGCAAGGAACCTCACTGGAAGTGGGTCCCTGGCCTCGATGAGGATCGGTTCCGTTCGATGCTGTCGGTCCCGATTGAATCGGGTCCGCGCCTGGTGGGCGTCCTGAACGTCCAGACGGCTTACAAGCGCGATTTCGACTCGGGCGACATCGACTTCTTGCTCGCGATCGCAGGCCAGGTCGCAGGAATCCTGGAGCGCAGCGAGCTGCAGAGGGCGATGGAGGTGCAGCTCGCGGAGATCCAGCTGTCGCACGATATTCACGAACGCTTCACGAGGCTGTCGCTCGAGGGCGCCGGCATCCAATCGATCCTCGAGGTGGTCGGGTCGCTTGCCGGCGGGCGAGCCGCCCTGTACTCGCCCAGCGGCTATCGCATCAGAGGGGCGGGCGAAACCACCGATGGGATGCCGCCGCGGATCCACGTGCCCACCCCGCTGGCGCAGGCGGGGGCGCGCGAGGTTCGGATGAACGCGGGCCGGCCGGCGCGCGCGATCGACCTTGTGCCAGTTCGTGCGGGTCCTGACGTCCTTGGCCTCCTCGCCGTTGGGGTTGACGAGAAGACCGTCGATTCGCACGGTCGGCGCCGCGCCCTCGAGCATGGCTCGACCATCCTTGCGCTCGAGCTGGCCAAGGAACGCGCGGCCGCTGAGGTCGAGCGCAGGCTCCGTGGCGACCTCGTCGAAGAGGTGCTTGCGGGCGGCCTCGAAGGTGATGAGGCCGAAAGGATCGCGCGCCAGGCCGAACGTCTTGGACACCGGCTCCCCCAGCGCGCGTGGGTGATGGTCCTGGAACCAGACGACGACGAGACCGAGTCGGCCCTGCTGGCTCCGGGTCGCCAGGACCGGCTGGACAGCGCCCTCAGCGGTATCGTTCGGTCCCGCCTGCCTGATGCGCTGACCCTGCTGCGATCCGCCTCAGCGGTATTTCTTGTGCCAGACGAAGCGGCGCCCGACCTGGCGGCGATCGAGAAGCTCGCCGCCCAGATACTCGCCGGGGCGGCGCCGGTCATGAAGCCGGGGTCGGCTTCGGTTGGGATCGGCAACCTGGCGAACTCGGTGGGGGAGCTGGCGCGCTCCCACCTCGAGGCCCGGCAGGCGTTGCGCCTGACCCGTCGCGCCGGCGGCCGCGGCCGCGTCGCGTCCTACCGTTCGCTGGGCGCCTTCCGCCTGCTGCTGGAGGTGCAGAGCCCTGACGCATTGAGGCGATTTGTCGACGAGCTGCTGGGCACGCTGCTGAGCTACGCGCAGTCGCGCGACACGCCGCTGCTCGAAACGCTGGAGGCGCTGTCTTCTGCGCGGTGGGTTCGGCGTGCCGCCGCCAGGAACCTGGGCATCCACATCAACTCGATGAGCTACCGCGTCGAGCGGATCCAGGCCCTGACGGGTCTGCAGCTGGACGATCCGGAAACAAGGGTGGCAATATCGATAGCTCTACGCGCCCGCACGATGCTGGGGATGTAGCGGGTCAGGTTCATATCTGCGAATGCAGACTCACTGGCGTTGTGATTCGTAGACTGCCCCTGTGGGAGCCGAGGGCGTCGGGAGCTTCGAGAACGACGATGCCATGGACTTCGTCTCTGACCTCGAGGAATCGGGGTGGAAGGCGATCGGCCAAGCCCTGAAGTCAGCGGAGCGCCGAGGGTACCTCGAGGCTCCGGCCGCAGCACGAGCGATTGTCGCTGCTGAAGTAATCGCCGCAGCTCTCGGTCATCCGCTGAGCCCGATTCCATGGATTGAAATTCACGGAGCCACACCCAAGCTATCGCAGGTTCTCCAACTCAAAGACCGCGCGCTTCGAAGCTTGAACCGCATTCGGACCGCGTCGGAGTTGGCGGAGCTATGGAAGGACGCCGGCGACTCAGACGCGTGGGAGCTGACCCTTGATGACGTCGAAGCCAGACTGGCCCGACAGCCCCAGCCAATTTCGGCGACACCAAAGCCAGACCGTACTCGGCTTATCGAAGGGAGCTGCTTCGCTATCCCACTCCCGTCGGGCGGGTTCGCGGTCGGGGTGCTCAGCCAATTGCTAGCCGCCAAGCTGCCGTTTGGCTACTTCTTTGGCCCCAGGCGACCCGAGGCCCCGGAGAAGAGTGCTCTGGCCAACCTGAATCCATCCGACGCGATCGTTCGTATCAAATTCGGCTCCACGGAGATTGACAAGGGCCGCTGGCTATTGCTCGGCGTGCTTGAGGGTTGGAGACCCGAAAGCTGGCCAACACCCCCTCATACAAGTGGAGATAGCGGGATCGGAATGGTATGGCGAGTCGAGTATCCGCGTAATCCTCCCAAGGGCCATTCAGCCACAATCCAGAGCGTCCCCGCGGCCGAGGCCAGTGGACTGGGCGCCGACATTGTGATGGGCGCGCTCGCTCTCGAGAAGGAGCTCGATCGTCTGCTTTGACCATGCCAGAAAACTGAAGGGCCCCGGCTCATTTGCCAGGGCCCTTTGTCTTGAGGTTCGGTCAGTTAGACGTCCGAGTACAACATGAATTCCCAAGGGTGCGGCCGGAGGGCCACCGCTTCGACCTCGCGCGTGCGCTTGTAGTCGATCCAGGTCTCGATGACGTCCTTGGTGAACACGTCCCCCTCGAGCAGGAACGCGTGGTCCTTCTCGAGTGCGTTGAGCGCCTCGGCGAGGGAGCCGGGCACTGACTTGATCTTGGCCTTCTCATCGCCTTCGAGCTCGTAGATGTCCTTGTCCACCGGCTCGGGCGGCATGATCTTGTTCTTGATCCCGTCGAGGCCGGCCATCAAGCAAGCCGAGAACGCCAGGTACGGGTTGGCGGCCGGGTCCGGCGAGCGGAACTCGACCCGCTTGGTCTTCGGGTTGGTCGAGTACATCGGGATACGGACGCAAGCCGAGCGGTTGCGCTTCGAGTAGACGAGGTTGATCGGCGCCTCGTAACCGGGAACCAGGCGCCGGTAGGAGTTCGTCGTCGGTGCGCAAATCGCAAGCAGAGCCGGCGCGTGCTTGAGCAGGCCGCCGATGTAGTGGACGGCCATCTCGCTCAGCCCTGCGTAACCCTTGCTGTCGGCGAACAGGTTCTGTCCGTCCTTCCACAGACTCTGGTGGATGTGCATCCCGGAGCCGTTGTCCTGGAACAGCGGCTTGGGCATGAAGGTCGCGACGTAGCCGTGCTGCGCAGCGACGTTCTTGATGACGTACTTGAACACCATCATCTTGTCACCCATCTTGGTCAGGGTGTCGAAGCGCATGTCGATCTCGGCCTGGCCGGCCGTGCCCACCTCGTGATGCTGGACCTCGACCTGGATGCCGGCTTCGATGAGCTTCAACATGATCTCCGACCGCAGGTCCTGCTGCTTGTCTGTCGGCGGGACCGGGAAGTAGCCTTCCTTGTGGCGCGGCCTGAAGGCCATGTTCGGCTCGGAGTTCTTGCCCGAGTTCCAGATGCCTTCCTCGGAGTCGATGTAGTAGTAGCCACTGTGCGCGTTCTGGTCGAACCGGAGTGAGTTGAAGAGGTAGAACTCCGCCTCAGGTCCCCAGTAGCTGATATCGGCGATGCCAGAGCGGCGAAGGTATTCTTCGGCCTTCCTGGCGATGAACCGACCGTCGCGGCTATACGGCTCGCGGGTGATCGGGTCGATGACGTCGCAGATCAGGAAGAGCGTCTTGTGCGAAAGACACGGGTCGATGGTCGCTGAGTCGGGGTCCGGGATGAGCAGCATGTCGCTCTCGTCGATCGCCTGGAAACCGCGAATGCTCGAGCCGTCGAATCCGAGGCCTTCCTCGAAGCTGTCGACGTCGAGCTCGCTGAGCGGCAGGCTGAAATGCTGCCACGTACCGGGGAGATCGATGAAGCGCACGTCGACCACCTCGACGCCCTCAGCCTTCGCGCGTTCGATTACCTCGCGCGGGCTGGTCTTGCTTCCCGCCTTTGTCGCTACTGCCATCACACCCTCCTGAACCTCATTTGATTTGACGAGCTCGAGGTTCATAGTAGGAATCTCAGGGCCCTGCGATCACGGTCCACCCCCACGAATCCGCAGGGCCCTTTCACGTGTGGATGACACGAGAAAAGATATCCACAGGGCGGCGATTGTCGTGTGGGCTGCACGAGATGCCTGCGGCTCCTTCGTCAGATCCACACGTTTCGACGCGCCCTGAGCGTGCCCTAGCTTTGGTCCACGCAGTCATTCGTGGGGTTTGCCCAGGAGGTGAGGTCGTTTTGTCAGGTTCGAACAGTCAGCTGACCATTCAGCGCAACGCTGGAGTCGCCCGGTTGTTGGGGCGCGCGCTCATGAAGCGCAAATGGGTGCTCGCCATCGCGGCGGGTGTTGCAGGCGTCGGTGCGCTGCTTCCCCTCGCCGTTCTGGCCGACGATCCGACCGCCACCCAGGCGGCGGGAGTCGCCGCCGACACGGTATGGGTGATCACCGCCGCCTGCATGGTGATGTTCATGCAGGCAGGCTTCGCCATGCTCGAGGTGGGCTTCAGCCGCATGAAGAACGTCGGCACTGTCGTCGCCAAGGTGGTGACGAACCTGAGCGTCAGCTCGATCAGCTACTGGGCTGTCGGGTTTGGATTCGCGTTCGGGGCCGGCGGCCTGTTCGCCTTCATCGGAGGCAGCGGCTTCTTCCCGACATTCAGCCCCGGCTCGGCCTTGAACCTGCCGGCCCTGGCGTTCAGCACGGTCCCCGCCTCGGGCAAGTTCTTCTTCGAGTTTGTTTTCTGCGCCGTGTCCCTCGCCATCGTGTGGGGCACGATGATCGAGCGCACCAAGTTCATCGTCTACATCGTGTTCGGAATTCCCTTCGCCGCCATCATCTATCCGCTCATCAGCCATCAGCTCTTCGGTGGCGGGTTCCTGATGGCGACTTTGGGCAGCCAGGACTTCGCGGGCTCGACGGTGGTGCACCTCACAGGAGCCACGGCCGGCCTCGCCGGGCTGCTCCTCCTCGGCCCGCGCATCGGGAAGTATGAGAAGGGTCGGCGGCCCAACGCTATCCCCGGCCACAACATGCCGCTGGCGCAGCTAGGCGTGCTCATCCTGTGGTTCGGTTGGTTCGGCTTCAACCCGGGGTCAACGCTCAACGCTACCAACCTGCACTTCGCTGACGTCGTGGTGGTCACCAACCTGGCGGCGGCCGCCGGTGCGGTTGCGGCATTGGCCACGATCTACCTGGTCACCAAGACGATGGACGTCGGCATGATCGGCAACGGCGCCATCGCGGCCCTCGTCGCCATCACCGCGCCATCCGGTTACGTCGAGCCGTGGGCGGCGATCGTCATCGGAGCGGTTGCCGGTGTGATCGTGGTCGTCGGTGTTCTCGCCCTCGACAAGTACCTCGACGATCCGGTCGGGGCGCTGCCCGCCCACGGGCTGGCAGGCATCTGGGGCACCCTCAGCTGCGGCTTGTTCACGGTGCCGGCCCTCGCCAAGTTCAACGGCGTCGGTCAGGGCGGCCTCTTCTACACGGGCAGCTTCCACCAGCTCGGCGCGCAAGCGATCGCCGTCACCGCTTCGTTCGTGACGGTGTTCGTCCTCAGCTACGCGCTGTTCTGGATCATCAAGAAGACCGTCGGCCTGCGCGTCTCGCCTCGTGAAGAGATGAACGGGCTCGACATCAGCGAGCACGGCATGTGGGGCTACCCCGAATCGTTCATGCCGGTGCCCGGCGGCATATACCGTCCCGCTGACACGCCGACTGTTATGCCACATCATTCGACGGAGTCGATTCCGACTCACGGGGAGGTGGCGCGAGCATGAAGATGGTTATGGCGATCATCCGGCACGAGCGGCTGCAGGAGGTGCAGGACGTGCTCGACGAGTGTGGGGTGTCGGGCGTCACTGTGACCGAGGTCAAAGGGTGTGGCGCCCAGCGTGGCTACACCGAGAAATATCGAGGCACCGCGGTGCACATCTCGCTAATACCTCGCTTGAAGATTGAAGCGGTGATGCGCGCCGAGATCGTCAAGACGGTGGTTGACAAGATGGCGGCGGCCGCGCGCACGGGCGAGGTGGGCGATGGCAAGGTCTTCGTCCTCGACGTGGAGGACGCCGTCAGGATCAGAACCGGGGAGCACGGAGCGGAAACTGTGCAACATGCCGAACGCGGTATGTGGGGGCATTAGCCCCCCATTTTTCGAGAACGAAGTTAGTGGCCGGGGGAAACCCCGGCCATACCCGCAACGCTAGCGGCGACGAGAAAGCGCGACGCTCCAAACCCAGGCGAATGTGGCGGCTCCGGCAAGAAACATACCGATCAGTCCGCCAAACACGACTGCGCGGTGTGGCACCACCACCACCAGGGCAGCGACAAGGGCCGCAACACCGGTCAGCTCGAATGCCCAGCCTTGTAGGTGGAGGACGGTAGGCGTGACGTTATCGCCGAGGGGCCACTTCCAAATACCAGTCATCCACGCCGGCAGCCGCGAGGCTCT
>JAYUFT010000259.1:0-3451 GCA_043738605.1 Candidatus Dormiibacterota bacterium | reverse complement strand
GGTGGCATCGGCGAAATCCGGTGGGCTGGCTTCCAGGTCGGCGATGATCTCGCGCTGCGTGAGTCCGGTGCCGGCCTCGAGTACGGTCACAGCTCGCTGGGCGGTGCCGGTGTCGTTCGGCAGAGCGCCACCGACCAGCGTCAACGTGTCCTGCACCGCCTGCCTGAAGTCGGCCGGGCTTGTGGTGTCGGCAGCGGCATCCGCTGGAGAGATCAAGGCCAAGGTCAAGGCCAGCAATCCCATCGCGAGGACCCGCGCGACTGTATGAGTGATGAGAGCCCTCACGCCGCCGGCGGCGACGCACCCACGCGCTGGGCGAGCTGAAAAAGATCAAGGCCTTCTCGTCGCACGCGCAGATCGAAGTAGATGAGCACGGTGGCGATCTGGAGGATGGGGCTGACGAGGGAGCTGACGAGAATACCTGTCGCCTCCGATATCGCAATGCTCAGATAGGAGGAGACGATTGCTGATAGGAGAATCTGCCCCAAGGAGAGAAACGCCTGCAGCGCCGTGGCCACCACCTCGATGAGGATGTACATCAAAAACAGAATCAAGAAAGTGCGCCACCAACGCCCCTCGATGAGCCGCCAGCTCCGACCCAGGGCGGCGCCCAACCCGATGTTCTCCACGAACATTGCGGGCATCCACGCGATCCACCTGACGCCGATCCAGATCCACAGCGGAAACAGGCAGAACAGCAAGGCCATCCCGAAAAGCAGCAAGAAGTAGCCGGCGATGTGAAGGTAGCGGCGGAACGCCGCGCGCATCGCCCCCCAGAAGGTGACGGGGCGGCCCAGTGCGGACTCGCAGGCGGCATACGTGATTGCGCCGTAGAGCAACGGGTACAGAACGACGGCGAGCACGACGACGACCGCCAGCGAAGCGAGGGTCGCGCCCAGGTCCGGGGGCTGGCTTGACGCAGATTGCTGGGCCAGGTTGTTGAACAGGGTGAAGAAGCTGAAGCCGGCGCCCGCTGCCAGCGGGATCGACAGGATGACCGAGATCCCGGCGAACAGAAAGAAGTGGCGCCTGTACATCCGGAATGTCTCATCCAGCAGGTCACCGATCTCCAGTGGACGCAGTCGAAGCGGAGCTGGCGCGCTCAATGTGCGAGCCATTGTCGCGCCGCGGGCCGACTTTCGTCGCCCATTGGCAATGCCGATGTGAGGTTCAGCGCGCTACCACCGCGGGCGACTGAACCTGGCTAGGGCTTGGCGGCCGCCGCGGCGGGCTCCTTGTGCTTGTGCTTCACCGGCGTGAACTTCAGCGCGTCCTCGCCATCGACGTCGATCTGCACCGTGTCGCCACGCTCGATCTTTCCACGCAGCAGGTGCTCGGACAGCTGGTCCTCGATCCTGCTCGTGATCACCCGCCTAAGCGGACGGGCCCCGTAGACGCGGTCGTAGCCTTCTTTGGCGAGCAGGTCCTTGGCCGCGTCGGTGACCTCGATGATGATCTGCTGCTCGACCAGGTGCTTGCTCAGCTTGTTCAGCTGGAGGTCGACGATCTCCCGGATCTGAGCAGTGGTCAGGCTCTTGAAGACGACCACGGCATCGACACGGTTGAGGAACTCTGGGCGAAACATCCGCTTCAGCTCCTCGTCGATCTTCTCTTTCGTGTTCTTGTGACGGCGCTCGACCTCGCCGGCCTCGTCCACCACCGCGGGCTGGAAACCAAGCGATGTACCCGCCTGGTTCACATCGCGGATGCCCAGGTTGGAGGTCATGATGATCACGGTGTTCGCGAAGTTGACCACCTTGCCCTTGGCATCGCTGAGCCGCCCATCCTCGAGGATCTGCAACAGCATGTTGAACACCTCGGGGTGCGCCTTTTCGATCTCGTCGAACAGGATCACTGAGTAAGGCCGGCGCCTCACCGCCTCGGTGAGCTGGCCGCCCTCGTCGTAGCCAACGTAGCCCGGAGGCGAGCCGACCAGGCGCGCCGTGGTGTGACGCTCCATGAACTCCGACATGTCGAGCTTGATCAGCGAGTCCTCCGAGTCGAACAGGTACTCGGCGAGCGCTCGCGCCAGCTCGGTCTTCCCGATTCCAGTCGGGCCGAGGAAGATGAACGACCCAATCGGACGGCGAGGGTCCTTCAGGCCGGCACGCGCGCGCCGCACGGCCTGCGACACGGTCTTGATGGCCTCGTCCTGGCCGACCATCCGCTTGTGGATCTCTTCTTCCATTCGCAATAGACGCGCCGTCTCTTCCTCGACGAGGCGGGCAACTGGCACGCCGGTCCACGCCGCCACGATCTGAGCGATGTGCTCCTCGTTGACGTCGGGTACGGTCTCGCCGAGCTTGTCGCGCCACGCCGCTTCTTTGGCCGCGAGCTTGTCCTGCAGCTTCTTGACCTTGTCGCGGACGCTGGCCGCAGCCTCAAAGTCCTGCTTGTTGACCGACTCGTCCTGGTCCGTGCGGTGCTTCTTGATCTCCTTCTGGAGCTCCTTCAGGTCGTCGGGAATGGTCGTGAGCTTCATGCGGACCCGCGCTGAGGCTTCATCGATGAGGTCGATGGCCTTGTCGGGAAGCGCGCGGTCGCTGACGTAGCGGTCGCTCAAAACCACAGCGGCATGCACCGCCGAGTCGGTGATGGTGACCCTGTGATGCTTCTCGTAAAGCGCCTTCACGCCATTGAGGATGTCGATGGTCTCGGCCAGGCTCGGCTGATCGACGAACACCGGTTGGAAGCGGCGCTCGAGCGCGGCGTCCTTCTCGATGTACTTGCGGTACTCGTTGAGCGTGGTCGCGCCTATGCACTGGATCTCTCCGCGGGCCAGCGCCGGCTTGAGGATGTTGGCGGCGTCGATCGCTCCTTCCGCCGCGCCGGCCCCAACCAGCGTGTGCAGCTCATCGATGAACAGCACGACCTCGCGGCTGGATCGGATCTCGTCGAGGATCTTCTTCAAGCGCTCCTCGAATTCGCCGCGGTACTTGGTGCCGGCGACAAGGGCGCCCATGTCGAGCGTGAGCACGCGCTTGTGCTGCAGTGACTCGGGCACGTTGCCGAGGATGATCTGCTGCGCGAGACCTTCCGCGATGGCCGTCTTGCCGACGCCCGGCTCGCCAATTAGGGCTGGATTGTTCTTGGTTCTGCGGCTGAGGATCTGGATGACCCGCTCGATCTCCATCTCGCGGCCGATGACTGGGTCGAGCTGGTTGCGGCGCGCGAGCTCAGTCAGGTCGCGACCGAACTGGTCGAGCAGCGGAGTCTTCGACGGCTTCTTCGGAGCGGGCTCCGCCTCGGTCTCGGCGCTCGAGTCGTGCAGCAGTCGCTCAATCTCTGAGCGAACCTTCTCCAGGGTCGCGCCCAGATCCTCGAGCACGTGAGCGGCGATACCTTCGCCTTCGATCAGCAGTCCAAGCAACAGGTGCTCGGTGCCGACGTAGTTGTGGCCCATCCGGCGCGCTTCCTCGAAGGAAATCTCAATGACCTTTTTGACGCGCGA
>JAYUFT010000258.1:0-3458 GCA_043738605.1 Candidatus Dormiibacterota bacterium | reverse complement strand
GCCGGCGAACAGGAATGGGCGCCAGCCCAGGCGCTCGCGGACTGCTATCCACAGCAGCAGGAGCACGATCAGGACCAGGCTGAAACCAAACAGAGTCGAGCGCTGCGGCACGATGTAGGCGAGGACTGGGTTCAGCCACTGATAGTTGAGATCCCGGTTCAACGTGTACTCGCGCGGCAGATGAATCAGCGCGCCAAGACCGCCGTGCTGAAGATCGGCGACCAGGTAGACAAATCCAAGGCCGCCGCTCAACAGGAAGACGAGGACGGCGATCGCCGCGGCCGCCCGGCCGCCCGCAAAGCGCTGGGCCGCGAGGTAGATGACCGCTGGAAGCGCGAGGCCGAGGAGGCCGCTCGTCAGCACCAACGCCGAAGTGAGATGGCTCCCAAACGGCACGAGTGTGGCCGCGAGGAAATCGATCATGAATGGATAGCCGAGATGGTTGCCGGGGTCGATCGGAAACTGCGGCGGAAAGTTGTGCCCGTACGCGAATGAACCCGCGAATGACAGGTGCGCGGCCCAGTCGCCCCAGATGTTGACGTAGCCCGCCCAGAGTCCGTCCGCCTTGTACACGTAGGCCTGGCTGAGGAAGTGCAGGGTCCAGGCCCCACAAACGACGACGACGGCGGCGAACGGCCATGGATGACCGGCGGTGCGTGGCGATCTCCACCACCTCGCCGCCGCATCGGCGAGGTCTGACATCAGCCGACCGCGTTCCGCGATCGCGCCGCCGGCTCCTGCCGTGAGCGCAACCGCGAGGCCGATCGAGACAGTGAGCACGGTCACATCGCGAACCACCATCGAGACGATGAAGCCGGCACTCGCCACCGCCATGGCGCCGATGACCGCGCCGAAGGCCAGGCGCTCTTCGAGGTTGAGATCCACCCCGCACAGATACGTGATCCCTAAACCCGCCACAACGCAGCCGACCAGCACGATCGCGGGGCCGCCGACGAGCAAGAGGACGAGCAGGAGCAGGAGCAAGACCAGGGCGGCGGCCGCTGCCGCCAGGGGTGCCGCCGGCCGCTCGGCATGGAGCGTTGTCGGTCTGACGATGGATTCAGCGCCCATCACTCCCAGCACCAAAGTGCGGGGGTCTTCGGGGCTTCCGGGTTGGCCGGGCAGTGCTCGAACCAGATCTTCGGGCCCCAGATCGGAGTGCCTGGCGCGATGTACAGGGCCGAGTTGGAGATGGGCAACGCGGTCCAGACGGGATAGAAGTAAAAGAAGAACACCACCGCGACCGCGAGGTGCCCGACCACGATCTGCTTGCCGGCGTGCGGCACCCGCTCAGCAATCTGGGCGAGCACAAAGGCAAGCGCAAGGATCATGAAGATGAGCCCGCCGAACATGTGGTACGAGAAAATCACCCGGCTGATCTGAGACCACGGCAGGTACTGGGTGATGAAGCCCACGAGGATCAGCGCGGCGGGGAAGCTCTTGTAACGGACGATGAAATACGGGAGCGACACGACGCAGGGCAGGCTCGTCCACCAGATCCACGGGTTGCCGAGGTTGGCCATCCACGCGACCAGCGCCTGCCCCGTCCAGTGGTCGGTGCCGAGGCCCGTGTAGTCCGCGTAGTAAAGGACCGGGCGCGACAGGAACGGCCACGACCACCACGGCGAGCCGTAAGGGTGCGTGGCGGTCAGCTGCGCGTGGTACGCGAACGACTGGTAGTTGTAGTCGCCGATGTCGCCGAGCACCAACCACGGGTGCGTGAACAGCTGGTCCCAGTGAGCCACGAACTGTCCGCGGTCGAAGAACGGAATCCAGCTGGTCACGTAGATGAGAACCGGGATGTCAATGAACGCGAGGATTGCCACCACCAGATAGAGTCGAAGAGGCGTGCCGCCCGGAATCGCGTGTTCGTCCGATGGGCTACTGAATTTTCGCCATACCGCCCGCGCCACCAGCAGGAAGATCATCGACGCCCATGCCGCGAGCACTATCCACTTGGATGCGATCCCGATCCCCAACACGAGCCCCAGCGCAGTCAGCGATATCAGCGAGGCCTTCGTGCTGCGGCTCTGGAGGTGGACGATAAAAAGGAAGTAGGCGAGAAGGATCAAAAAGATCGGAAAGATGTCGATCATGCCGATGCGCGACTGCACGAAGAACATGCCGTCGAAGCAAACGAGAGTTGCCGCCACGATCGCGAACAGACGGTTCGGCCACAGGCGCCTCGCGAAGAGGTACATCATCGGCACGCACAGGATTCCGATGATGCAGGCGGCGATCCGCCACCCGAAGGTGTTGAAACCCAGATCCATGTAGTCGCCCTTCGCGCCCTCGAAATGCGCGCGATACCAACCGTAGCCCCACTCCCCCGCGGCGATGAACATCTTGGCGAGGGGAGGTTCCGGATCGAAATAGTTGAAGCGGCAATCGGTCGTTGTCGGCCGGCACAGCTCGATGCCCTTGATGTCGTTGTACGCGTCGACCGGAAAGTAGACCTCGTCGAAAACCTGGCCGTTGGGCGGCGACAGATCGCCGTTCTGATCGGGATAGCCGCGATTGAAGGGATAGGCGAGCCCGCACAGGGTGCCCGTGTCGCCCTTGGCATCGATGGGCGTGTTCTGCACGCAGTCGGTGACGAAGGGCCCCTGGAACGGGTGCAGGAAAAAGTCCGGCATGATCGGGCTGTAGAAGCGCAGAACGAATGCGACCACCGTGAGCGCGAGTAACGCGATGGCGTCCCAGTGGTCGAAGTACCGGCGAACTACCGCGTCGGCCCGCGGTTCAATCACCTCCGCCGTTTGCGACGCTTGCCGCCACCCTGGTTCTGGCCCAGGCGATCCGGCAGCCGTGAGCTGATATCCCAGGACAGCGCATCCGCATCCTTCACTGGGAGGGCGATCATGTCGTCGTACACGACACGTCCGCCGAGTGTCTTCTTGATCGCGGCGAGCTCGTCCTCATCGCTGCGCAACCGGACGAACAATGCCGGCTTGTCAATGAGTGGCTTCATCATCGGCGCGACCATGCGCTTTCTCTTGTCCAGGAAGGCCAGGCTGAGGGGCTGCACCTTCACGCTCCGGATGCTCTCGTAGGGGATGAGCACGCTCGAGCGTAGGGCCGAAACCTTCAAACCGTCGTCCAGCGCCTCTGCAAAGCTGCGGTGCTTGTAGAAAAGGAAGGCACCGCCCAGGAGGAGGCCGCTGGGGATGTAAAGGGCCCAGATCAGGTTCGACGTCCTGGTGAGCTGGCCCATGTACAGCAGATATGAGGTCATCGCGACGCCGACAAGAACCAGGAAGCCGGCGAAGAAGCGCTGCTGGCGCCAAAGCTGGTCGGCGTAGAGGATCGGCTGCCTGGAGCTGGCTTCGGTCTGGGCGGAGGTATCGGTGGAGCTCAAGGCGCTACTGATTATCGCTGGCCGCCCATCGTCGGCTCCGTTCTACCGCCCGGCGCCATTCGGCCTGGAGGCTGTCCGCCCGGTCGCGGGACATCTTCGG
>JAYUFT010000257.1:0-10419 GCA_043738605.1 Candidatus Dormiibacterota bacterium | reverse complement strand
GGATCGGCTCTTTGAGCTGACAGAGGGTGACAGGAGCGCCTTGCTCCAGGCCTGCGACGTCGTACGGCACGGTGAGGTGTGTAACGAGCGTCGATGCTGTGCACATCCACGCCACGGCAGACGGCTGGTAATCCACCATCAGCGCATACGTTGCAGTGAGGTTGCTCGGCAGCCAGTACCAACCGCTCAGCTGTGGGCTGACGGCAACGGGGCGCGTGCTCGGACTGTCATAGACGTCGAGAGCACCCGGCACGCCGTAGTAGGCCGAGATGATGACTGTGCTTCCGCGCTGATCGGCGGGAAGGTCGTCATAGATGGTTGTCACCTGCTTCGCGATGTCGTCCCAGCCCACGCTGTCAGCAAACACCTCGTTCACGGTGTCGAGGCGCAGGGCGTGAATTCGATCTGGAGGAGTGACCGGGACGACAAGAAAGAAGAACGTGCCGAATTCGAGCACGGTCGCAACCACGACGGCGATCTGAAGCCCTGAGCGCAGCCTCGGGCGCTCGATTCGAGATATCGCCATGAGCCCCTGCGCCAGGGCGATTGGAATCGTTCCGGCCGCGTAGTAGGACTTACCGACGAAGAGGAAGAGGATCAGTGGCACGGCGCATGCAATGCCGATTGGCCGCAGCGATCGACCGCGGAACAGAGAAATCATGCCCGCGCCCCACAGGGGAAGAAGAAAGAAGAAGTACACGCCGAACTCGATGAGGTAGGCAAGGGGACCACCGGTGCTCCCCCCGTGGTTGGTGATGTAGGCGAGCGAGGGGAAGCCGTTGACGACCTGCCAGGCGATGTTCGGCGCCCAGATGAGCAGTGCCATCGCGGCGGCGATCCATGGATATTTCGTCCGCAGCGCCATCCGCAAAGACGGCGCGAAAAGGACGGCGATCCCGGTCCCCGCGATGAGACCGACGATCGTGTACTTCACCTCGAGCCCGATCCCGAGCGTGATGCCCAGATAGATCCAGTAGCGAGGCCGCCGGTCGGTGACAAGGCAGAGAAACCAGTACATCGAGACCATCCAGGTCACCTGGTCGAAGGTCACCGTCTGGAAGACCCAGTTCGTGCCCAGGAGGTATGGCGCTGCGATGGCAGCCAGGAGCGCTATTGCCTGGAGGCGAAGCGAGCCGCCAAGCCGGCGGACGTATGCAGCGGATAGCACAACGAGGAAACCGCCCAACAACGATGGGAGCAGGCGAAGGGCCCAGGGGCTGACTCCGAGGAGTCCGGTCTCTAGTCGCGCAAGGAGTGGGACGAGCGGAGGGAAGTCGACATAGCCAAGCGCCGGATGGCGCCCGCAGGCGAGGTAATAGAGCTCATCGGTGTGGAAACCGAGGGTGCTGTTGGTGGAGACATGGAGGGCGATGACGGCGACAGCAGCCCCTCCATAGAGAAGCCCAGTTAAAAAGGGGGAATGTTGACGGCTGGGCGATGCGTTCAACCGAGCGACCTCGTCGGCAAGATAGCAGCCGGAGAGCCATCAGCACTCGCCCTATAGGAGGGCGGCGATCATGGCGTCCGCAACGAATCGACCATAGGTCTTCAGCTGCATTCCCCGCCGCAGAACCAACAGTTCGTAGAGCTCTGTTGAGCTGTAGGTCCACATCACGTTGGCGGCCTCGGCCACAGTGATGCCGTGCCGAAGATGGCCAGCGGCGGCAAAGCGTCGCGCATTGGCAGTCATGCGGCGGAGGCGGTCGGCGTGCACCTCTTCGATTAGCTGCCTGAGCTCCGGGTGACTGCCGGCGGCATCGCGCAGGAGGAACATGATCGGCGCGGCCAAGGGCGCGATCTCGGTGACGAATACGCCCCAGCGCGAGATGAGCTTTCGGGGATCGCGCTCGCGTGATTGCAGCTCGTCCGATCGCTGCTCGGCCGGCACCCGCCCCCTGCCGAGGAGTGCTCGAGCGGCCATGGCCCGGATCAGCCCGGGCTTGCCCCCGAACGACTTGTACACGGTGTCCACAGACACGCCGGCGTCCTCTGCGATTGCCGAGATGGTGGTCGGTCCATAACCGTCGCGGAGGAAGCGTCGCTGAGCCATTTCGATGATCCGATCGTGGTTTTGACGGGCCAGCGCTTGGCGCAGGCTGGCGTCGTAAGAGCGTTTGCCCTTGACACTCCGGGGCTTGGGGTTCATACTCGCCATTGGTTCCAGTCTACTGGAACGAAATATGGTTGGGGTTGAAAAGGGCATGAAGGGTTCTCTGGCGACGATCGATCGGTTGGTGCGCGCAACGAACCAACACGACCTTGAGGCTCTGGTGGGGTGTTTTTCGGAGGACTACGAGAATGAGACTCCGGTTCATCCAGCGCGCGGATTTCGGGGCCGAGCTCAGGTGCGCCGGAATTGGGAACAGATCTTCGCGTTTGTCCCAGACATCAAAGTCGAGGTGGTCCGGAGCGCTGCCATTGCCGACACCGTCTGGACCGAGTGGGAGATGCGAGGCACGCGCCGAGATGAACAGTCCCACTGGCTGCGCGGGGTTATCGTCTTCGGGGTAAGCAACGACGCTATTCGCTCGGCTCGCTTCTATCTCGAGCCTGTAGACGACGGCGCCGCGACGGTCGACGATGCCATCCGCCAGCAGATGATGCGGTAGTGATCCTGATCGCCGGGGGTACCGGCAACCTTGGGCTCGAGCTGGTTCCGTATCTGAGCGCGCATGGCAAGGGTGTTCGGGTCTTGACCCGCGACTTTGACCGTGCTCGGCAGCGCTTAGGCGGAACTCCGGAGCTCTTTATTGGTGACGCGCGAAGCCCTCAAACGCTGGATGCGGCTCTGGACGGCGTCGACGCTGTCGTTTCGGCGATTACAGGTTTCGGGCCCGGAGGTGCAGGTCCGAAGGCGGTCGATTACGAAGGCAATCTGAACCTGATCAGGGCCGCGGAAGCGGCCGGCATTCAGCGTTTCGTCCTGCTCTCGATGTACGGCGCCGCGGCCGATCACTCGATGGAGCTCGCGCGCATGAAATATCGAGCCGAGGAAGCGCTGCGAGCCAGCCGGCTCGAGTGGGTCATCGTCCGCCCCAACGCTTTCATGGAGCTCTGGTCCGAGATTGCCGGCGGGCCAATCGTCAAGGAGGGCAAGGCGACGGTGTTCGGTCGCGGCGACAATCCGATCAACTTCAACTCGGTCAAAGACCTTGCCCGTTTCATCGAGCTCGCTCTCTTCGATCCCGGCCTCAGCCGGACGGTTCTTGCGGTCGGTGGCCCAGAGAATCTCACATTCAACCAGCTGGTAGATCAGATCGCGCGCACGGCCGGCAGGAAGGCGGTCGTGAAGCACGTTCCCTTACCCATGATGCGGCTCTTGTCTTTGGTGATGCGACCTTTCAAGCCCGATGTGGCCGGCATGATTGGGGCGGGGATTGCATTCGACACGATCGACATGACCTTCGACGCCTCCGACCTGCGCCAGCGTTTTCCCCAAATCGAGCTCACTCGGCTGGCCGATGTCCTCGGCCGACAAGGAGCCGCCAGGTTGTGACCAACCCCTGTCGAGACGTCGCGCCATACCGATGACTTCGCCTGGTCCGATGACCTGGGCACGAAGTTTCGTGCAACCCACGGGAACGCCGGAGGTTCGCAGGGAGAGCAGTGGGGGGTACGCGTTTTCGTGCCGGCAGTGCCCGTCGGCACAAGTACGCTGCACCTGCAGTTCCACGACGCCGAGCTCAGGATCCCGCTGAAATGAGGAGCGGTCTAGCGGGTTAGCTCTTCGCCACTTGTGAGTCGCGAGTAAGACGAACCACCGGGATCTCCCGGTCGGTCTTGGTCTGGTACTCGGCGAAGTTCGAGGCCTCGGATGTGATCCGCTTCCACGCCGTCGCTCTCTCTGCGCCATGAAGGGAGGTGGGCCTGACCCGGAAGCGTTCGCCTCCCACTTGCAGAAATACGTGGTCGGGATTCTTGGCCAGGTTCACATACCAGCTCGGGTGGCGAGCCTCACCTCCCATCGAGGCGACGACCAACCGGGTGCCGTCGCTCTCCGGAAAGCTCGCGACTGTGGATGAGCGCTCGAGCCCGCTGCGTGAGCCGAGCGTCGTCAGAACCACCATGTTTCCATGACCTCGGCCGCCAACCAGCTTGTAGATCCGAGCGTGGAGGCGCGCCAGCGGCCTGAATCCGCGAGGCGCCTTGAAGCCGCGTGTGCCGTTCGGAGTGATCTTGACTGTCACGTTGCGAGCCTTCTGCTAGAAGTCGGGTAGGCGGCGAGGAATTCCACCAGACCAGCCGCCTGACAGCGCCTCAGCAAGGCTTCTCGATTCGGTCCACGATGGGAGCTGGTAATTCCCGTGAATCGAGCGCTGCCGCTGTCGAAACGAGGCCGTTGGCTGCTGGCAGCGGCGTTAGTTGGCGCCGTGGCCATTTTGGGTTTGGGACTTCGACTCTTTTGGGAGCCGGCTCAAGCGGGCCCGATCGATGTTCAGCTCATCGACATCGCCAGCATCCAGCTGCAGCCCGTTCCCGAGGGCCCCACCCTTCTCTGGAACAATCCCCCGAGCAGTCCATACAGCGAGCTGCGGAGCCAGATCGAAGCGGCGATCCCGAACCCTCTCCCCGCGCCAGAGTTCCAGCCGCCTGGGTGCACTGGCGGCGACTTGATCGTCCACCTTCGGGACGGGCGCGACATCACCTATGGCCCGTGCAGGCACCCCGCCTCGATCAGGGCGCTATGGAGCCGCCTCATCAAGGTCTTGAGCGATCCGAGCTGTCGCGAGCCGTGCGGCCCTGCTCAATAGAGCTCGGGTACTAGCGCCCGACGACAACCGTGATCGTGAAGTGCTGGTCAGGGCACCCTGACTTGGCCATCGCCTCGCACGACGTTGCCCCGTTGGCATCGAGCACCGCCTGGCCGGCGCCGGCGGCGAGAAACTCCGCCGTGTAGGTGTCTGTCCGGCCCGGTCCGGAATCCCGAACCTGGGCCGACCGGCTCCACGCTCCCGCCTTGAGCAACCCCGCGGGCGAAGCAGCCACCGTCCAGACCAGCGACGAGCCTGGCACCGGGTAGGTGTCGACCAGCACGACCCGGACGGTGTCGCCGCCGTGGACGTTGAACGTCTTACCCGCATCGGTCTGCTTCAGGACGATCGTGGTACCGGCGCTCGCCGGGGTTCCACTACACGAGACGGCCGCCATCAATCCGAATACGCCGAGCGCGACAAGTGTTTGTTTCATACGTGCATTCACGGTGGTCGGGCGGCCAAGGTAACGGGGCCCGGCCCGACCCTGCCAGCATGAAGGCTCGATGGCCAAGCTGATTACGGCACCCACACCACCCCAGGCGGCCCGGCGGCCGAAGGTGCTCGAGAAGCACGGCGATCGGCGGGTCGACCCCTATTACTGGATGCGGGAGAAGGCCAACCCCGAGGTGATCGCCTACCTGAAAGCCGAGAACGCGTACACCGATGCGGTCATGGCGCCGACCGAGGCCCTGCGGGAACGCCTGTACAAAGAGATCGTCGGCCGCATCCAGGAGACCGACACCTCGGCGCCCACCTTCTTCAAGGGCTTCTGGAACTACACCCGAACCGTCGAGGGCCTCGACTACGAGATCTACTGCCGCCGGCCCGGCACCATGGAAGCACCCGAGGAGGTGCTCCTCGACGGCAATGAGCTCGCGCGCGGCCACGACTATTTCGACCTCGGGTTCGTCGAGGCCAGCCCAGACCAGAACCTGCTCGCGTACGCAGCCGACTACACCGGCGCCGAGCTCTTCGAGCTTCGCTTCCGCGACCTGCCGGCAGGCGCCGAGCTGGAGGACGTGCTGCATGACGTCTACTACGGCGCTGCCTGGGCGACGGACAACAAGACTTTCTTCTACGTGAAGGCGGACGCCGCGATGCGTCCCTACCAGGTGTGGCGCCACCGGCTCGGCGCACCAGCTGCCGACGACGTGCTCGTCCTGCAGGAGGACGACGAGCGATTCGAGCTGAGCGTCGAGCCGGCCAAGAGCGAGCGCTACATCATCTTCTGCAGCTCCAGCCAGGTGACGGCAGAGTGCAGCTTCGTCGACGCCGACACGCCCGAGGCTCAGCCGACGATGGTCGAACCGCGCCGGCAAGACATCGAGTACTCGGTCGATCACCAGGAGGATCGGTTCCTGATCCTCACGAATGACGGCGCTCGCAACTTCCGATTGATGGGCGCGCCAGTCTCGCGGCCCGGCCGGAAGTCATGGGTCGAGGTGGTGCCCGAACGAGCAACGGTCCGGCTCAACTTCGTCGACGTGCACAAGAATCATGTCGTCCTGGGAGAGCGCGCGGACGGGTTGCAGCAGCTCGAGGTGCTCGACACGGGCAGCGGCGCGATGCACCCGGTCGAGCAGCCCGAGGCCGCCTACACAGCGTTCCCAGGTTCGAGCCCGGTTTACGACAGCGAAGTGATGCGCTTCTTCTACACGTCGCTGACGGCGCCTTTCTCGGCTGTCGATTACGACATGCGCACGCGGCAGCGGACGCTGGTGAAAGAGCAGACGGTGCGCGGCGGGTACGACCGCACCGACTACGTGACCGAGCGGTTGTGGGCGACGGCGGCGGATGGCGTGAAAGTGCCGATCTCACTGGTTCACAAGCGCGATGTGGAGAGGAACGGAAACAATCCGGCGCTCCTCTACGGCTACGGCGCTTACGAGATCTCGAACGACCCGATGTTCGATCCGGTCCGTCTCAGCCTGCTCGAGCGCGGCTTCGTCTATGCGGTCGCCCACGTGAGAGGTGGGGGAGAGATGGGCAGGAGCTGGTACGAGGACGGCAAGTTCCTCAACAAGACCAACACGTTCACCGACTTCGTCGCGTGCGCGACCCACCTGATCGACGAGGGCTACACGAGCCCGGACGGGCTGGCGATTCGTGGCCGCAGCGCCGGCGGCCTCTTGATCGGTGCGGTTCTCAACGCGCGGCCCGATCTTTTCTCTTGCGCGGTCGCCCAGGTGCCTTTCGTGGATGTGGTGACGACGATGCTCGACGAGACGGTGCCGCTGACCGTCACCGAGTTCGAGGAGTGGGGGAATCCGGACGACGTCGAGTACTACCAGTACATGAAGGGCTACTCGCCGTACGACAACGTGAGGGACGTCGACTACCCGGCGGTGCTCGTGACCGCTGGACTCAACGACCCTCGGGTCTCGTACTGGGAGCCGGCCAAGTGGGTGGCGAAGCTGCGTGAGTTGCGGCCGAAGGACGGACCGCCGCTGCTGATGCAGACCGAGATGAGCGCGGGGCACTCGGGTCCGTCCGGCCGGTACGAATCGTGGCGGGAGGAGGCTTTCATCACCGCGTTCGTATTGACGCAGCTCAACTTGACTTCGTAAGGCGGCCCAAGTACATTAACCGGGTTCCCACACTCATCCGGGTGTGTCCAAACCCAAATCAGGAGAGACCAATGTTGCTGACCGAGAAGATCCGCTTCGCCGCCGATGGCGAAGAGTGCCTTCTCGAGGCCGCACATTGAGTCTGTTCCGGTAAAGAACTTCTAGAAACAAACCACCGAAAGGGACCGTGCGGCCGTTGGGCACCGCACGGTCCTTTTTGTTTTCCACCACAAATTCCAAAGGAGTAACCAGGCAATGACAGCAGCAGCAATCCGGCTGCAAGGCGTCACCAAATCGTTTCGGCGCCGCGAGCGCGAAGCCGGCGCGCCCTGGTGGCGCCGCGACTGGAAGGACAAGGTCGCCCTCCACGAGCTCGACCTCGTCGTCGAGGCGGGAGGAGTCACAGGCATCCTCGGACCCAACGGAAGCGGCAAGTCGACGCTCATCAGGATCCTCGGCACGCTGCTCACCCCAGACGCCGGCAAGGCGATGGTGTTCGGCTGGGACGTGGTTGCGGAGCCGCTGTCGGTGCGCAGACACGTGAACCGTGTCTCGGTCGAGGCCGCGTTCTTCAAGGAGCTGAGCCCCTGGGAAAACATGCTGTACGCCGCTCGCCTCTATGGCGGTGGCGCGAGCGGCACGCGTAAGCAGGTGACGGACCTTCTCGACCGGCTCGGCCTCCCGATGGACACCGTCGACCAACCGATGAAGGCCCTGTCACGAGGCCAGCAGCAGAAGGTCGCCATTGCGCGCAGCTTTCTCACCGCTCCTTCGCTCCTGCTGATGGACGAGCCGACGACCGGCCTCGATCCTCGTTCGAAGAAGGAGGTCCAGGCACTGCTCCAGATGTTGAGAGCCGAGAGCGAGGTCACAGTGCTGCTCTGCACCCACGACATGGACGAGGCCGCAGCCCTTTGCGATCGCGTCTTGATGATGGACGAGGGTCGCGTGCTCGCCGACGGCACCCCCGAGGAGCTCGGCCGGAAGTACGGGAACGGAGATAGCCCTGCCGGCCTCGAGGACGTCTTCATGCACCTGAGCGGCAAGGAGTTCGTGCGTGAAGAGGAGGGAGAGTCGGGATGAGCGTAGGCACGCGTCACGTCGAGTTCAACGCGCTCTTCGGCTTTGCCGAAAGGCAGCTTCACGTCGTCAAGCGCTACTGGGTGTGGGAGGTCGTCTGGCTCTTCTACAGCCTGGTCAGCGTGCTTTCGATCGGCTTCCTCGCCTCTGGCCTGGGCACCCTCGGCGTGAAGGGCGGGTCCTTCGACCTGCACAAGGCGCAGCTCTACCTGCTGGTCGGCGCGCTGCTGTGGGGCTATCTCTCGCTCGTCTTCATGGAAGCCGCGTACGCGATCGCGTGGGAACGCTGGGAAGGCACCATCGAGTACACGTTCATGGCCCCGATCCGGCGCATCACGCATCTGTTTGGCATCTGCCTGTTCGCCATCGGCTACGGCCTGGCGCGAACCTTCGTCGTCCTCCTGTTGGCGATCGCCATGTTCAACCTCGATTTCTCGCACGCCGACATACCTGCGGCGCTGGCCGTGCTCGCTGCTTCCACCGTCCCGCTGATCGGCCTTGCCATCTTCACTTCCGTTCTCCCCCTCCTTTCCCCACAGAAGGGCGAGCAGATGTCGGTGGCGGTCCAGGGGTTCCTGCTTTTGGTGTCGGGCGTCTACTACCCGCTGAGCGTTCTGCCGATGCCGATGCAGGTGGCCGGCTACGCCTCACCGCTCACGTACGCGCTCCAGGGCATCCGGTCGAGCCTCCTGGACGGCAAGGGAATGCAGGCCGAGCTGCCGACGATCGGCATCCTCCTGGTGATGGGAGGGGTGATGATCCCGGCCAGCCTGTGGGTCTTTTCGTGGGCCGAAAACCGCGCCAAACGACTCGGTCTGCTCAAGCGCAGCGGGTAAAGAACGGTTAGGAACATCGCTTAAGCGCGCATTGCGCTATCCAAACTAATGTTCGTGGCTATCACATTTTAGCCCCGCATCTTGAGGACTTGGGATTTCCAACCACAAGATGTTGGGCTCAGAGCCCTTCAGGCTTCGAGGGTCACGCTATATGTAGTGGTAAGGGGTATTGACAGGCTGTGGGCCACTTGATACGGTTCGCGGCGAATCGCGGTGATCAGTGGGGAGAAGTGGTGAATCAAGCAACATGGCAGCATACGTCGCACCCTACGTCCAAGTACAGCACGCAATACATCTCCTCTACGCCACTTCTCCCCGCAGCCGCGATGGCGCCGAACATGACCCGGATTCTCACACACCTGGTGGGGGTCTAAATGGTCAGCGGCACTCACCGGTCAAGGGCCCAGGACCAGCGGCGCCTGGGTCTCACAGCGATGTTCGCTAGAGACCTGTGGCAGCGCGCCACGGCCATGAATCACCGGTTCGACAAGCTGGGCAACGAGATGCCCCTCGAGCTGCACGGCTGCGGTTGCGGGCTTTGCGCGCGGCAGCAACGGGCGCTCCGGCAATTTTGGGAGGCCTGATGAGTGTTCACGGGTACCTACCGAGTTCGAGTGGACGAGAAGGGGAGGCTGGCCATCCCGGCCGCCTTCCGCAAGCAGCTGCCGGAAGGGAGCTTCGTCTCGTTGGGCCTCGACGCGGTACTGGCGATCTACCCGCCGGAGCTGTGGGCGTCCCTGGCCGAGAGTCTGCTCAGCCCGCTGCCAGGCCCCGAACAGAGGGCGCTGGCGCGAACCCTGTACTCGCTCTCGGAGGCGTTCGAGCCGGACGGTCAGGGACGGATCATCCTGCGTCCGGAGCAACGAAAGCTGGCGGAGATCGGCTCCCCATCGTCGGTGGTGGTGATCGGGAGCGGGTCTCGGGTGGAAATCTGGCAAGAGGCCAGATGGGACAACTACAGCGCCGACGCGCAAGGGCGCTTTACCGAATCCGCTGACAAGGTGAACTCAGGCCGCTGAGTCCGCACCAACCCGCACTTTCACAAGAGGTAATAGAGCTGCTTCAGCCCGGACCGGGCGCAGTCGCGATCGACTGCACGGTCGGGCAGGCGGGCCACGCCCGCCTGATCCTGGAGAGAATCATTCCTGGCGGCCGGCTGCTCGGGATCGACCGCGATCCCGA
>JAYUFT010000256.1:0-3463 GCA_043738605.1 Candidatus Dormiibacterota bacterium | reverse complement strand
GGAGAACGATCCCAAAACTCTCTGCGCCGGTCGCCGGCGCACAGAAGATGTCTGCGCTGCAGTAATAGCGCGGCAGCACCGTGTCGGGCACGTAGCCGGCCATGACGACGTTCGGCAGCCGGTGCCTGGAGATGTACGACTCAACCTGGCCGCGCAGCGGACCATCGCCGACCACGATCAGGCGGCTCTTCGGCACGCGCGCTTGCATGAACTCGTAGGCGCGCAGCAGATCTCCGAGGCCCTTCCGCTTTTCGAGGCGACCGACGAAGAGGATGTTGACGTGGTCGTCCCGCAGGTGGCGAATGGGAGTCAATCCAGGCTTGAAAGCATTGACGTCGATGCCGTTGGGGATGATTCGCACCGGGAAGTCCGGAAAGTATTGGTGAAGGAAATTGCGGGCCGGTTCGCTGACCGCGATGCCGCGGTGCAGGTACGCGAGGTACGGCTCGAGCCACCGCCGGCCGTAGTAGTAGCCGATGTTCGATCGAGCGAAGGCGTGGAACGTGCCGACGTTCGTGGTCCTCGACATCCGCAGCATGGTCATCGGGAGCGCGGGCATCAACGGCTCGTGGAAGTGCAGCACGTCGAAATGTTCCTTTTCGACGATCGCCGCCACCTGGTCCGCAAGATGAAAGCTGAGCGTTATTCGCGCTACCGAATCGTTGACCGGGATCGCGATCGGGCTGCCGATGCGGTAGAAACGCGCGGTGTCGAAATCGACGTCGGCGCGGCTCGACGGCGCAAAGATGCGCGCCTCATGACCGAGGCGGCGTAGCTGGCGCGCCAGGTGGCGAACATGGTCGTTGACGCCACCGGCCGTGGCGAAGTCATACGGAGAGACAAGGCCGATTCTCATTGCGCGCTCATTAAGGCGATCCGGCCCAGATGCGATGAGGCACGTGCCATTGCTCCGGGTGCCTTCGAATGAAGCCCTCGATGACCTGAAGGAGCTGCTGGGTCACACGTATCTCGTCTGCCTTCCGGTCGCCTGTGTTCTCTGCGATGAGATGCGGCGCCGCCTCCGCCATGAAGGTGTCGTCCGGTAGTCGGTAAACGCACACTGGAAGGAGCGGTGTCCCAGACCTCAGCGCGATCGCTGCGGTGCCGAGTGGAATCGGCGCCGGCCGGCCGAAGAACGGCATCACGTGACCGGTGCCGATGACGTCCCTGTCGATGGCGGTGATCACCAACTCCTTTTCGTGCAGGGCCTGGGTGACCTTGCGGATGCCAGTCACCGTCAGAGTCAAGACGCTGATCCCAAGGCGCGCCCGTGTATCGCGATACCACTCGAACAGAGCCCGAGGCTCCAACTCCTCGGCGAAAAAGCTGACCGGCGACAGCGTGGCTGCCCAGATCGCGGAGACGATCTCGTATGAGCCCATGTGACACGAGACCGCCATCACGCCCTTGCCGAGGGCGCGAGCTGCCTCCAGATTCTCCATGCCGTTGACCTGCAACAGCGGGCGCATCGCCGAGACCTGCGTGCGCGGCAGCATCATCAGGTCGGCGTAGGCCTTCGCGTGGTTGCGGAAGTTGAGCCACGTCGTCCGCCTGAGCTCGCGGTCGCTCAGGTCCGGGCGGGCGACTCGCAGGTTGAACTGGAGCCTGGGTCTCGCCAGCGGCGAAAACCAGAACGCGAAACGAGCGGCGAAAACTGCGAGCGCATAGGCCAACGATCGCGGCAGTCGCTCCACGATCGACTGCACGGCCTTGAACGCTCGGTAGCGCCACAACTCACCCCTCGTTCTTGAACATGGGCCGGAACGCGTACCACTGGTCGGGGCGAGGCTTGATGAACTCCTCGAAGCGGCTGATGACCTTTTGCATCAGGCCCTCTTTGGTGGTGCCTGCCGGCCACGAGATCGCCGGGTCGAGGTGCACGTGGTGGCGACCTGGAGAAACCATGTACTGATAGGCCGGAAGCAGCGCGGCGCCCGTCTTGAGCGCGATCGCGGCCGGGCCACCAGGCACCACGGCCCGGCGCCCGAAGAAACGGACGTCGACCCCGGGGCCCTGCTCGAGGTCGCAGAGGAGCGCAACGATGCCGTTGGCCTCGAGCGCCTGGGTGATCGACCGGACGGCGGCGCGGCCCAGCATGATCACGTTCAGCCCGAACCGGCTTCGCGTTCTCACGACTGCGTCGTTCAGCGAGCCGGGAAATCGTTCAGTCACGGCGGAGATCGGATAGCCGAGAGCGCCCCCGTAAGCGCCGGCCATGTCCCACGAGCCCATGTGGGGGACGGCCATGATCACGCCTCGGCCGGCGGACAGTGCGGCGTCGAGATTGTCCCGGCCGTCCATAGACATTCGGTTCAAGAGCTCGTCCGGGGTGAGGTTGCCGATGAGCATGAAGTCGAGAAGCATGCGCCCGTAGTTCTGAAACGCGCGGCGCGCAACGCGGGCGACCTCCGGGTCGGAGCGATCGCGATCCAGGGCGGCCGCGTAGTTGTCGAGCGCGGCGCGGCGCTGCCGGCCGTTGAGCCAGTACCAGGCGGCGCCACCGGGAGCCGCGACGGCATGGTTGAAGCCAGGCGGTAGCGCCCGCACGACTGCCGCACCAGCGCGATAACTAGCGCCGAGCAGCGGTGGTCGCCGGTTTCGCCCGCGTGACGCGGCGGGCGCGACCGTTCGTCCCGGCCTTACCACCATCGATGAACTCCTCCACCAGCCGTTTGGCTTCGTTGTCGCGGTACTGCACCGGCGGCGACTTCTTGAAGTAGGAGCTGGGGCCTTCCAGCGCGCCTGAAATCCCGCGGTCGAGGGCCAGTTTGCAGCAGCGGACGGCGTCGATGACGATGCCGGCCGAGTTGGGTGAATCGTGGACCTCGAGCTTGAGCTCGACATTCAAGGGCACGTCGCCGAAGGTGCGGCCTTCCAGCCTGATGTAGGCCCACTTGCGGTCGTGCAGCCAGGGCACGTAGTCGGAGGGGCCGATGTGGACGTTGTCGGCGCCGATGTCGTAGTCCATCTGCGAGGTGACCGAGCGAGTCTTGGAGATCTTCTTCGACATCAACCGTTCGCGCTCGAGCATGTTGAGGAAGTCGGTGTTGCCGCCGAAGTTGAGCTGGTAGGTACGCTCCAGCTTCACACCGCGGTCCGCAAACAGCCGGGTGAGCACACGATGGATGATCGTGGCCCCGACCTGTGACTTGATGTCGTCGCCGATGATCGGGAGGCCCTTGTCTTCAAAGCGCTTCTGCCAGTAGGGCTCACGCGCGATGAAGACGGGGATGCAGTTGACGACGGCGACGCCGGCTGCCAGAGCCTGCTCGACGTACCACTTCGTCGCCTCTTCAGAACCGACCGGCAGGTAGCTGACCATCACGTCGGCCTTGCTCTTCTTCAGGATGCCGACGACGTCTGCGGTTTCGCCGGGCGCCTTCTTGACGACGTCGGCGAGGTACTTGCCGATACCGTCGTGCGTCATGCCGCGCTCGACCTTGACGTCGAGCTTCGGCACGTC
>JAYUFT010000255.1:0-10447 GCA_043738605.1 Candidatus Dormiibacterota bacterium | reverse complement strand
AAGCGAAAGGGCGGCCGCCGCATGGCGGCCGCCCTCCCTTACCGATCTCACGAGGCGACTGGGCCGATTGGCTCAAAGACGGCGGTGAAATGGCGCAGCGCGGCCGGTTCGGACACGATCCGATAGCCTCCGATCGCCGTCCGGTTCCGGGCCAGGAATTGCGCCACCTCGATCACGTAGTCGACGTGACTCTGGGTGTAGACGCGCCTTGGGAGGGCCAGGCGCACGAGGTCCTTGTCCGCAGGCACCTGCTTCCCCGTCTGGGGATCGGTATGCCCGAACATGACGCTCCCCACCTCGATCGAGCGCACGCCGCCTTCGACATACAGAGCACAGCTCAACGCCTGGCCTGGCAGGAGCTCGGGTGGCACGTGGGGCAGCATCGCGCGCGCGTCTATATATACGGCGTGGCCGCCTGGCGGTTCGACGATCGGTATGCCCGCGTCCCGGATCCCCGCACCTAGATACTCAGCACTTCGCAGCCGGTAACGAAGATAGTCCTCATGTAGGACTTCCTCGAGACCCTGGGCGATCGCTTCCAGGTCCCGCCCCGCAAGGCCGCCGTAGGTCGTGAAGCCTTCGGTCAGGATCAGGAGTTGCCGGGCCTTGTCGGCCCAGTTGTCGTTGTTCAACGCGAGAAAGCCGCCAATGTTGGCGATCCCGTCTTTCTTCGCACTCATCAAGCAGCCGTCGGCGTAAGAGAACTGTTCGCGGGCAATCTCTCGAGGCGTCCTACCGGCGTTCTCCGGCTCGCGCATCTTTATGAACATCGCGTTCTCAGCGAAGCGGGCGGCGTCGAGTATCAGCGGAACCCCGTGCTGGTTGAGCAGCGCCCGCGCATCGCGGAGATTGCGTAGCGACACCGGCTGTCCCCCACCGGTGTTGTCGGTCAGCGTGATGATGCACATGGGTACTTGTCCAGCTCGAGCTTGAAGCAGGGATTCCAAACGTTTCAGGTCGATGTTGCCCTTGAATGGCGCCGGCTGCGATGGGTCGGCAGCCTCTTCGCAAGGGAGATCGACAGCCTCAGCGCCGGTGACTTCGATGTTCGCCCGAGTGGTGTCGAAGTGATGGTTGCCTGGGATGACCTTGCCGGCTCCGGAGGTGACGGAGAACAGGATCCTTTCAGCCGCCCTGCCCTGATGGGTCGGTATGACGTGCTTGAATCCTGTCAGCTCCCTGATCGCGTTCTCGAAACGGAAGAAGCTGCTGGAGCCCGCATAGGCCTCGTCGCCGCGCATCATCCCCGCCCACTGCTCGGAGCTCATGGCACCGGTGCCGGAGTCGGTCAGGAGATCGATGAGCACGTTGTCAGAGGCGAGTCGAAAGAGGTTGTACCCGGCGTCCTTCAAGAAGGTGGCCCGCTCGTCGCGGGAGGTCATCCGTATGGGCTCGACCGTCTTGATCTTGAACGGCTCGATGATCGTGTGAAACGAGTCGGGCCCGGTCATTTCGTCGCCAGGGGATCGCACGTTATTTGGTCCGCGCGAGCCGCGCGCCGATCCGCTCGAGAAAGTCTTTGACGGTCACCTCTGCGACCCGGTGAAACAGGGTCCGGTCGGCGATCTTCCCGATGAGCCCAAGAGGTGGCTCGTAGTCGGCGCTGAGGCCCAGGAGAGTTCTGGCGACGCCCAGCGCAGCGACCTCCAACACTCCATCGAGGGTCGGGAACATTCCGGCCTCGGTCGCGGATCGCCAGCGGATGGGCAAGAACATCAGGCCCGCCGTGGCCTTGGGTGCGCCGATTTCTACGGTGATTTGCCTGGCGATTCGGCGTTTGCCCAGGTTGAATCCGAGCTCCGAGAGAAGTTTCTCCCCGGCCCCGTTCGCCCCCCTGGCCATGTCAGGCAGCCAGTTTTCGACACCGGCCGCCATCTCAACCTCGACCTCCTCGATCGGGCGTGCCACATCCACATAAGATCGCAAGAACACGTGGACCAGATGCTGAGGGCGATGATCGCCCCCAGGGAGGGCCAAGGGTCCCCACGCTTGTGGGGCTTTCGACCCTCGGCGCGGAGGGGATGGGGTGTTACAGCATTAACGTTAGATGAGCCACACGCCTGCGGAAGCTGATCGGTCGTTAGGGCGCGCCGGGGCCAGAGCATCCTCGGCGGGAGTGCTCGAGCTCACCGAGGCAGACTGCTGGCGCACGGCCCGGGCTCCGTGGCTTGCTTCGAGATCGACGGCTACGATCCACACGCGCGTGAAGGATGGAGCGTCACTGCTGTGGGTCCGCTCGAGGAGATCACCGACGCTAAAGACGCTCGCAGCCGGGCATTACGCCAGCTCCGGTTGGATTCACTCGCGCCCGGCGCCAGGCTGCACTGGATTGCCCTGAACGCTGAGAAGGTGACAGGCCGTCACTTCGCTGCCGGCTGGCTCATCCCGGGCGTTTTCCTCGGTTAGTCCAACCCAACCAAAGTAAGCTGGCGGCAGCCAGGAGCCGGCTTCATGCCGGACGGAGGGAGGCCCAGCCATGAGCCAGGATCAGGACGACGAGGGCGCGCTCATCGACTTCTATCCCTACAGGGATCGGTTTCCGAGCTATCACAGGCTCTCACCCGAAGGCAGGGACCGCACCAGCATCCTCGAGGAGCTCGCGACCATGGCCGGTGAGGAGGATCGCATCGCCGATCGCGGTCGAGTTTCTGGGTCGATCTACCACGGCGACCACGACCACTACAGATTTCTGACCGAGGCGTTCCGCCTGTTCGCGCACGTAAACGTGCTGCAGCGCGACATGTATCCGAGTGCCACCAAGCTCGAGGCCGAGATAGTGGCGATGACGGCCGCGATGCTTCACGGCGATGCCGTCCCTGGGCATCATCCTGGCGAGCAGGTCTGCGGCGTCGTGACCTTCGGCGGCACCGAGAGCCTGATCAACCCCATGCTGGTGTACCGCGACCGCGGCCGCGCCGAGAAGGGCATCACGGAGCCTGAGGTCATCATCCCGGTGACCGCACACGTCGCCCTCGACAAGGCGGCGCACCTTCTCGGAATCAAGCTGCTGAAGGCACCTCTCACCGACAAATGGGTCGCTGACATCGCCTGGATTCGCGAACACATCACCGAGAACACCGTGGCACTGGTGGGCTCGGCGGCGAACTATGCGCATGGATTGATCGATCCGATCGAGCAACTGTCGGAGATCGCGCTCGAGCACGACCTCGGGCTGCACGTCGACGGTTGCCTGGGAGGCTTCATCCTGCCGTGGGGCGAGCGCCTCGGCTATCGCATTCCGAGATTCGACTTCCGTGTGCCAGGGGTCACGTCGATCTCCGCCGACACGCACAAATACGGTTACGCCCTCAAGGGCACGTCGGTGTTGCTTTACCGGAACAGCAACCTGCGCAAGTACCAGTACTTCACGTTCCCCGATTGGCCTGGAGGAATCTACTTCTCACCCGGATTGTCCGGCAGCCGCTCAGGCGGCGTCGTGGCGGCGACCTGGGCCGCGATGGTGAGCCTGGGAGAGAAGGGCTACCTCGAGGTCGCGGACAGGATCTTCCGCACTGCGGCCACCATCCGGGACGGTGTCAAGGCCATCCCCGACCTCGAGGTGATCGGCGAGCCGACGTTCCTGGTCGCATTCCGCGCGCCGAAGCTCGACATCTACCACGTCAACGACCACCTCATTGCCAAGGGATGGCGCTTGAACGGTCTGCACCTTCCGCCTGCGCTTCACTTCTGTGTCACGAGGCCCAACACCGCGCCAGGTGTCGCCGAGGCGTTCGTTGCCGACCTCCGCGACGCGGTTGAGTACGCCAAGCACCCATCGCGGCCGGCGCCGCGCAGCGGAGCGCTTTACGGCCTCGGAGGAACGCCCGACGGCGACGAGATCCTGAACACCCTCTTCACCGCAGCGCTCGACGCAATGTATGACGTGGCTCCGAGTGAGACTCGCCCGTAAGGTGTCGGGCCAACCCTGGTTTCTCGCGATCGATCTCGGCACCGGCGGACCGAAGACCGGCGCAGTCTCTTTGAACGGTGACCTGCTCGGAAAGAACCTGGGCTCGGTGCAGACGCGCTATCTGCACGACGGCGGCGCCGTGCAGGACACCTCCGAATGGTGGAGCCACATCCGCGACGGCGTTCGCTCGCTCATTGATTCCAGGGTTGCCGACCCGGCGGACCTGGCCGGTGTCGGGATCACAGGGCAGTGGGGATCGACAGTCCCGGTCGGGGCCGATGGTGTTGCGGTGAGCGACTGCCGGCTTTGGTCCGACACCCGTGGGGCTCGTTTCTCGTCGAAGGTGATGGGCGGGCCGATCTCGTTTTTCGGGTATTCGCCCAGAAATATAGTCCGCTGGATCCAGGTGACGGGCGGCGCACCCTCTCCGAACGGGGCGGATCCACTCGGCCACGAGCTGTACCTGCGCAACTGCGAACCCGACGTATACACGAGGACCCATGCACTGCTCGAGCCTCTGGACTACTTGGGGCTGCTCTTCACCGGCCGCACCGCCGCCACTCCGGCCTCCATGATCCTTTCCTGGCTCACGGACAACAGGCCGGGAGCGCCGGTCGAGTACGTGCCGGCGCTGGTCGCGCGGTCGGGCCGTGACCGGGCCCGACTGCCGAAGCTCTTGCCGACGGGCAGCGTACTCGGGGGCATCCTGCCCCGGGTCGCAGACGAGCTTGGCGTGCCGGCAGGAGTGCCTGTGGTCGCGGGGGTGCCCGACCTGCACACGGCATTCATCGGGTCGGGAGCCGTGGCTCCATTCGAAGCCCACCTCACGATCAGCACCACCGCCTGGATCGGGTGCGAGGTGCCGTTCAAGCGCAGTGACGTGATCCATCAGATGGCCTCGGTGCCCGGGCTGAGGCCAGGTGCCTATCTGGTCGCCAACAACCACGAGACGGCCGGCCTCTGTCTTCAGTGGTTGCGTGACTCGATCATCGGGCCCGATGACGGGCTGGCCGAGCCGTGGACGCCTGCCTATGACGACCTGATGACCGTCGCCGCAACGGCGCCCGCAGGTGCTGGAGGCGTCATCTTCACGCCCTGGCTGAAAGGCGAGCGAACACCGGTCGAGGATCGGACTCTGCGCGGTGCATTTCTCAATGTCTCGCTCACCACCGACCGCCCGCGCATCATCCGGGCCGTGCTGGAAGGCGTCGCGTTCAACGCACGCTGGCTGCTGGATGCCGTCGAGGGGTTCGTACGCCGACCTCTGCCGGCCCTGCGCATTCTCGGCGGCGGCGCAAGCTCGGACCTGTGGTGCCAGATCCACGCGGACGTTCTCGGGCGCCGCATCGAGAGGGTGGCCGAGCCCACGTACGCCAACCTCCGTGGAGCTGCCCTGTTTGCGGCCATGTCATTGGGCAAGATCACACTCGACGACGTGCGCAGCCTGGTTCGCGTGACCACGACCTTTGAACCGGACCCTGATGCCCGGGCGACATACGAGCCCATGTACGCCGAGTTCAAGCGGCTCTACGGCCAGCTTCATGGTGTCTACGCGCGACTGAACGAGAGGAAGGACTAAGAGTGGCAGGGCGAGTTGGCCTGGCGGCGAAGCTGTCGATCAGCCGCTGGGCCATCCTCGGCGCTTATGCGCTCCTGGCGGCGAGCACCCAGCTGCTGTGGCTGACGTTCGCCGCGGTGGACACGCAGACCGCGAAGGTGATGAACGTAGATGTCGGAACCGTCGGCGATCTCGCGGCTATCTTTCCTGGCGTCTACATCCTTCTAGCGCTGCCGACAGGACGCTGGCTCGACATGCGATTCGAGCAGGCGCTAGGAGTAGGGGCGCTGCTGACTGGCGCAGGGGCGGTGATCCGACTCGTTTCTCCGACATCCTTTTCCTGGCAGCTCGCAGGGCAGCTTGTGATCGCCGCCGGCCAGCCGCTGGTCCTCAACAGCATCACCAAGGTGGCGGCGCGTTACTTTCCACCCGGTGAGCGCGCCGTCGCGATCTCGATCGGCACCGCGGCGCTCTTCGTTGGCATCCTGGCCGCCGTTCTCAGCGGCGGTCCACTGTTCTCGGCCGGCGGCTTACCCCTGCTGCTCGGCGTGGAGGCGATCCCATCTGTGCTGGCAGCGATCCTGGTCGTCATCGCACTGAGGACTTCGCCCGCGTTCCCGGACGACCCCTCGGTCAGCGTGAGTCTCCGCTGGCTCACCCGCGACCGCTTCATGTGGCTGCTGGCGGGTCTGTTATTCATCGGGATGGGGACTTACAACGCAGTGGCCACTTATTTGCAACCGGTGCTCGACCACTTCGGTCAGGCGTCCGCCGCCGGCAATCTCATCGCTGTGATGACTCTGGCGGGAATCCTTGGTGCGGCGCTGCTGCCTTCCGCCATGGCGTCCAGAGATCAACGAAGAACGATGCTGATTGGCGCAGTCGCAGTGTCGGCCCTGACGTTCATCGCGATGGCGCTTTTCCACAACGTCATCTGGCTCGGCGCCTGGCTGTTCGTCGATGGGTTCCTACTACTGGCCAGCCTGCCTGTCGTTCTCGACTGGGCGGAGATCCACGCCGGACCCGAACGGCAGGGCGCGGCAGTCGGGTTTCTGATGATGGCGGGCAACCTGGGCGGCCTGCTCCTCGTGCTGGCCACGCAGGTCGTGATCGGCAACGCGTACATGGCTCTGGGCTTGCTGGCGGTGGTCGGGGTCGCCGGCCTTCCGGTGGCGCTGCGCCTGCCCGCACGAGCCCGGGGCAGTTAGGCATGGGTCCAGCGACAAGGCCGACGCAGACATGGTGAAGGGGGTCCTCCTACGCGCATCTCAGAGCGGCCGCGTGCGCGGCTGGCTCGGCCGCTCGGCAATGGCCCGCCGTGCGGTTTCTCGCTTCATGCCGGGCGAAGGCCTGGACGATGCGCTCGCGGCCGCGACGGGGATGGCTGATCGCGGCATTTCCACTCTGTTGACGCTGCTCGGCGAGGACGTCAGCGATCAGGAGCAGGCGGATGAGGTCACCCGTCATTACCTGGACGCATTGACGGCCATCTCCCATCGGCACCTGCCGACCCATCCATCGGTCAAGCTCACGCAGCTGGGTCTGGGCGTCAACAACGCACTCCTGGACGTAAACCTCGACCGGTTGGCCGGCGCGGCCGCAGAGGTCGAGCGACTTATCTGGATCGATATGGAGGGGAGCGCCTCAACTGCCGAGACGCTGGAGGCTTACCGCCGGCTGCGTGAGCGGCACGATAATGTCGGCCTCTGCCTGCAGGCCTACCTGCGCCGGACTCCCTCCGATCTGCAGAGCCTTCTCCCGTTACGGCCGCGGATCAGGCTGGTCAAGGGCGCCTACAAGGAGCCCGAAGAGATCGCGTTACAGTCGCGACGCGAGGTGTCGAGCGCCTACCGGCTGATCGCGCTGCAGCTGCTCGATGCAACCGGGCGCGGCCACCCGCCGCCCACGCTCGCGACGCACGACGTCGATCTTCTGAGGTCGATCCTGGCCACCGCCGAGGTCGCCCGCGACCGCTACGAGATCGCCATGTTGTACGGAATCCGCAGTGCCGACCTGTCGGCGCTGGCGGCCGAGGGTCACCGGAGCGCCGTGCTGATCAGCTATGGCTCGGAGTGGGCCGCGTGGTACCTGCGCCGGCTCGCCGAGAGACCAGCCAACCTGATGTTTGGGATCACCGCTGCCCTCAGGAGATGACCGCAGCCAGCGCCTCCGCCCAGAGCCGCCGCACCTGATCCCACTCGTCGGCGCTCAGCATGTCATCGGCCATCGGGAAGAGAATGCCTTCCTCCTTTTCTATATGCGCCGGCAGCAGACGGGCGATCGAGTCGCCAGCCTCGCATACCTTCTCCTCCCAACCGTCACCGTGACCGGCTTCGAGGGCCGCAACCGCCTCCTCGAACTGGAGCTCCAGCTGGCGGAAGATCGCGTGCTCCTCCATGAGCATCGCGATCGGACCCGAAGCGCTGTCGATGTGCCGGCCCAGCACCGGGAAGAGCGCTTGCTCCTCTTCGCGAAAGTGGCTCAGGACCTCCCCCTGTATCTCACGTCGTAGCTCACGGAGGTCATCGAGGACACCCGCTCCCATTACGCCCTCGCGCTGCACTCGGCCCACACCAGCCGCCAGCTTGACCAGCATCGCCTCCGCGTCACGATGCTGCCGCAGTAGCTCGTCCATGATTGATGTCATATCGTCAACTTCCGATAGTCACGCTCATGGCATTGTCAAGCCGCCGTTGACGCTCAGGGTCTGGCCCGTGATGTACGCCGCATCGGGCGACGCGAAGAAACAGATGGCCGCCGCGACCTCTTCAGGCACCCCGGTGCGCCGAAGAGGTATGGAGCGGACGATCGCCGCGATCAACTTCTCGTTACCCTCGACTATCCCGGCGAGCAGCGGTGTGTCGACCAGGCCCGGCGCCACGCAGTTGACGTTGATCCCGTAGCGGGCAACCTCGCGAGCCAGGCCCTTGGTGAACGCGATGACTGCGCCCTTGGCGCCGGAGTAGACGACCTCGCCGCTCGATCCCACCCGGCCTGCGTCCGAGGCGACCGTGACGATCCGACCTCCGCCCCGCTCCCTCATATAAGGAAGGGCGGCGTGACAGGTGGCCAGGTGACCGCGGTAATTGATGGCGATGACACGGTCCCAGAGCTCCTCGTCGGTGTCGGCGAACGGTCCGGCCCTGTCCCAGCCCGCGTTGGAGACGAGGATGTCGACCTTGCCAAATGCGGCCACGGCCCGATCGGTCATCGCCTTGACTCCCGGTGCATCCGTGACGTCGACATGCAGGGCGAGTGCCCGACCGCCCAGCTCCGATATCGAATTGGCGACGACGCCGGCGCCTTCCATGTTGACGTCGGCGATCACGACCGCCGCGCCCTCTGCGGCCAGCCGGAGTGCCGTCGCCCGGCCGATGCCGCTAGCGGCTCCGGTGACGATCGCAACTTGATCCTCAAAGCGCTTCACTGTCACGCGCCCTCACGCAACAGGCCGGTCGGATCCAGGCCGCGGAGAATTGCCAGTTGGTCCGGCGTCGGCACCGCGGTGGTTTCGAGCTTCAGCGGGACGATGGGAGCAAAGCCTGTGGACTCAAGTACCTGGCCCAGGGTGACGCCTGGGTGCAGGGTGGCCAGCCGGGCGAGGTGAGTCTCGGAATCGAAGTCCATCGTGCACAGCGGGGTGACGATCAGCACCGGACCGCCGCCGTGAAGCGGGACGGAGCCGGCGGGGAAGCCAGGTCCGCTGACGAAGTCGACGCGCTCGACGAAGGTTCGGCGGTCGTGCGACATCGAGTAGATGACCACTCGACCGGCGCGCGAGACGAAGGGAAGGCCGACGCCGCCCGGTCCGCGCAGAGTGGGGTGGCGCCAGGGCCCGACCGGGCCCAGGTTGCAGTTGCCATGCGCGTCGATCTGCAGACCGCCTGCAAAGAAAACGTCGATCAGATCCCCCCGTCCCTCGACCAGGATCACATCCGGGAGCGTCATGACCGCATCTGCGTCCAGCAGCCTCTCGTCGCAGCTGGACGCGACCAACGGGTCGAGGTGCGGATTCACCGCACCGCTTCCGCCCGCGATGAACCACAGGCCTGGCGCCGTGGTGAGCTGCGCCAGTCGGCAGGCCGCCTGCGGCAGCGCGCTCACAGCGCCCATGATCGCGACCTCACCCGGGCGCAGGTGGCGAGCCATAACGGCCGCCATGAGCTCTCCGGTGGAGTACTCGGCTTCGACTGCGATGCTCATGCCGTCACCTCCGCCGGGGCCATCCCGTTGACCTGAACATATTCGGTGAAGCCCTCTGCGGTGCGGGCAAGCTTTAGGTAAGCGCGAAGTCCCGGCTCGTCGTACCCGTAGGCGCCGTGCGATGCGGTCGGCAGGCAGCCGCGCGGAGCGACGACGACCGCGGTGACCAGGAAGCCTGGCAGGACACTCTCGGCTCGTTGAGCGGCGATTTCGCCGGCTTCGGCCATTCGCTCCACCTGGACGATCACCGTCTTCGCCGCCATCGCCATCAACCGATCGGTGAAGTGCGCGCCGGCGAAGAAGACGTTCCCATGCTCATCCGCGGCGAGGGCGTGGATCAGCGATACGTTGGGCCTGAGCGGTGCTACGACCAGCACCCGATCGCCCGTGAACGGATCGGTGATCATGCGGAAATGTTCAGCGTTGGCGCTGCTGACGTCCGACAGCTCGAGGCCCGCCGGTAGGGCAATGAACGGCAGACCGCCGGCCCCAGAGTAGAGGCCGTGCACGATCGCCGCCTCACACAGCTCGACCACATTGATCGCTGCCGACTCGGCCGCGCGCCGGTACGCGGGGGCGAGGCCCAGATGCTCGAAACCGATGTAGGCCGTGGCGACTTCGCCGACAAGGCCCGCGCCGATCAAAAGGTCGGCGGCCAGCGACGCGGAAGGGCTGGTGAGAAGGCGGCGGACGCCACGCCGCCGCCGGACCAGCTCCCGCACCAGCTCCATCGGGTTGTTGTGCATATGCATGCCGCCGACGGCGAGGAGACCGGT
>JAYUFT010000254.1:0-10507 GCA_043738605.1 Candidatus Dormiibacterota bacterium | reverse complement strand
CGAAGAGGGCGGTCACCACCGCAAGCCGGCGAAAAAGGCCCTCCCCAGACACCAACGCGAAAGTCTACTGAGTGGTCATAGTCGACAGCCAGGCCGCCAGGACGCGGTCGTCAAGCTCGCCCACCTGCCGTCCCGCGATCGAACCGTCGGCGCGTACGAAGACGGTGGTCGGAAGAGGAACCACGCCGTACGCTCGCCCGACGGCCAGGTCGGAGTCGAGGAGCGCAGGCTGCTGGATCCCAGTCGCGCTCAGGAAGTCGCGCGCGGTCTGGCTGCTCTCGCCTTCGTCGATGAGCACAAGGCGAACCCGGCTCGCGGCGGCAACACGCCGTTGAAGCAGCGGCATCTCGGCCCGGCACGGCGGGCAGTAGCTCGCCCAGAAGTTGATCACCAGAGGTTGGCCGGCGAGGTCGGCCAATGTGACCTTCCGCCCATCGGTGTCGGTGAGGGTGAAGCCTGGAGCGCGACCTCCTCCGCCGGGTGCCACCTGCTCCGGACCCGTGATCGTGAGCAGCGACTGCAGGACGCTGGGCGCGCCCCAGCCGTCGCCATGCGAAGCCAGCTCTCTGAGTCCTTCAGCGCCCAACTGTGTGACGAGTGGCGGAGCGATGTCGTTGCCGACGTCGGGCACTCCTCGATAGACGAGCCGTACGTAACCATGCCGGTCGACCAATGCCAGGGTCGACACGTGGCTGTCGCCCGTCGCCAGCTGCACACCGAAGGGTTTCCAGAACGCGGCCAGCGCATCCGCGGAGGCGGTGGCGAAGGTCCAGCTCGCGCCGATGCTTTGGCGGTAGCCGGCGAGGACCGATAGCGTGTCGGTGCCCGGATCGGTGGTGACCTCAGCGAGCATCACGCCAGGCGGCAATTGCTTCTGCAGCTGGAAGAACAGCGCCGTATACAACGGACAGGTTTGGTGGCAGGTCGTGTGAAAGGCCGCGATGACGAGGTCGCTGCCTGCCGTGGTGCTGCTGTCGAATGCGCGGCCCTGCTGGTCCTGAAGGCTGAAGGCCGGCATCGCGACGAACTTGCCGGAGAGCTCGCCCAGGCCGAGGTTCACCTGGTCGTTGCCGGCGTATGCGGCGCCAGGCAGGAGACGTCCGTCCTCGAGGCCGAGGAGGATGGGCTCGACCTGCCCTGCCGTCACCACCACCGGCAGAGTCGCCTCGTCTGGGCCGACCCGCACTCCGTCGTAAGGGCCGACGGCCACCGGCAGCGCCAGGAGCTCGCGCTGGTCCGGCGCGGCAGGAACTGCGCCGGAAACCTGGCCGAGTGCGGTCCAACCCGCCTTTCCGTGCAGCTGGAGCGACATCGGCGCGATCGACCCCGCGGTCTTTCCGGCTCCGATGACCAGCAGCGTGCCAGTCGCCGGCTGGAATCGAGGTATAGCGATCAGCACCACGCCAACGACCAGTGCAGCGACGAGGGCGCCTCCCCAGAGATACCGCGACCTCGGGATGATCAGGTCCCTGTCAGTGGGCGGCCGCCGTACCTGGCCGCGATGGCATCGATGTAGGCGGCGCAGAGGTTGGCGATCTGAGGGCTCTCGAACTGGACAACGTTTTCGGCGTTCTGCTCGCCGCTGTGCGACAGGTTGAAGCTGCCCGAGTACACGAAGTCATCGGCGACCAGGATCTTGGCGTGCATAAAGTCATGCACCGAGCCTTTCGCATAGGGAATTGAGCGCTTGGAACCGAAGTGCACAGCCTTCACGACGCTCTGAAAAGCTGCGATCTTCCACGACGCCGTCGCCTGGTCTGCCCACTGGCGCTGCACCTCGTCCATCTGCGTCGCATCGTACACACCGGAGATGTCCACCTGGCCGTGTAGGCAAGCGTCCCCCAGCGCTCCAAGGATGGGGCCGGAGGTGATGACGGGCGAAGCGATCCGCAGCCTCACCCTCGCCGACGAAATCGACTTGGCGATCGCGTGAGAGAGCTTCACTCCGCGTCCTGGGCAGAAGTACGTCCTCGCCTTTGTCGAGTCAGCGAGCGTCGCCCATTGGGTGGTGAAGCGCCCGGAGGTTGCCACGACGGGCTGCTGCCAGAGCTCCTCGAAGTTCCGCGTGTAATCGGCCGCGATATTTGGCGACACGATCGTGAACGACACGTTCTCTTCGCGCGTGAACGAATCATTCGTCCAGTTCATCGAACCACTCAGCACTGCCGCTTGCGGCGTGCCGGCATCGCGCGCCACGTACTTGTGATGCATGAGGTCGGGGACACCCTCCACCGGCTTGATCGCGATTCCCATCGCTTTCAGCTGGTCGATGAAAGCCCAGTCGACCTGGGCGGGCGGCGGCACGGAGATCGGCCCGGGATGATCGTGGTTGAACATCAACCGCACAGTGACGCCGCGCTTCAGCGCCGCGTCAAACGCTGCGAGAACGGTGGTCGAGGCGGCGGCCTCGAGCCGGAGATCGTAGATGGCGATGTCGATGGTCTTGGTGGCGCCATCGAGGAAACCGGCGACTCTTGCGGCGACCGAGTCTGCGGTCTGGCCTCCGTCAGTGAGAAAGAAGAAGTCGGTCGAGGAAACTGCGGCTATCGCGACGCCTTGACCTCTGGCTCGCCGGGATCTTCTCGCGGTTCGTCAATTCCGGTCGGCAGCGGCCTCGTCGCCATTTCGGCGGCCTCCTCCGGATCGTCGGTGAGGGTCATGAGGTCCATATCCTGCGGCGAGATGGCCTTGCGCCCGAGCACGACCTTGCGCATCCAGTCCAGCAAGCCGGTCCAGTACTCGGTACCGAAGAGCACGATCGGAAAGTGCTCGATCTTGCCTGTCTGCGCCAGGGTCAGCGACTCGAAGAGCTCATCCAGCGTTCCGAGCCCGCCTGGAAAGATGACGAAGCCGCGAGCGTACTTGACGAACATGTTCTTCCGGACGAAGAAGTAGCGGAATTCGACACCGAGGTCGACGTACGCGTTCAGCTCCTGCTCGTCGGGCAGCTCGATGTTGCAGCCGACCGAGAGGCCGCCTGCCTCCTGGCAGCCGCGGTTGACCGCCTCCATGATGCCGGGGCCCCCACCGGTGATCACTGCGAATCCCCGACGGGCAAGGGCGCCACCGAGGGCGCGTCCGGCGGCGTAGTAAGGGTCGTCGGGGGTAGCGCGTGCCGAGCCGAAGACCGTGACGGCCGGCCCGACCTCGTTGAGAGCGTCGAAGCCTTCCACGAACTCGGAGAGGATGCGCAGGACGCGCCACGGGTCTGCGTGATGAGCCAGCTCCTCGATGGTGCTGCGCTCGAGCAGCATCTTGTCCGCCGGTGGACGCTGCGACGGAACGACAAGGCGGCCGGCTCGGCGGCGGTTCGGCACTGGGCCTAGGACTCCCGCTCGACTGCGTCGGTTGACTCCACTGGCTCTGCGTCTTCAGCCGACCCGTTGGCATCGGACGCAGTCGCCGCCGGCTCCGAGGCCCCGCCCGAGACCTCCAGCGCCAGGCGCTTGCGCTGAGCGGCACGGGATTTCTTGGCGCTCACGACCTGCACCGGCTCGTCCTCGGTGCTCGACGCTTCGGTGCTGACGACGTCGTTGATTCCGTTGCCCGCGGCCGGCAAGGCGGTCGTTGCAATCCTGTCGGGCAGTTTCGAGGTCGAGTGGTCGGGCATCTCGAGCAGCTGGTCGAGGTGCGCGCGAAGGGTCGTGACCTCCGCCTCGAGCTCGTGAACCCGGCGCCGGTGGCGCATGTGCTCGGTGAAGTGGTGCAGGCCGTCCATCCAGTGATAGAGGGTCCCGGCGATCAGGAAGAGGGCAAGCGGCACCACGACCACCGCCCAGAGGGGGACGCCATTGATGTGGAAGACCGACCAGTGGACGTCCACGGTCGCGAGGTTGCTGTAGCCGAAAACGGTGGTCGCCACCCCGATGAAGAGGCCGACGATCAGCGAGCTAGCCAGCAGGAAGCGCTGCCACAGATGGTTCAAATCGGCACCGGGCCGAAGGTTACCCGGTTTGGCGCGGGGTCGCTACTGGTTCACTCCATCTGAGCTCTCGCTTGCCGGCTTCGGGGCGAAGCCAGGCCAGCAGCTCCTCGGCCTCGCGCTCGACCGCCTTGCGATCTCGGGCCGCGAGCGGAGCGAAGGCTGTCAGCGTCATCACCGCACGGCCCTTGAGAGGGGCGTCCCAGGCGCCAGCGACCATGCCGTCGACAAGAAAGGTGGGAAGCACGTCGCCGTTTTTGCGGATGACCGTCTTGCGGTGATGCTCGGGGAGGATCCGCTCACGACGTTCGTACGCCAGTAGAACGTTGTCCCACTTGGGCAGAAAACGGACTGGAGCGGCGACGTCTTCGTCCGGACGCGAAGCGTCGGGTAGGTCGAGGTACACGCGGCGATCCTCCCCGGGCACGGTGATGACCTCGAGCGAATCGAGCGCGGCCGCAAAGGTGCTGACGGGCCGGCCGAGCCAGCCGGCCAGGTCGCCACGAGTTGCGGGGCCGAACGCGCGAAGGTAGGAGGCGACCACCGCACGCATCGCTTCCTCAGGATCGGCCTGCGCCAGCGGCGCGCGGCGATACCGAGAGCCCGCGAAGTGGCCGAAGCGAGCGTCCTCCGCGACGTTCATAGTCGCGCCGACGACGACAACTACGCTGAACGCGACCCAGTCGGGGAGCTCGGCGGGGATGCGATGGCGAAAAGCTTTCTGCAGCTCGGGCTTCTTCAGGGCTTTGGTATCAAGGGAGGCAAGAATCTCGTTTCGCAGGGCGTCGACATCGACGCCTGAGTCGACGAGCTGCTTCAAACCATCCGACCAGATATGGGTTGGAAACCGGGATGCCAGACGGTAGAGGTCGAACTCCCTGGCGCTCACGAGATGCAAGGTCCCGCGCATGAGCGTTGCCTTGAACACGAGGTTGTCGATGAGCGCCCTCTCCAGCTCGTCACGTTGGAAATTGCGCAACCTCGACCAAAGGCCGATGTAGGGAGATGGCGAGTACTGCGCCTGCATGCCGGCGAGGCGCTCGATTGCGGTGACGGCATCGATGTCGGCGCGTTGAAGCAGCATCTGGCGCGACAGCGTCCAGCGATTCAGCTGACGGAGGGAGACCGGCGCCAAAGCGCCGCTACTTGGGATCTATGCGCTCCAGGACCATGACGGGGATGTGTCGAGTTGTCTTCTTCCGGTATTCGTTGAAGGCGGGCATGTTCTTAGCGTGGTTCTGATAAAGGCGCTCGTAGTCGTCATCGCCCGCCTCGTGGGCGCGAGCCTTGAACTTCTCGCCTCCGATCTCGACGGTGACCTCTGGGTGGGCCTTCAGGTTGTGATACCAGCTGGGGTTGGTCGGAGCGCCGCTCTTGGAGGCGACGATGACGTACTTGTCGCCGTCGCGAGAGACGACGATGGGGGTCTCATGTACGGCGCCAGACTTGGCGCCCTTGCTGGTGAGGATCACCAGGGAGCGGCCTTCGAATGGGCCGGCCGGGGCTTTGCCCCCGTGGGCACGGAGATGCTCGATCAGGGTTCGGTTGAAGTCGTTGTATGTGCTGCTCATGAATAACGAATACCCCCAACGGCCACCCAACCATTCCACCTGCCACATATAGTTCCGGGCGTGGCGCCACCCCCTCCCGCCCGGCGGCGGGGATTTGACTGGTCGACTGCCTCGATCGCCTTGTCGATCGTGGGAGCATTGATCTCGATCGCGGACCGCCGGCTGGTCGTGATCGGAGTCATCGTGTTTGTGGCGGGTTTGATAGTGGGCGTGGTGGGCTGGAGGAGCGGTATTCGAAAGAACCGCGCGGCCATCGGGATCATCCTCAACGCGGCAAACCTGGTGCTCGATGCGGGGTTGCTGATCTCAGCTGCCTCCCGCTAGCGCAATTTCCATCGACGGCACCCGTCAAGGGGGGTGAGCCATGAGCACCAATGACTCGACCTTTATGACCGGCTTCTGGATCGGCAACTTTGCGTACCTCGGAGTCCTGGCGCTGATCTTCTGGTTCGCGGGGCGCTGGGGCTGGGTCGGGATGCTGATCCGAATCGGGTGCGCGGCGCTGTTCTTATGGCGAATCGTGCAGCTGATCGCGTTCGTGAACCCGGGCTGACAAGTAGGCGGCTCGTAAAGCTGCGCGCAATACGACCAAAAGGGCACAAAAGGCGGACTGATCAACGGGTCTTTCGACCATTCGTGCCCGGATGGCGGGCCGATGCAAAGTTGCGATTCGCCTCATGATCCCAGTAGGTCCAATCGTAGAACCGCACCAGTCTTGCGCCCCAAGGGGGGTCGATTCAACGAACGAGCTCAGCTTGGTGGAGGCGGCGGGAGTTGAACCCGCGTCCGAAGCAGTCTCCTACGGGATCTCTACGAGCGTGTCCAGGATTTTGGTTCTCGCTTAGCGGCTCCTCCTGACGGGATCCGCTTTTCGCCAGTCTCGGTGAGTGTCCCGCATCGAGGCCGAGACGCCCTCGATGCGGCAATCCGGTCTGTTTTAATGCCGTTCCCCAGTCCGCCGGATTGACCGGGGGCGACACCCGGGATCTAAGTCCCGGGACTCACGTCTCTACTGCTTACGCAGCGAGGGCGAGAGTGTTGGTCTTGTTGGCATTTGTAAAAATGCTTGCGCTGTAACGCACGCGCTCTCGGCTCGCAATCCCGAAGCTCAACTGCCCCGTCGAGACCGGACGCCCCCACGAAGCTGAACTCGTTGCACCCCGAATTCTACCCTTCGGGTGCCAACCCCACACCTTCGGCCTTCTGGTCTAATGGATGCGGCAAACCACATGGCTGTTGGGCAGAAGCTGGAACACCTGGACCCCGACCTCGACAGGGTCGCGAGGGCGAACCTCAAGGAGCTCGGCGACATCCGCATCGATGACGTCCTCGCCTTCATCGATCGCGGCATCGAGAACATGCCCAGCTACATGGACCTCTACCGGCGCTGGGAGTCGCAACAGTGGGCGGTGGGCGACCTCGATTTCACCCTCGATCGCGAGGACTGGCTGAAAGCGTCAGACCTCGACCGGAAGGCGACGCTGTGGTCGCACCGCCTTTTCTTCAACGGCGAAGAGCGCGTCACCGCGACACTGGCGCCTTTCGTCTGGGCGGCGCCGACGCCCGAGATCGAGATCTTCCTGTCAACGCAGATGGTCGACGAGGCCCGGCACACGGTCTTCTTCGACAGGTGGTGGCGCGAGGTGGTCGGCACCGACACCAAGAATCTGAAAGATCTGCTGGCGGAGATCCGGCCTGACGCCAACGAGGGCTACAACACGCTGTTCTACGACCGCCTGCCCTCGACCGCGCAACGGATGGCGAGCAACCCGAAGGACTTCGACGCTTTCGTGGAGGGCGTGACGATCTACCACATCATTGTGGAGGCCACGATCGCGCTGACCGGCCAGCGGTTCGAGCTCGAGTCGATGCGCAAACTCGGCACCACGGACCGCGGCTTCTACCAGGGCTTCACGGCGGTCGCGCGCGACGAGTCGCGCCATGTCAGTTTCGGGATCAAGGTCCTGCAGGAGGCGGTGCGCGAGAACCCTGAGCGTTTCGCTCCGCTGATCCAGAGGACTCTCGTCGAGTGCCTCCCGCTGGTCGCGGGCACATTGGACCCGCCCGACCCGGCCTACATCACGGAGTTCGGCCACACCGAAAGCGAGATCCTGCAATTCGCGATGGACTCGCTCAACAAGCGGTTGCGAGCGATCGGTATCAACCTCGCGGCTTAGGACGCTCGCGTGACCCGAATCGAACGCCTCGGCCCTGGCGATGAAGAAAAGGTCTTGGCAGCCAAAGGTTTATTCGACGGGCCGGTAAAACCGGACGCAGCGCACCATTTCCTCAACGACCCCGGCCACCACCTGCTCATCGCCTACTCCGACGGCGAGCCTGCGGGCTTCGTCTCGGGCGTGGAGATGACCCACCCCGATAAAGGCACCGAGATGTTCCTGTACGAGCTCCCGTCGGCGAGCCGCATCGGCGCCAGGGAATCGCCGTCGCGCTGGTGGAGGCGCTCAAGGATCTGGCGCGCGAGCGCGGTTGTTATGGCATGTGGGTGCTGTGCGACGAGGACAACGAAGCCGCGATCAAGACCTACCGAAGGGTCGGCGGCGGCGAATCCAGTCCGACGCTGTTCGACTGGACATTCGGCAACGACTAAACGCTGCGCGCGCGCTTAGCTTCTCGTCCTCATCGCCCGTGCGATGTCTCGCTTCGCGTCCCTCTCTGCGATGGCCTCACGCTTGTCGTACTGCTTCTTGCCTCGCGCCAGGCCCACCTCGACCTTGGCGTGGTTGCGCGAGAAGTACACGCGAAGCGGAATGAGCGTGTAGCCCTTCTGCCTCACCTTGCCAATGAGGCTCGAGATCTCCTTGCGATGCAGGAGGAGCTTGCGCGGCCGCATCGGTTCGTGGTTCATCAGGTTGGCCTGCGCGTAAGGCGAGATGTGAACGTTCTCGAGCCACGCCTCATTGCCGTCGATGCGCACGAACCCATCTCGGAGGTTGGTCCGTCCGTTGCGGACCGACTTCACCTCGGTGCCGGTGAGCATGATCCCAGCCTCGAGCTTGTCGTCGATGAAGTAGTCGTGATAAGCGCGGCGGTTGACCGCAACGTCGCGCTCTTTCTCGTCTTTCTTGTCAGTCATTGCTTGTCTGTCATTGCACCCTGCGCGCGCCCGGCCCATCTCGCAGCACCTGTTTGGCGGGAGCCGGCTTCTTGCCCGGCAGCTGCACGACGTCAGGCACGTAGCGATCGCCCTCGACATGTCCGCTCAAGACCTTCACCGGACCAGACTTCGTCGGCATTGTCACCCCGGGCCAAGGATGGAGGCCACGCACCCGGCGATCGATCTCGGCCGGGTCCACGTTCCAGTCCAACTCGCCATCCTCGCGCCGCAGCCGCGGAGCGAGCGTGGCGCGGTCATGATCCTGCTCGACCGGCGTGATCTGGTCCAACCGCTCCAACGTCTCGACCAGCAACTCGGCGCCCATCACAGCGAGACGGCGCGTGAGCGCCGCCGCATCTTCCCCCGCCCCGATCCCGGTCTTACGCACAGCGAGGATCGGTCCGTGGTCGAGCTTCTCGTCCATCCGCATGATGGTGACGCCTGTCTCGCGATCGCCGGAGAGAATCGCGTGGGCGACGGGCGCCGCCCCTCGATGCCGCGGCAGCAGCGAGGCATGAACATTCACCGCACCGAGCCGCGGTATCGACAGCACCGAGGCGGGGATGATCTGCCCATAGGCGACCACGACGAGCAGGTCCGGCGCTACGCGGCGCAGCTGGTCAGCGACCTCGGGCGCCTTGATCCGTTCCGGCTGGATGACCTCGAGTCCCCAGGATTCCGCCGCCACCTTCACCGGCGGTGGCGCCGGCTTCATGCGATGACCGGGTCGCGTCGGCTGCGTGATCACCAGCTGGATCTCGTGCCCGGCTTGATGTAGCGCTTGCAGCGACGGCACGGCGAACTCGGCCGTGCCGGCGAAGACGATCTTCAGGAAAGCGCCTACCCTGCCGCTGCCGCCGCCGCGACGGCTGCGTCCTTCTCATCGGCCACCAGGTCTTCGACCCGTCGGAGCGTGTCGAGGCTGGTCAAGCGGTCGATGAAAAGGACGCCGTCGAGGTGGTCGAGCTCGTGCTGAAAGGCTCGTGCGGTGAACCCGGTGGACTTGATTCGCACTTCCTTGCCGTGACGATTGCGCCCCTTGACGACAACCATCTCGTGACGCGCGACCTCGCCCACCCAGCCCAGGTAGCTCAAGCAGCCCTCGTACCCGACCTGCACCCCGTCGTGCTTGACGATCTCGGGATTCACGAGTCCCCAGATCTGGTTGTCGTCACCCTTGACCACGCACACGCGCAGCCCTACGCCGATCTGGTTGGCCGCCAGCCCCGCTCCAGGCGCATCGAGCATCGTCTCGGACAGGTCGTCGATCAAGCGCTGGATCGACGTGTCGACGCGCGGCACCTTCTTCGCCTTCTGGCGAAGCGCGGGATGCTCGAAGGTGAGGATCGGGCGGATCACGAGTTCGATTTTACCCAGGGGGCGGTTGAGTTAAGCCGGGTTAGGCCGGCCAGCGCGAATTACGCATCACGTCACCGGATCCACGTCGTAGCTCCACCCCTTCCCCCTGGGCGCGAGGTGACGCGCTCTTTCCAACCCATCACCTTTCAATGTGACCTGCCACCTGTACTCGCCGCGCAAGCGATGGATGAAGGCGGGCGCGGGGCCCATCACGCGAATCCGCTCGATCCCCTCGCGCAACAACCCGCTCGTCAGCTCCTCGGCCGCCTCGCGCGCGACCGCAGCAGCGCGCGCATCGTCAGCGTCGGTTCGCGTTAGGACCGCCAACTCGGCGAACGGCGGGAACACGAACGCTTTCCGCGACGGGAGCTCGGCGTCGTAGAAGCCTTCGTAGTCGCCGGTCGCGGCACAACGAAGGCTGTAGTGCTCCGGGTTGCTCGTTTGCACGACCACGCGTGACGAGCGTCCACCGCGTCCCGCCCGCCCAGCCACCTGGACCACGAGCGAGAAAGTGTTCTCCGCGGAGCGGTAGTCAGGAAA
>JAYUFT010000253.1:0-10527 GCA_043738605.1 Candidatus Dormiibacterota bacterium | reverse complement strand
CAGGTGGAAGACGTCACGCCCAGCCTTGCAGTGGTCGACTTCCCCGAGGTGGCCCGCTCGCAGAGCGAAGCAGCGTACATGCGGATTAGGGACCGGATCGTGAGCCTCGACATGGCTCCTGGCTCGGTCGTGCACGAGTCACGGCTCCGCGAGGAGCTCGAGATCGGACGCACCCCGATCCGCGAAGCGCTCCAGCGCCTGGCGCTCGAGAACCTCGTCAAGTCGATTCCCCATCGCGGGACTTTCGTGACCGACGTCAACATCACCGACCTCGCCCGCATCACGGAAGTAAGGGTCGTGCTCGAGGCCCATGCGGCACGGCTGGCCGCGGAGCGGCTCGCCGGCCAGGACCGGGTGGCGGTCCAGGAGCTGCTGGCCGTCCTCGAAGGGGGCGGAGCGGCAGACCAGCGAGAGCTCATGCGCCTCGACCAGCGGATCCATCGCCAGATCTACCGCGCCGCGCGCAACTCGTTTCTCGAGAGCACGCTCGAGCGGTACCTCAATCTCAGCCTGCGACTCTGGTATCTCGTGGTCGACCAGCAGGTCAGGTTGCGCGAGGCAGTCGCGGAGCACATCGAGCTACTGCGCGCGGTGCTGGCGGGGGATGGATCGCGCGCCGAGGACAGCATGCGGCGGCACGTCACCGGCTTCGAGCGGGAGATCCGCAGGGTTCTCGTGGAGCGATAGGGAAATTGCCCAAGATCTTCTTCGCCACGGACCTGCACGGCTCGGAGATGTGCTGGCGCAAGTTCCTCAATGCGGCCAAGTTCTACGACGCCGACGTCCTCATCTGCGGCGGCGACATGACCGGCAAGGCCATCGTCCCGATCGTCCGGGAGAACGGCCATTTCACATTCACGCTCGCCGGCGCTCAGCAGGCGGTTGGCGCCGAGCAGGTTGGAGAAGTCGAAGCCCAGATCCGCCGCAAGGGCTACTACCCGCTGCAGATGAGCCTCGAGCGGCTGCATGAGCTTGATCAGGACGAGAAGAAGCGGGACGAGACCTTCCAGCAGGTAATGCTCGAGGGCGTCGACCGTTGGATGCGAATGGCCGCCGAGAAGCTGCGAGGGACCGGCGTGCGCTGCTTCGTCTGCCCGGGCAATGACGACGAGATGGATGTCGACAACGTCATTCGCCGATCCGACCTGGTCGAGCTCGGCGAAGGCAGGATGGTGGAGATCGACGGCTGGACGATGATCTCGACCGGCTGGTCCAACCACACCCCATGGAACACGCACCGGGAGGAAACGGAGGAGCAGCTCGGCGCTCGCATCGAGGCGATGGCGAAGCAGATCACGGACCCTTCGCATGCGATCTTCAACCTGCACTGCCCGCCTTACAAGTCGGGCCTTGACGAGGCGCCGGCCATCGACGCCGACCTCAGGCTGCTTCACGGCGGCCGCGCGCTCCGGCCGGTGGGGTCGACGGCAGTGCGCGAGGCGATCGAGAAGCATCAGCCCCTGCTGTCCCTCCACGGGCACATCCACGAGAGCAAAGGCGCGATCAAGATCGGCAAGACGCTCTCGATCAATCCAGGCAGCTCATACGAAGAGGGAATGCTCATGGGAGCGATCATCCAGCTCGATCCCAAGAAAGGCATCAAGAGCTATCAGCTGGTCAACGGATAAAAGTGAGGAGGAAGCAAGCAGATGGCTGAATCGACGATGGGCGGCCCGGCGCCGGCAAGGCCGGGACTGTTTCTGAGAAATGCGACGGGGCTCGTTAAAGCCTGGTCGACATTCGACGCATTCATCTACTCGTTCTGGTCGATAAACCTGATCACACTCGGCCTGTACGGCATGTCGTTTGTGTACACGGTCCCGGACGGCCAGCTGGTCGCCGGGATCTTGCTCTTCGGCGTGCTTGTGACTTTTCTGGTCATCACCTACGCGATGTTGGTGAGCGTCATGCCGCGAACGGGTGGCGACTATGCGTGGCAGAGTCGCGTCCTCGGCGGCGGACTTGGCTTCGTCCTGTCGATCACCGGGTGGTGGTTCACGCTGTTCCTCTGGACACCGATCTACGCCAACATCCTTGTCGTCCAGTTCTTTTCCCCGCTTGCTTACACGCTTGGGTGGACCTCCATCGCCACGTGGTTCAGCAGTCCACTGGGCATCTTCGTCTCCTGCTTGATCGTGCTCGCGTTTGTCAGCATCGTGGTCACGATGGGAATGGAAACCTACGCAAAAATCCAGAAAGTCTGCTTCTGGATCGGTATCGCCGGCCTTGCAGTCGTGTGCGGGCTATTGCTCGTCTACAGCCAGAGCGACTTCCAGAGCGCGTTCAACCGCGAAGCGACCAGCCTCTTCAACGCGCCCGCCAACGCGTACCAGGGCACCATCGACGCCGCGAGCAAGACGTTCGGAGGCTCGAGCTTCGGCTCGCTTTCATTCGGTCCGCTACTTCTTCTGCTCCCATGGCTGGCCTTCTACCTGCTGTGGCCCAACTGGGGCGCAACGCTTTACGGCGAGGTACGGGGAGCCAAGGACTTCCGCAAGCCTTTCTGGAGCATGTTCTGGGGGTTGTGGGTCACAGTGGCCATGGTGGTCGTGGTCGTGCTCCTGATCAACAAGACGATCGGTTGGAACTTTTACCAGTCCGCCAACGCGGCGTACTGGAACAACCTGTTCGCGGTCTCGGGCGCCGTCGCCCCGCCGGTTCCGATCTGGCCTTACCCCGTGATGTTCGCTGGGTTCCTCATCAACAACCACCTGTTCCAGGCGCTGTTGATAATCGTCATGGGCCTGTGGTTCTTCGGCTGGGCCGGAACGCTGTTCCTGTCCTCGACCCGCGTCATCTTCGCCGCGGCTTTTGACCGCGTGCTGCCGTCATGGGCGGCCAACATCTCAGCCAAGCGGCGCGTGCCTTACGGCTCGCTTGTCCTGATGATCGTGCCTTCGATCGTGATCAGCGCCATCTACGCCTACAAGCCCTCGTTCACCAGCGTCTTTCTGGACGCCACCGCCGTCCTCGCCTTGACGTTCTTCGCCACCACCGTCGCTGCGATCATCCTGCCCTGGAGGCGGAAGGACCTCTACAACGCGTCGCCGATCGCCAGCTGGAGATTCGCCGGGATACCCGCCATCACCATTGTCGGGGTGATCACCGGAGCGTTCCTCCTTTTCATGCTCTGGGAGTGGTCATTCAACTCGGCAGACCTGTACGGCACAACGTTCTCGTCGACTCCCAACTCCGTCTACTACTTCCTCGCGACATACGCGGTGGCGGTCGTCATCTACGTCGTGGCGCGTGTCGTGCGTAAGAGCCAGGGAATCGACCTGGACCGCATCCACCACGAGATTCCGGTTGAATAGAGGCTAACCAACGGCCGCCGGGCTTCGGCCCGGCGGCCGCGCCTTGTAAAGAAATGCTGGAACACACACTTCGCACCTACCAGAGCCCAACGCGCCTCGTGCAGCGCCTTGGCGCCATCCGCGAGCTCGGCAACGAGGCCACGCTGTTGGGAATTCGGCGGCCCCTCCTGGTGACCGATCCAGGCGTGAAAGCCGCCGGCCTTCTGGACACAGCACTCGAAGCGCTGCGAGGCTCGGACGTCGAGCCTGTGGTGTTCGATCGCGTAAAGGCGAACCCGGGCGTTGAGCTGGTTGACGCCGGCGCGGCTGAGTATCGAGCTCAGGGCTGCGACGGCCTGGTTGCCATCGGCGGCGGCAGCTCGATGGACACCGCCAAGGGCATCGGCGTCGTTGCCGCGCACGACGGCAGCATTCTCGACTACGAATGGGGCCACAGCCCAATCAAGTCACGCATCCCGCCGATGATCGCCGTGCCGACGACAGCGGGAACCGGCAGCGAGGTGACCCTCTGGGCGGTGATCACCGATCCCAAGCGAAAGATCAAGTTCAACGTTGGCGGCACTCCGAACATCGCCTCGTGGGTCGCCCTGATCGACCCCGAGCTGAGCGTACGTCTCCCGGCGACGGTGACCGCTGGAACCGGCATGGACGCGCTCGCGCACGCGGTCGAGTGCTTCACGATGGTCTACTACCAGCCCTTTACGGACGCCGTGGCTCTGATGGCCATGGAGTACGTTGCTCGCTACTTGAGGGTGGCGTTCTCGCAGGGTCAGAACCTACAGGCGCGCTACCACATGAGCGCCGCGGCGATGTTGGGCGGTCTCGCATACGGCACGGATTCGGCCGGTGCTGCACACGCGATGAGCCAGAGCGCCGGCGGCGTTCACGACGCTCCTCACGGCCAGCTGACAGCGCGACTGCTCGGCCCGGTCATGGAGTACAACCACGCAGGCGAGCCGGTGCGGTTCGCGCGCATGGCCGAGGCCTTCGGCCTCGACACACGAGGGAAGCCGGTGTGGCGCGCGGCCGAGATGGCCGTCGAGTACGTGCACCAGCTGACCAAGGACGTCGAGATCCTCAGCATGGAGGAGCTTGGCTTCGCCGAAGCAGAGATTCCGATGCTCGCGGACAAGGCGTTCGCCGACCCACAGACGATCGGCAACCCACGCGACGTCGATGCTGCGGCCTATCGCCGGATCTACGCCCAGGCCTTCGAGCTTGGCCGCTATCGCGCCAACGCGAAGGCGTCGAAGTAAACCCATTGGAGTGGTGACATGACAGTCGACGTGGCCCGGTCGGTTAGAAAAATGTTCGTCGACGGCAAGTGGGTGGAGTCGGAGAGCGGGCAGACCTTCGACGCGGTGAGCCCCGCCACCGGCGAAACCATCGCATCAGTGCCGAAGGGCACGCGCGCCGATGCCCAGCGGGCGGTGGAGGCCGCGCACAAGGCGCGGCGGGCGATGGCCGACCTGAAAGGCTTCGCGCGTTCAGCCCGGCTGCACCGGATTGCGGACTCGATCGAACAGCATCGCGAAGAGCTCGGACACCTACTGACTCTGGACCAGGGCAAGCCGATGCATGCCGAGGCGCTGGGCGAGGTCGACGAGGCGGCTGAGTACTTCCGCATCGCCGCCGAAGACCTGAAGCGGCTGGAGGGCCGCGTGATCCCCTCCGCCAGCCCAAGCAAGCTGGTCATGACCCGCCACTATCCTCGCGGCGTCTACGGGATCATCACGCCCTGGAACTGGCCGCTGACCATGGCGGCAGAGCTCATCGCGCCGGCGCTGGCTGCCGGCAACACGGTCGTCTGGACGCCGGCCTCTTCGACCAGCGTCATCTCGGTCGCGCTCATGGAGTGCATCGCCGAGGCCGACTTTCCGCCAGGAGCTGTGAACCTCGTGACCGGCCCGGGAGCGGAGGTCGGTGACGAGGTCGCAGGCCATCCGTTGGTCGACGGCGTCGGTTTTGTCGGCTCGACCGAGACTGGCGCTTCGGTGGCGCGCCGCGCGGCCGGCAAGCACGTGATGCTCGAGCTGGGCGGCAACGGCCCGATGGTGATCTTCGCCGACGCGAACATCACTCGGGCGGTTGAAGGGGCAATCGTCGGGTGCTATCTGTGCGCAGGCCAGAGCTGCACTGCCGGCGAGCGGATCCTGGTCGAGGAGCCCATCCACGACGAGTTCGTCGCCCGGTTGGAAGAGGCGACGCGCGCCCTTCGCCTCGGCGACCCATTTGCAGCCGACACGACCCTTGGGCCGCTCAATAACGAGGGCGTGGCGACCAAGATGGACGAGCACGTCGCCGATGCCCTGGAAGGCGGCGCGAAGCTGGTCCTCGGCGGCAAGCGCGCCGAGGGCTTTCCCACCCGGCTCTACTATCCCGCCACCATCCTTGACGGAGTCGTGCCAACGATGCGGGTGAGCAAGGAGGAGACGTTCGGCCCGATCGCTCCGATCATCAAGTTCCACGACGAGAAGCAGGCGCTCGCGATCGCCAACGACTCCCCCTATGGGCTCCTGGGCGCCGTCTACACCCGCGACCTTTCGCGCGCCCTTCGTTTCGCAGACAACCTCGAGATGGGTTGGGTGAACGTCAACGAGTCCACGAACTACTGGGAGGCGCACCTCCCGTTCGGTGGCCGCGCGGGCAAGCACAGCGGCATCGGTCGCGTCGGCGGACGGTTCGCGCTCGAGCAGATGACGGACCTCAAGACGATCGTGATCGAGGTCGATGGGGGATAGCGTCCCGCTCGAGGATCCGATAGCGGAAGCCGAACGGATCGCATCGGCTGCCAGCGCCGCGCGGGTGGGTCTGAAGCTGATGGGCGGTGCGGGCATCCACCTCCACTCGCAGAGCGCCCACCATCCGCCGTTGAGGCGAAAGTACGGCGACCTCGACTACGCGATGCCGAAGCGCGACCGAAAGGCGGCCCTCGCGCTCTTTCCATCGCTCGGATACGAAGCGAACGAGCGATTCAACTTGATGCAAGGAGACCGGCGCCTTTACTTCTTCGACAACCAGAACGGCCGCCAGGTCGACGTTTTCATCGACTCGATCAGGATGTCGCACTTCATCGATCTGCGCGCCAGGCTCGACCACGACGGCCCATGCGCGACGCCTTCCGACCTCCTGCTGAGCAAGCTGCAGATCTACGAGATGAACCGCAAGGATCTCGTCGACCTCACGGCGCTCGTTCTCGACCACCCTGTGGCCAGTGACAATCTCGAGGCTCTCGACGCTGCGTATATCGCGCGCTTGACCGCCGATGACTGGCGCCTGTATCACGCGCTCGAGGTCAACATCGACAAGCTTATGGGCACGTTGGACGAGCTCGATGTCGACCGTGAGCTGGTCAGGTCCCGGATCGCTGAGATCTGGAAGGCCATCGAGGCCCAATCGAAGCCGCTGAAATGGAAGCTTCGCGCCCAGGTGGGGGACCGCGTCGCGTGGTACGAGCTGCCGGAAGAGGTCCGTTCCCCCTACCAAGCGGAGTGAGCACTCTCCCAAGCCACGCGCGCGTCGTGGTCGTCGGGTGCGGGATCGTCGGCAACAGTGTCGCGTACCACCTCGGCCGCCTGGGCTGGCACGACATCCTGCTGCTGGACAAAGGCCCGCTGCCCAACCCTGGAGGATCGACAGGACACGCGTCCAACTTCATCTATCTGGTCGACCACTCCAAGGAGATGACCGCCCTTACGGTCGACAGCGTCAACCAGTACCGCGACCTCGGCGTGTTCACCCAGTCGGGTGGCATCGAGGTCGCCCGGACCAAGGAGCGGATGCAGGAGCTGACCCGGCGCATCGCGTCGGCCAGGTCATGGGGCATCGAGCCCGTGTCGCTGGTCTCGCCGGCCGAGGTCAAGAGCCTCGTGCCCTACATCGACGAGTCGATCATCCTTGGCGGCTTCTACACCCCAGGGGTGGGCGTCGTCGACTCGCTTCGCGCCGGCACCATGATGCGCGAGCGCGGCCAGGCGGCAGGCGCCGTCACCGTGTCCGCCAAGACCGAGGTCCTGGGCATTGACGTCGAGCATGGGCGCGTACGGCGAGTGCGCACGACCAATGGGGACGTCGAGGCAGAGGCCATCGTCATCACCTGTGGCGTCTGGAGCCCACGAGTAGCGCGCATGGCCGGGGCGCACATTCCGCTGACGCCGGCCGTGCACCAGATGATCGACGTCGGCCCCGTGCCTCGCTTCGCAGGGGCGAAAAGCGACATCGAGTTCCCGATCGTCAGAGACATGGACACCAACATGTACGAGCGCCAGGCAGGCGGTGACCTCGAGATCGGCTCGTACGCGCACAGGCCGATCCTCTACGACCCCGAGGACATCCCGCCGATCGAGAAGGCGGCCCTCTCGCCGACTGAGTTCCCGTTCACCCAGGCCGACTTCGAGGTGCAGATGCAGCACGCCCTCGAGCTGATGCCCGAGATCGTCGGCGACGAGAAGGTCGGCGTGAAATATGCGATCAATGGGATCCTGTCGCTCACACCTGACGGCATGCCTGTCCTGGGCGAGTCGCCTGATGTGAAAGGTTTGTGGGCAGCGGCGGCGGTGTGGGTCAAGGAAGGGCCGGGAACAGGCAAGGCGATCGCCGAGTGGATGGCCCATGGCGAGTCGGAGATCGACCTGCACTCCTCAGACATCGCCCGCTTCCATGAACACCAAAAGACACGCGCGCACGTGCACGCGCGCGCAGCCGAGGGATTCAACAAGACTTACGGCATAGTGCACCCGAGCGAGCAGTGGGCATCCAACCGCAACGTGCGCCTGTCCCCGTTCAACGCACGCGAGCGGGAGCTTGGCGCGACCTTCTTCGAGGCCGCGGGCTGGGAGCGACCCCAGTGGTACGACTCCAATGCGCCTTTGCTGGAAGAGTTCGGCGACAGGGTGACGCGGCGTTCGGCGGAGTGGGAGAGCCGCTGGTGGTCCCCGATCATCAATGCCGAGCACCTGGCCATGCGCGAGCGGGCCGGGATTTTCGACCTCTCAGCTTTCACGATCTTCGACATCGTGGGGCCGGGTGCCTTGCAATCCGTGCAGGCTGTCGCGCTGCGGCAGATGGACGTCCCGGTGGGACGTGTGGTCTACACGCCTGTGCTCAGCCTCAACGGCGGTTTCAAATCGGACCTCACGATCATGCGGCTGGGCGAAGAGCGATTCAGAGTGGTGACCGGGGGCGCGTCGGGAATGTCGGATCGCAAATGGTTCGCCGAGCACCTTGCTGAAAATGGGACCGCGCAGCTCTCCGACCTGACCACCTCGCTGACAACGATCGGCCTGTGGGGCCCGCGGGCGCGCGACATTTTCGCGACGCTGACCATGGATGACCTGTCGAACGATGGGTTCAAGTTCGGCACATGCCGCACAGTCGAGGTAGACACCCTGCGAGTCCTCGCCTCTCGTATCTCATACGTCGGCGACCTCGGCTGGGAGCTGTACATCCCGATGGACCAGGGCCTAAAGCTCTGGGACCTTCTGTGGGAAGCGGGCAAAGCTCATGGCCTGGCCGCTTGCGGCATCGGCGTGTATGGCACGACAGGACGCCTGGAGAAGTGCTACCGAGCGCACGGCAACGAGCTTGAGACCGAGTACAACGTCATCGAGGCGGGCATGGCCGCGCCTCGCGTCAAGGACGAGGACTTCGTCGGCAAGGAGGCGCACCTGCGGCATCGCGAGGCAGAGCCGGCTGCGCTGATGTGCACGCTGACGGTCGACGACCATACGTCAAAGAACGGCGAGAAGCGCTACATGCTGGGGCGCGAGCCGATCCTCACGCGTGACGGCAAACGGATTGTCGACAGGCGGGGGCGCGGGTCATACGTGACGAGCGCCGGTGCGGGGCCATCGATCGGCAAGCACATCCTCATGGCCTACCTGCCGCCCGAGCACGCTGTCGCCGGCGATTCGCTGGCCGTCGAGTACATGGGCGAGCGCTACCCGGTGACCGTGGCGGTCGCAGGGGCGACGCCGGTCTTCGACCCAGAGAACCTTCGTATCAAGGCGTGAGCCAGCGCTAGTGAAAGTCCTGGTTGGCATCAAACGGGTGCCGTTCACCGGCGGCAAGATGGTCCTGGCGCCTGATGCGATGTCGCTCGAGACCAAGCACCTCGGCTTCACCATCAGCCCGCACGAGGAGTGCGGCGTCGAGGAGGCGGTCCGGATCATCGAGGCTCACGGAGGCGAATCGGTCGTGCTCACGCTCGGACCACCCGAGGCGGCCGAGCAGCTGCGCGACGCGATGGCGTTGGGGATCGACCGTGCCATCCACCTCCAGACCGATGGCGGTGAGTGGGACGGCCAAGGGACGGCGGCGGCAATCGTCGAGGCGATCCAGGCGGACGAAGCGGCCTCTGGACCCTTCGACCTCATCCTCTTCGGCAACGAGTCGGCTGACTCGGGCGGCTTCCAGGTCGGCTTGCGAGTAGCGCACGCGCTTGGTCGCCCCTGCGTCACGGGGTTGAAGAAAGTGACGGTGGATGGTAGCCAGGTGCGGTGCGAGCAGGAGGTAGAGGGCGGACGCGACGTCTACATCGTGCCACGGCCGGCGGTCGTCACCGTCAAGGAGGGCTTGAACCTTCCGCGCTACCCGTCGGTGCCCGGCCGATTGCGAGCGGCGCGCAAACCAGTCGCGACGTCGACGCCCGGTCGGCCGGAACCTCGCCTGGAGCTCGTGCAGCTCAGGGTGCCCGATGGCAAGGGAAAGAGCGTGGAGATGCTCGGCACTGGGCCGTCCGCCGCTCCGGCGGTGGTCGAGATGTTGCGCAAGGCTGGAGTGCTTTGACGGTCCTGGTGTTGATGGAGCAGGGCGAGGCGTCAATGGAGACATTCACCGTCGCTCGCAAATTCGGTACCGAGTTGCGAGCCGTGCGCATGGACGCAGTCCAGCCTCATGCGCCCGACGCCATTGCGGCGCTGCTGGCCCTGGTCGCAGACGACTTGAACGCATCGGCCGTGCTGGCCGCCGGCACCGATCGCGGCAACGACGTGATGGCGCGCCTCGCGGCGCGCACGGGCCTTCCATTTGCCGCGAACTGTGTTGTCGCCGGGCCAGGGGACCCGGGGTCTCTAACTCGCCTCCGATGGGGAGACAGCCTCTGGGAGATGGCCCGCCTGCACAGCCCGCGCCCGCTCATCACGATCCCGCCGCACACTTTTCCCATCCAGGACGGGCCGTTGCCGGCCGAGGTCGATCTAGCGCCGTTCATCGC
>JAYUFT010000252.1:0-10575 GCA_043738605.1 Candidatus Dormiibacterota bacterium | reverse complement strand
CTGGTCCTCGGCCCGGTGCGTCGGCGCCCGGCGCTCTTCTGGCCCCCGCTTCTGGCCGTCGTCGCCTATAACGCGGCCTACTGGGCAGTCGCCCCGCTCTACTGCACAGCGACCGAGGCCGTCGGGGGGCCATCGACGACGGTTTGCTCCAGCGTCCTCGGGATCAACTACTCCGGCACCGGCAGCTACAACCCTTCGCTCGACCCCGCGAACATGGCGGGACTGCTGCTGGCAGCACTCGCATTCGTCGCGGTGCTCGCCGCAATGATCTTGAAGCGCCGGTCTGAGCGAGACGTGTCCGCGCCATAGGCGTCCGCCCGTGGCACGACGTTTGTCTCCGGCCTGACGGCCTTGGCGTTGCCGTTGGCGGACGTGAGGCGCCTATGCCGGTGCCCTGGTCGGAGGGCTGGAGCAATGCCGGAGCGGGCCCCAGAGGGACGACGAACACCCACGGTCCGACGACCTGCGCACGAGCCGGACCCGGAACGGGTTGATGAACTCCTCGATGCGGATCGTGAGTTCGCCCGCCGCCTCGGGCGGTGCTGGCGCGAACCGGATGGCCAGGCGCGTGGCGAACGGGGAGCCCCCGGTCATCTCCGGTCCGGCGGCGTAGGTCGTCCCGGCATCGACCGTTTGGGCAGCCGAGGCGACATCGATTCGATGGCGGACAACGTGTACAAGGCCACGCCCGAACAGAAAGCCGACCTCGCATATGCCTGATGGTGCGGCGGGTTGAGGTTCTGGACCGTGTCCTCGTCATGGACGCCATCATGTGGAGCCCGCCCGTGAGGCCGTTCTTCGAGCGTGTCGATGATGTTGCGGGTGGTGCCCCCGGACGGGCGCGAGACCCAGCCAAGCAAAGCCGCTGATCCGCTCGCCTGGTACGCATCGGCGTGACGCTTCGGCGCCGGCCGCGTCCGCGCCGTGCAGCTTGTGTGCCAATCCCCGACACTGCTCGCGTGACCTCCCGGGACGAACCCGAGACAAATGGTGAGCGCGACGACGAGTCACGGGACTGGCGCTCGTCGATCGAATCCGAGGTCGACGACCGGGCCGAGCGCAAGACCAAAGGTGAGGTCGCGATCCTCGTCGCTCTGGCCAACGCCGAGAGCTCATTTCGGCGCGACTATGCCGGTCGGTTCCTGATCGAACTTATCCAGAACGCGCGTGACGCCTGGGTGAAGCAGTCCGGCGCTGACAGCACCGCCTCGCTGATCATTGCCCTCACCGATCCCCCGTCCTTGGTTGTCGGCAACGTGGGCGAGGCGATCACCGACGACGTTCTCCTCTACTCGATCGGCCTCGTGGGTGAGTCCACCAAGGACCCAAGGCAATCCATTGGCCACAAGGGTGTCGGGATCAAGGCAATCCTGGGCGTCTCGGACCGGCCAGAGATCTATTCCCGCAAGCATCGCCGCGGACCATTCGAAATCCAGGTCGGCTTCAATCGCGAAGCTGCGCTCGCGCACGTCAAGGAGAAGACGGGCACGAAGAAATGGACTGACTGGCTGCGTTCTCTGCCGGGTAGCGCCTCCGCCCGCGGCGAAGAGCGGGTTCCCACCCTGGCCTTCCCCTTCTGGCTGGACGCCCCGGATCCGGCTATTGGGTTCGCAGAGACAATCGCCCCCGAGCGCATGAACACCTTCATCCGCCTGCCGTTCATCGGCGACGCTGCCGATGCCGGCGCCTGGATAGACCGGATCGAAGAGGGACTGGCCGGCCTCAGCGATGAGATGCTTTTGCTGCTCGGCTCATTCACCCACGTGCGGATTGCCCGGCCCGGCGGGCTCGAGGAAATCCACAGAACCAGCGGGCGAGCGGTCGCCCTCGACCCGGGGCCGAGTCTGAACGAACTGTCGGTGTCGCAGGTGACCGTGGCGAGGCATAACGCAGCTTCCATCGCATCGACCGAGTGGCGCCTGTATCAAGCCTCCCTATCTGGAGGCGCTGCAGATGACGGAGCGAGTGCCGGAATTTCGATTGGCGTTCGCATCGACTCGAGCGGTGCCGTCCCCAGACCCATCAGAGCGTGGCGAGATCGGTCCGAGGCCGCCGCCCGGTACCACCTTTTCTTCCCAACGGAGATAGCCACCCACCTCCCGTTCCTCATCCACGGCTACTTCGAGGTTGACGCGGCGCGACAGCACTTCGCCAAGGACTCGGGGGCTCACAACACGCGACGGCTGGAGGGTCTGAGGGCCTTGGTGAAGCGTCTTATCGAGGACCTCGCGTCAGAGGCTTCTGGCAACCGCCTCGACATCGCGGATCTCGCATCGCTTTTCGACCTCGACGAGCCGGACGACCCGCTCGCGGCCTGCCTCTACCGGTGGGTGGTCGAGGACTTGCGATCCATCGGGTGGGTTTCCGCATTGCCCGTTCGCGATAGGCCACCTTTCGTACGGCCGGCCGACCTGGTCCTCGGCGGCCCCATCGCAAGCGATGACGTGATCGCAACAGCCCTGCCTGCGGCGTTCCTGGTCGGTAGCGAGCGACGGCTGCCAAGCCCTGACCTCGCTGAGGCCGGAAGGTCGTTCCTTGCCCGGATAGAACCGTCCGTCGTCATCAGCAGCGACGCGCTCATCGCTGCACTGGGCGCCTCAGTCGACGGTGATAATCCGATCTGGGGCATCGGCGGTGAGCAATCTGGGTTCGCCGCAATCGTCGCGCTGGCGATCCTGCTGACGGACCGTGAGGGGTCCAAGAAGTCCCTCCCAAGTCGGCTGGCCGAGATCAAATGCCGCTTCATTCCGGTGGTGGCTGCAAGGAACGAATTGCGGCTTGTCCCGCCGCAGCCGGTTGGTGACGACGCGGAGCGTGATGCCCTGTTCGTTCGGGTGGGCGAGGAAAGATCCGGTCAGTTGGCTGTTCCCGCCGCCCTTCGGATGGCGTTTCTGCCCGATCAGACGATCTCGGCCCAACAAGCCAACCATGACGCGATCAAGGCCCTTGGGATCAGACCGTTCGACACGAACAGCATCCTGGAGCGGCTCGCTTCGGTCCTCGATTCAATCGATACGAGGGTGCTGCCTGCGGACGTGGCGGCCGACATCCTGCGCTTCGTGACCGGGTTGCTCCTGATGGACTCAGGCTCCCCGTACCGGCTCAAACTCCTCGACGACGTCAGGGGGGAGTTCGAGCCCGACCAGCGCGCACCGGCCTTCTGGCCGATGGGCAAGGACGCACCTGAACGACAACGCCAACGTGGGCTCTCGAGAGTCCCTGTGCCGACGGCCGCTGGGTCATGGGCGCCCGCCGGCGAGACGGTCGTCTCCGCCGAGTGGGGTGAGCGTCTGGCGGCGGTGGATTCCCGCGTCTCGCGCGCACGGGTCCGCGCGCTGCAGGATCTCGATGCGGTTGCGCGAGCGGCTCGGCCGAACGGCGCTGGCCAGGTGTGCGATCCAGACCGCTTTGTCGCCATTGCCCTTGATCCCGAGGCACTCGGAGCGTTCGAGGAGACAGACGCTGAGCCTGGCGCTATCGGCCTTCGAGTGGCTCATGCGCTTCTGCTTCGACTCGGGGCGTGGGAGATTGTGCCGCTCCTAGGGGCGCACGATTACCGACCCCGTTCCGATGCCGATCCATTCGCCACTCACCCAGACAGGCTGGCATGGCGCGATCGGGCCGTCAGGACGGGGGCGGCGAAGTTTGACCGATCTGGTCAGCCATCCGACAAGGAGCACGTCGGTTGGACGGTGGCCGAGGACTACAGCCTGCTCTGGGATCCCTCGGAGATGGGGCAAGGACTTGGTGTTGCACTCCTACATGCCGAGCCCGTGATGCGCGGTTTGATGCGAGCCGGCCTCCTATGTCCCGGCTGCAAGGGCCTTCATGGCAGCCAATGGGAGCGACGTCAGGGCGTCGAGAGTCTTCTGTCATACCAATTGCGCCGCACTCCGTGGCTGTCCACAAGCCTTGATGGCGAGCCTGAGTTCGGCATCCGTCCGGTTGCCGCATGGTGGGAGCCAACGGTTCCGTCAGGGGCAGGGTTGCGGACCAGCCCGCTTCGGTACCTGCCACTCGCGACAGGTCTTGACGCCGATGTAGCCCGACTCTTGGCCATTTCCAGCCTGAGTGGTAGCCCCTCCGGTGTGCGCGTGCTCAACGAGTTGAAGAGGCTCAAGCGAGAGTACCGCGACGGCGTCCTGAGACCGAATCCAACGGAGTCGGCGTCCGCACGGCAGGCATTCATCGCCCTTCACCGTCGCCTCTACGGCGTCTTGCCTGTCAACGACGAGGCCCGTACGCAGCTTGAGAAGCTGGGCGTCCTCGCCGAGCGAAACGGCAGCCTGGTCTGGGTCGATCCCAGTGCGGCACGGTTCGATGATCGGTCCTGGTCCGCATTTCGCGGCGCATTTGAGGATGCGATCCCCTTTTCGATCCTCCCTCCAGACGCGAACCAAGCCCGAATGGCCATCGGCATCCCAGTCTTCGAGATAGAGCCGAAGCGCAACACGCCGGAATGGGAACTGGACAAGACCGACGATGTGCGTCCTCTTGTGGCAAGTGCCCTGCCCCGGCTCCTGGCGCTACTCGTCTTCGACCCTGTGGGTGGTGGCACGCCACTCCGCCTCGACGGCGAAGACTTTCCGACCCGAGCGAGGAACGCAGCGGCCCTGCAGGTCTTCCAGGTCGCGTCGTTGTCGATCCATGCAACCGAAAGGCTGAGCGGCGAGAATCGAGATGTGGGCGGCAACGACGACGAGGACACATATCTCGATCGCGAGCTGCCGGGGAGGCCACGTCTCTATCACGAATTGAAGGCCTCCGACTGGCTCGAGCGCCTCAAGCCAGCACTGGGCGCGAGCCTTGCCCAGGTGGTCGATAGCCCGAGCCACGAGGACGCATTTGCTCGGCTTCTCTCGGGATCCGAGGCGGCTCAGGATCGCCTCCTGAGAGATCGAGGTATCACGCCCGACCGCCTTCGTTCGGTTCGAGACCGGCTACGGGACCTCGACCTCCTGATCGAGGAGCTCGATCGGCGCTGGTGGGACGCGATCATCGAGGTCCTCGGCGCTCCGGCGTGGGATGGGGATCATGCCCGGCTTGCGGACGCCCTGGAGCGCGCCCTCGTCAACCACGGCGCCGAGCCTCCGGTCGCCCGAACAACGACTCAAACGCTGCTCGAGGTTGGGGCAGGCCCAGGTGCGCGAGATGCCGCCTTGGATGGTCGACCCGCGATGGAGGTGCTTGTTGCTGCAGGAATTTCACTTGAGCAACTCCACGAAGCCCTACGCAGCAAGGGGGACGCGGGACTCCGCGTCGGTGTGGCCGAACGGCACCTCCGCGCCTGGCGCCGGGCGCATGACGCTGAGGTGATCGCGGCGATCGTGCATGTCGCCAAGATGCAGGTCAACGAGGCGCAGCATCGACTGGAGCAGGCAGACGTACGAGAGGGCGCCGCCTTCGATCTCAACCCACCAACGGAGGCGTGGCTCGGAGCGATCCAGGCGCTCCTCCAATCGGTCGGGATCTCTATCGCGCTTCGGGACTTGGACGGTCCCGACCCGCGGCAGGCGCTGGCGGATGGCGCCGGTCTATCAGTCGACGTGTTCGACATCCGCCAGCGTGCCATCTTCGACGCTGTCGTCCGCGCGAAGCTCGAACAGACGAACGCGCAGGCATGGCGATCGGCGTTGATCCCGCTCGTGGTCGCCCTGTCGGCGGACACCACTGACCACGATGCGGACCTCCGTGAGCGCGCACGTCTGGTTACTGAGGGCGCGCCACGCCCAGACACTCCCGGTGACCTTGCAGCGTGGCTACCCGGCGCAGTGCCTCCGCGCGCGGCTTCAGCATCGGCGCAGCTCATCAAAGTGCTCCAGACGGCCGGATACACCGAGCAGCCCAACGACGACGTTATCCTGTCGGCCGCGACCACGGCTGGACGCGCCGCTCTCCTCGATCGGGTCCGAACGCTGCTCGAACGCACGCCGGGCCGACGGGTCGAGGAACTCCGGTCGGCGCTCCGGTCGCTCCGGAGGGCGGAAGCCTCGAGGGGTGCCCCGATCCTGCCGACCGATACACAGCTCGGTCCAGCGCGGGAGTCCGGAGTCGTACGCGAGAGGAAGAAGGGCAAGCGTCCGATCCCGATCGTGGGCACGCCAGACGGTCGCCGCCGCGAACGCGCCGGACGCAGCGCGGAGCTCACCGCCCTCGCCTCCATCGTGAACTACCTGAACGAGGCGGCGCCAAACCAACGCCGCAACCTGATTCGGGAGATGTCCAAGCAGTTCACAGATTGGTATGGAGGAGACGCCGCAATCCCCATCGTCCAGGCGGGCCAAGAGGCCGAGCACGCCGAGCCCGGAGATCAGCTCGACGACGCGCTCGCTCGCTTCATCCACGTTTCCGAGGTCAGCTCCGCCTTCGGATTCGACCTGCTCGGGCTTGTCTTCGACCGAAGCCGAGCCAGACCGGCCTTCCTCGAAGTGAAGTCTACCGGTCGGCACGGCACGAATGCCGTACGGCAGCTCCACGTGACCAGCAACGAATGGGGCGAAGCCAAGAGGACTGGATCGGCCTACGCGCTTCTCCTGGTCTCCCACGATGCCAGCGGATCACCTGCATCACTCGAGGCAATCGTTGATCCGCACGCCGTCCTGGCTCCGAAAGGTCCCCTCACGGCCGAGACGGACCAATACCTGGTCTGCGTCCCGCCTGCTCGCGCGGAGGGGGCGGCTTAGGCAGCATCCCCATCGAGAGCGCGACGATACCTCCGAAGCGCCACCGCGCAGCCCGGATCTGTCGACGAAACCACCGGGCTGGCGCCCACCGACGGACCGGGAAACGCACGAAGCAAACGCCCCCTCCCCTCGCCTGGTATCCCTCGCTTCGTGGATGAAGACCGCGGGTCGCCAGGCCCAGAGAGTCTCACGGGCCGGATCGAGGCCGTGTATCTGGCGCCATGGGTTGCGGCATCGCTGCCCGTTCTGTGCTTGACTCGTGTGCGGTATGCAGACTCTCACCTACGTCCTCTACCAGCTTGATGAAGCGCTCCGATATATCGACGGTGGACGACTCGAGCAACTTCGACTCGCCCTCCTGCTTCTCGATAACGCAGCCGAGCTCCAACTCGACCGGCGCTGCACCGCACTGCGCCAATCCGAGGATCTTCGCGAGCGCCTCAAGACGCGTGCCGAGACGATTGGTGCCGCGACAAGTTCTCCGGAACTCGAACAGCTCGCCGAATGGCGTCCGCTTAGCGCGGCCGAGAAGAGGCAGGTGGACCGTCTATTCGATGCCAAACTCGAGTACCTGACCGAGCGGCATCCGCTTGTCGATCCGCGGCTCGCTCGAGTCCTCAGCTACCTGCACCGCTATCGGAACGAGGCGTACCACCGGGCGAAGGTTCGCCGCGAGACGATTCGGACGGCGGCACTGATCCTCTTCGAGGCGAACTGCGAGCTACTCACTACCATCTTTCGCATCAACGTCTTCTCTTCGAGTGATGACTACACATGGGTTCAAGACCGCTTCGGGCTAAGCCGGGCCTGGTCGATGAACGACGCCGGGATCGCCCGTATCGTTGATGAGCTTCGCGGGGCGGCGCTTCCTTCCACGCGCTATGTAGCCGACGCTCTTGCGTCTCACCTTGGTGCGAGACTCGACGATATCTGGGATGGGCTCGACTTCGTGGCCGACAACTCGACGCTCGATGACCGATATGCTGCCCTCCAGGCGGCCCAATTCGCGGCCGCCGTCGAGCGTGGCGAGGTGCATCCTTCGTCTGATCCATCGCAGTACCGGCCTGCTTGGTCGCACTCACGCATCGACGGGCTGGTGAGTCGCATTGTCGACCTTGCGACCGCCGATGACCGCATGGAAGCCTTCGAGACCTTCTCGCGGCTCGAGACAGAACTTGAGACCCTGGAGAAGGACGTTGACGCGCTCGTGTCGTACATCGATGGCTACATCCAGTATCAGACTGACCTCGCGCGTGGAAAGTGAGACTCTCTCGATCGCTTGAGGCGCGTTCCGCTCCTCACCGACGAAATCGCGGACCTCGGGATCCCCTGCGTCGTCGACATCGGGGTGCCACGTGGCCGCTCTTCGCTGGCGATGCTCCGTTATGGCGTCTCCGGACGCTCCGGACGCGTCACTGTCCGCATCTCAATTGAGCCGATCCCTGCGCGCGGCACCCTTCGGTCGGAGCCATGGTCATCGCGCTTTTCGGTGATCGTGGGTGAAGGTCGACTGGGCTTGGCTGGGGCCTTCGGAGCATCCTTGTCAGCCACCCCCGGTTCGCCCCCGTTTCACCGATGGCTTCACGACCGGCCGCCGCTTCTCGGTGGTGGCGGGACTCGGCCGGCTCGGCGCCTTGGGCGCCGGCTTGGGCTTGGCCGCCGGCTTGCGAGCGGTCATGTCTTCTTCGCCGGCTCGATCCGTCTGGTCGGCGGGAAGTCGCCCTTGCGAACGGTCGTGGTCGGGCTCGGCCGCGACGGCTCCGCCGGCTTCTGCGGAACCGGCTGCTTCTGTTCGTTCCTCACCTCTTTGGTCCCTCGCCGATCTTTGGCGGCTGCTTGCCGGCCTTCGCCGTCTTCGTGGGTGACGGGCGGCTCGGTGGCTTAGGGGCTGCTTTCTGCTCGGGCTTGTCCGTGCTCACCGGCCGGCCTCGCGGAGTGGCGGTACCAGCCGCGGCGCGGGCGTCTCGCCCTCTCGAACAGGCAAGGTGACGGTCGGCCGCGAGGGCGGAGCCGGCGCCGGCACCGGCGCCGGTTTTGGAGTTGTTTTCTTGTTCTCGCCCATCATGGAGCTCCCGCTGCAATTTCGATCAGCCATGCAAGGACCGCGGCCGCGAACAGGGACGCGGCGATGCCGAAGTAGTCGCCCATGCGGTCCAGCCTCTTCTGGTTGATTTCGATGTCCTCCGCGATGTAGTAGGCACGAGTCCGCCGCAAGACTGCGGCTGTTGCCGGGCTCTTCTTGTCCTCAAGCCACATCAACATCCTCTTGATGTCGACGCCCCAACGCCAGCCGGACTTGGGCATGAGCGTGGTGATCAGAACGAAAGCCGCGAGTGAGACAAGGGTCGTTGCCAGGACATTGAGAGGCCAGAGCTTGTGCCCCTCTGTGGATCCCACTGGCCCCAACAGGCCGGCCACCACAACGCCGGCTCCGAGAAGAACGCCCGAGCGTGTGCGGAGTTCATCGAGCGAGTCGCGCTGGTGATGGATTGCGGGCCATCGCCTCGTCGTAGAGCACCTTGTATCCATCGGAATCGCCCGGCGCTTCGTCGGGCTCGGACGCCTTTGGCGGTTCGCCGGGCAGATCGAGCGCGAACAGAGCGAAGTCGGCCAAGTCGGACAGAAGTCGACGAATCATCCCCACGTCACAAGCCTACGGCTGCAGCCGAGCGGGTCGACCGTCCGCACTATTGACCTGCTTTGCGGCCGTTGAGGTTCGACAGGGTAGGCACCGTTACCCTGTCGCCGCAATATCCGCTGTGTCGTTGGTGCTGAGGCACGGGGTCTGACCGCCTCGGAACGATAGAAGCCACAGGACGCATATACGGCAACGAGCAACGGGACGTCGCCGCTCATACCGGACACGAACGCTCACTTGTGAACCATGGCTACTTCCTGTCCTTGGGCGGGTTCGGATCGTTGCCAGGAGCGACCGTATCGCTGTCCCGGATAGGTCCGTCCCGACCGTGGATGACGACGTCACCACCGCCCGAATTTCCGACCATCTCCCGTGCTCGGTCGATTCCTTGTGCCTGCGTGTCGGTGTGGCCGCTGCTCCGGTCACTACCGGGCTTCGACCGGGCCTCGCCCGCGCAGCTTCGCCGGCTCATCCAGCTCGTGGTCAGCAAAGTATCGCTGAAGGACGGAAAGGTGCAGGACATCGAACTTGTACCTGCAGCGCTCCCCTTCTTCGCATCAGCGAGCGATTTGCTTATGGCGCCCCCGGACGGACTCGAACCGCCGACGCAGGCCTTAGGACGGCCTCGCTCTGTCCACTGAGCTACGGGGGCGCGGGCACCATCGTACCGCGTGCCGAGAACCGAGCAGTGATCGTGAAGTCCGTCGCGGCCGGGCAGATCCGTCGCGGCGGGATGGATCGGCCGCGGCGGGACGGATCGGTCGCGGCCGGGCGGATCGGGTTCGTGCTCTTGCCATCCGTCCACCTGGTGCACCTTCGGCGCAGATCCTGGCGCGGGAGCGGACGCGGACGACACGGATCCCTCGTGCGCACGCTCGAAGCGGTCGGTGCGAAGCCTTCCGAACGCACGCGAGGCCGCCGTGCGTGCACTGACTGCGCATATGGCAGGAACTTCGGCCAGGCAGCGAAGAAACCGCCGTCGGCGAAACGCGGTCGCCTGGCGCGCGACGCGGTCGCCTGGCGCCCAAGAGCGCGCGAAGCAGCGTGTGGAAGCGGTCGCCCGGTCACCCGTCGCCCGCAGCGTGTGGACCCGTCGCCCAGGCGCACGCGACGCGCTCGCCCGGCGCCCGGCGCGCGCCGCGGTCACCCCTGCTCTCCGGGCGTTTCGGGGGCCTGGACTACAATCCGGACCGAGATGCACGACGCTCCCCTGCCCGACCTCATCCTGTACGGCCGCGAGGGCTGCCACCTTTG
>JAYUFT010000251.1:0-3518 GCA_043738605.1 Candidatus Dormiibacterota bacterium | reverse complement strand
GGCGAAGCGGCCGGCGGCCTGGCGGACCTTGTTGGTCTGGAGGTGGCCGATGAGGTGCCATTCGGCGTCCGGCACCTCATCCATCTTGAGGATCGCCTCGTGCACGCGGTTTTCGCCCAGGACCCGCAAGCCCGCGGCCAGGGCCGCGCGGCAGGTGTCGGCCCCAAAGCCCTTGGTCACGGCGACGATGACGATTTCGTCAGGGCTGCGAATGCGCGCGATCTTCTCGCGCACCCGCGCGAGGCGTTCTTTGACCTGGTCGATCATCTCAACGCGACGATCGCGCCGAACCGAGTGCCGTCGGGAAGCCGGCGATGGGATGGAAAGAGGTAGCTCTCCTTAGTGCACATCGCTATGTCGTGCACTGCACGGACACCCCCCCTTTTCAGCTGAGCGATATTCAAGGCCGCGAGGTCGAGTAGGAAGCGATCTCCATCGCCGCGGGCCAGGAAAGCGTCTTCGAAGTTCTCCGCGACCTCCGGCCCGACCTCGTAGCAGCGTCCGCAGATACCGGGGCCGATCCCGGCGCGCACGTCACGGGGCTTCGTGCCGAACTCGCGTTCCATCGCGCTCAGCGCGGCGACCGCCACGCCGGCGCGCGTGCCGCGCCACCCCGCATGCGCGAGCCCAACCGCCCCGTGGATGGGATCCCACAAAACGATTGGGAGGCAGTCGGCGTGCGTCGTGAACAAACCGATGCCCCGCCGATCGGTGATCAAGGCGTCGACGTCGTCGATGATCGCGGGCGATGAGTCGACGCGGGCGACGTCGGCGCCGTGGATCGCGCCGGCGACTGTCAGGGACTCGGAGCCGTCGAGCTCGAGGATGCGCGCGAACTCATCGCGGGATTTCATCACCGCGGCCCGATCGGTCGCGTGGGTCAGGCCCACGGAGCCGAGGAGCGTGGTCGAGAACCCGTGGATCAACGCAGGTTCGTCCGCCAGCTCTGGCACGTGGAGCACAGCGGGGATCGTCTTCACGAGAGAAAGACTACGAAAGCCGTCCGACGCTGGTCGATACGCTTATGTAATGCGACCCCTTCGGTACTCCATCAACGTCACATTGGACGGGTGCTGCGATCATCGCGAAGGCATCGTGGACGAAGACCTACATCGTCACGCCACGGAAAACCTCGAACAGGCCGATGCTCTCCTCTTTGGCCGTGTGACTTACGAAATGATGGAGGCGGCCTGGCGGGCGCCGGCGGGGACGGGAGCGAGGCCTGATTGGATGGAACCCTGGATGGAACCCTTCGCCAAGACGATCGACGCGGCAAAGAAGTACGTCGTGTCGAGCACCCTCGAGCGGGTCGATTGGAACGCCGAGCTCGTGCGCGGCGACCTTGGGAAGGCCGTTCAGCAGCTGAAGCAGGAGCCGGGTAAGGGACTGTTCACGGGAGGCGTGAAGCTCCCGTTGGCGTTGGCGCAGCTGGGATTGATCGATGAGTACGAGTTCGTGGTGCAGCCCAGGCTGGTGGGCCACGGGCCGACGTTGTTCGCGGGACTGTCGAAGAGTGTCGACTTGAGGCTCGTGAGCCGGCTGGAGTTCGGCTCGGGGGCGGTGGCGATGAGGTACGAACCTAGAAGGTAGCCTCAGGCGCTACGCGGGCCGCCTCGAGCTGAGCACCTGCTCGATCTCGCGCTTGACCTGCTGTAGATCCATGAACTCCCTATAGACGGAGGCGAAGCGGATGTAGGCGACCTCGTCCAGGTCACGCAGCCTGTCCATTACCATCTCCCCGATCTCGCCGCTCGGAATCTCGACCCGGCCTGACCGCCGCAGCTCCGCCTCGATATCGTCGACGATCGCGCGCAAGCGCTCCGGCGAGATGTCGCGCTTCTCGGTCGCCTTCTTCAGCCCGGTGAAGAGCTTCTGGGGGTCGAAGTCCTCGCGGCGCCCGTCCTTCTTGGTGACGTAGAAGGGCACCGCCTCGATGCGCTCGTAAGTCGTGAACCGCTGCCCGCACTGCAGGCACTCACGCCTGCGCCGAATCGCCTCGCCGACTTCCGAGTCGCGGGAGTCGACTACTTTCAGGTCGTGATGTCCGCAGTACGGGCAGCGCAATGTGTTTTATCTATTCCTACATCCGGTTGCGGAGAAACGCCGGGATGTTGATGTCACCCATCTCGTCGGTTCCGAACTCAGGCCGCTCGCGCTCGATCGCCCTGCGCTGGGTGTCATGGCGTACCTCGGTCGAGCTCTTCGCCCCGAAGCCGGTGGCGATGACCGTGATCTTGATCTCGCCCTGCATCGTGTCGTCCCGCACGACGCCGAAGATGATGTTGGCGCTGGGGTCGGCCGCGGCACGCACGATCTCGGCCGCCTTCTGAACCTCTTGAAGGGTGATGTCCTTGCCCGCCGTGATGTTGAAGAGGATGCCCTTCGCGCCGTCGATCGACGTCTCGAGCAGCGGGCTCGACACGGCCTGCTTGGCGGCATCCTCGGCGCGGTTATCGCCGGCGCCGTGTCCGATACCCATCAGGGCCTCACCGGCGTTTTCCATGATCGCCTTCACGTCCGCGAAGTCGAGGTTGATGACACCGGGGTTGGTGACGAGGTCGGAGATGCCCTGCACGCCCTGGCGCAGAACGTCGTCCGCCATGCGGAAGGCCTCCTCGAGGGTCGTCTTCGAGTTGGCGACCTGGGCCAGCCGGTCGTTCGGGATGACGATGAGCGCGTCAACCTGGCTGCGGAGTGACTTGATGCCCTCCTCGGCGGTCTCGTTGCGCACCCGGCCTTCGAAGGCGAAGGGACGCGTTACGACGCCGATGGTCAGCGCGCCTGATTCCTTGGCCAGCTGGGCGACGATCGCTGCTGAGCCGGTGCCGGTGCCGCCGCCCATGCCGGCGGTGATGAACACCATGTCAGAGTCCTGGACGACCGCCGAGAGCTCCGTCCTGCTCTCGTCAGCCGCGTCGCGACCGCGAGTCCAGTCGCCGCCGGCACCCAGGCCACGGGTGATCTTGTTCCCCATGTGGACCTTGACGTCGGCCTGGCAGCGCTCCAGCGCCTGCTTGTCGGTGTTGACGGCGATGAACTCGACCTTCAGCGCTTTCGAGATCATCCGGTTGACCGCATTGCCGCCGCCGCCGCCGCAGCCCACGACCTTGATGCGGGCCCGCCCTTCGTGCAACAAACTTTCTTTCACAACGTCCTCCTGGTTTTCTTGTCCTTTAGCTTTAGCGATGGCGAGCTCAAGCTGGTTTCGGGTCTCTTCTCTAGAAAAAATCTCGCAGCCACCTCACTGTTTTTTGATATGTCAGGCCGATGGTCACCGGCTGGCGCGCGCTGGCGTAACCCCGGGCGGGGGCGCGCGATCCCCATTTGACGAGGCCGACCGCCACTGCGAACGAGGGCCCCTGCGCGCGGTCGGCGAGGCCGGCCATGCCCAGTGGTTGTCCAAGGCGGACCGAGGCGTCGAAGACGGCCTGGGCTGCGTCGGTGGTACCCATGAGGCGGGAGCCTCCGCCTGTAACCACCACGCCGGCAGGCAGGAGGCCGTCGAAGCCGCTCTTGCG
>JAYUFT010000250.1:0-10667 GCA_043738605.1 Candidatus Dormiibacterota bacterium | reverse complement strand
GGCGACGCCCGAGCCGATCTGGGTGACCCAGACGTTCACCACGTAGTTGCCCCTGGCGAACCCGGTCGTGTTCCAGACCCAAGTGGGGCCGTCGTAGTTCTGTACCTGCGTCCAGGCACCGCCGGGCGACTGCAGCCAGAACTTGTACTCGGGGTTTGCGCAACCGGTCGAGGTTGCGGTAAACGTGATGACTGCCCCAGGCAGCTGTGGCGATGCCTTGTCGGAGGAGAGCCCAGCGCTGGCGCAACCCGGTTGCGTAAAGGTGTACTTGTCGTTGGCCGATGTCGCGCTTGTTCCACTCGGGGTGGTGACCTGGACATCGACAGTGGCCACCGCGTGAGGCGGAGCCGTCGCTGTGACACTCGAGTCGTTTACAGGGGTGAAGCCGGCCGCCGCCGCGCCACCGAATTGGACGCCCGTGACGCCAGTGAATCCGCACCCCGTAATGGTCACGCTGGTGCCGCCGCTCGCCGTACCGCTGGTGGGTGCGACACCGGTTACAACCGGCGCTCCGGCATAGCCGCCGCAGACGCTTACGGTGTTTAGCGAAGACCCGAGAGACAAGGGCCGGACCAGCAGCGACGCGCCTAGTACCGCCGCCACCATCAGACCCGGGACAAGAGCTTGACTTACCGCTCGTCTTACGTTCACTGGCACCCTCCGTTACGGCTTTCGCCCTCGGATAATCGATTGATCACTATGCCGAGCTACAAGCCAGGCGAGAAATTGGCCAAAAGACGACCCTTCCCCCAGGGAGGTCGCCCGCCCATAGAAGCACATTCCGAGCTGGAGCGCAAGAACCGATGGCTTAACGCCCTACAAACAAGCTCATTTGCGCGGCACCCGATGGCGCGCGGGCGTGCACGCGGCCCTCATCGCGATAGAGCACGATCGAGCCGAAGTCAGCGACCTAGGGCGCCGCACTAGCGCCCTTTTGTATTCGGAAAGTAAGTTGCGGAGGTCGGATTCGAACCGACGACCTTCGGGTTATGAGCCCGACGAGCTGCCGCTGCTCCACTCCGCGTCGTGGATTATACCGCCAGCCCTGTGAGCTCCCCGGAACGGGCTGGTCAGGGCGCCGGGGTGACAGCCGGCGCCACGGGTGAAGGCGAGGGAGCGTCCGTGATCAGGTACACCTTCTCACCCGGGCGGGCATAGCCGCTCTGGCGGGCTTCCTCCTCGTTGGCCGCTCCCGACGTCATGGATTGGACGTCTTTGTGGTAACCCTTGTTCTGCGCCGCAAGAAGCGCGTTCTGGCGGTGAAGATCGGCCACCTGTTGGCTCAGCTTGTGGCCGACGTATGCCTCTTGAGCGAAGGCATAGGCAGTCCACATGGCAACGACTGCAACCACCACAACGATGATGGTGCGACGTACTGCTTGCCCGCTGTTGCGGACGCTGCCCGCGGCAACTATTGCTTTGCTGTGTCTCATGCTGCGTCGTTAGTGGAAATCCGCGTAGACGAGTGCCGACTATAACAAACGCCCCCCGATTTCAGGGGGGTGCGCCGGGAGCTGGCTCCGCCAGGCCCGCCGCCTTAAGGGGGGACGTCCCCCCTTCAAAATCGGCCTCCTAGCTGGTTTCATTCCAGCGGCGAGGCTGCTCGTCACGGTCGAGCTCGCTGAACGTCACTCCGTCCTTGCGAAGGCCCGCCTCTGTCAGCGCGAAGCGCTTGCGGAATCGCTGGCCCGCGACCCGCAGAGCATCTTCGGGGTTGACCTTCAGCCGGCGGGCCAGCGAAACGACCGCAAACAGCAGGTCGCCCATCTCCTCGAAGGCCTGGTGTGCATCGGCCGCGCCCGACAACTTGCGCGCCTCTTCGGCTACCGCTTCGGCGGTGTCGACGGGAGAAGCGAAATCGAAACCAACTCGCGCTGCGCGTTTCTGTAAGCCGAGAGTCCATGCCAAGGCGGGCAGCGTGACCGGCACGCGGTCGACCACAGACTCTTCCTCGCGCCCCGCCTTGCGAGCCTCGTGCGCCTTCTGGTGCTCCCAGTTACGGAGCACGTCGTCGGCGTTGGCCACCTTGGTCGACCCGAAGACGTGGGGATGTCGGGCCACCATCTTGGCGGCGACCGCCTCCGAAACCTGGGCGACATCGAAGCGGGATTCGCTGGCGGCGATCTCGGCATGCATCGCCACCTGGAGGAGAAGGTCGCCGAGCTCCTCCATTATCTTGGCGTCGTCGCCGGAGTCGATGGCCTCGAGCAGCTCGTAGGTCTCCTCGAGCAGATAGGGCCGCAGCGATTCGTGGGTTTGCTCCCGATCCCACGGACAACCGTCCGGCGCTCGAAGCCGTGCGACGACCTCAAAAATGGCGTTGACGCCGGGTGAAAACTCGCGCTCCTCTGGGTCTGGCATCCGTCGTGATTCTGGCATGTAGCGTCAGCCCCCTGGCAGCGCGGCCGCAGGCTGCCCGACCTCAGAGAGCTGGGCCATCTCGTCCAGCAGGCCGACCAGGTCACGCTGCCAACCTTCGCCCTGGCGGCGCAGCTTGAGGCGGTTGGGCGCAACCGCGATGCGGCCCGCCATCCGACGCGTCAGCTCGTCGATGTCCAGGTACCGTTGAGGGTCAACTCGAATGACGATGTCGTGGCCTTCCGCGACCACTCCTCTGAGTCCCAGTCGCTGCCCTTTCAATTTGATCCGCAGCGAATAAGCCAGGTTGTTGAGCTGCGCCGGCCCGGGGCCGTAACGATCTTCCAGGGAGCGCAGCACCGCTTCGAGCTCTTCTTCGTCCTCGGTGCCCGCGAGCTGGCGATAAGCGCCCAGGCGAAGCTTCTCGTCTCGAATGTATGAGCGAGGGATGAAGTGGTCGAGCGGCAGGTCGAGGTTCATCTCCGTTGTTGACAGCACATCGCCGACAGCGGTCTCCTCTGACCCGGACCGCATCTTCGTCACCGCGCTCTGCAGCATCTGGAGGTACATCTCGAATCCGACAGCCGCGATCGCTCCATGCTGCTCGGTTCCAAGCAGGTTGCCGGCGCCTCGGATCTCGAGGTCGCGGAGCGCGATCTTGAACCCTTGCCCAAGCTCATGCAGCCCGGACATGACGTCTAATCGCTTGTCCGCCCGCTCGGTCAGCGAACGCCGGGGGTCGTAAAGGAAATATGCGTAAGCCCGCCTGCCCGAGCGGCCGACACGTCCACGCAGCTGATAGAGCTGAGCGAGCCCGAACCTGTCCGAGCGCTCGATGATGATCGTGTTGACGTTCGGAATGTCGAGGCCTGATTCGATGATCGTGGTGCAGACCAGAACGTCGAACTTGGCCGATTCGAAGGCGACCATCACCTCGGCCAGCTGATCCTCCTGCATCTGTCCGTGCCCGACGGTAACCCGCGCGTTCGGCACCAGCTCGCGAACACGATCGGCGGCCTTCTCGATCGTGCGAACGCGGTTGTGAACGAAGTACACCTGGCCACCTCGTTGAAGCTCGCGACTGATGGCCTCTCTGATGAGGGCATCGTCGTCCGGCGTGACGTACGTCTTGATCGGCTGACGCTCCTCCGGGGGTGTCTGGATCACGCTCATGTCGCGAATGCCGCCGACAGCCATGTGGAGCGTTCGAGGGATCGGGGTGGCGGACAGGGATAGCACGTCAAGCTGCGTGCGCAGCTTTTTCAACCGCTCTTTCTGCATCACACCAAACCGATGCTCTTCGTCGACGATCAGCAAACCGAGACGCTTGAAGCGCACGTCGCGCTGCAGAAGCCGATGGGTGCCGACGACGATGTCGACCTGGCCCGCTTTCAAACCTTCGATGGTTTGCGCTTGCGTCTCGTCGTCGACAAAGCGCGACAGCATCTCGACTGAGACAGGAAACTTGCTGAGCCTCTCCCGAAAAACGTGGAAGTGCTGCTGCGCCAAGACGGTCGTCGGTGCCAGGACAGCCACCTGCTTGCCGCTCATCGCTGCCTTGAACGCCGCCCGCAATGCAAGCTCGGTCTTCCCGAAGCCAACGTCGCCGCACAACAGCCGGTCCATTGGCTTGTCGGACTCCATGTCGGCTTTGATCTCCGCCATGGCAGCCACCTGGTCGGGTGTCTCTTCATAAGGAAAGGAGGCCTCGAGCTCCTGCTGCCAGGCCGTATCGGGAGCGAACGCGATTCCCGGCCTGGCCTCTCGGAGTGAATAGATCCGGAGCAGGTCGTCAGCCACATCCTGGACGACTTTCTTGGCGCGTCCCCTCGCGCGCGTCCAGTCGCCGCTCCCAAGCCGATGGAGGGTGGGTTGGCCCTCGCCGCCCAGGTACTTCTGGACGCGATCCAGGTTCTCGACCGGCACAAAAAGGCGGTCGCCCTCCGCGTATTCGAGCTCGAGATATTCGCGATGGGCGCCGTCAGTTTCGATGAGGCGCATCCCCTTGAAACGAGCAATTCCGTGGTCGACGTGGACCACCAGCTCCTCGGGCGCGAAGTCCAGGGTGAACTCGCGCGTCAGGTCCTGGGCGCGCGTCGCCGCCCGGCGGTTGCCGCGCCCGCCCGGCCGACGAAGCCGGCCGAAGAGCTCGGCATCGGTGGCCAGGTAGAGCTTGATCTCCGGCTGTGAGCATCCGGCTGTGATGTCGGCGTCCGCCCTCAGAAACGCGGGCTTGAGCTCCAGATCCAGGTCGAGGTCCGCGTCATTGAGCCGAGCCTTCACCTTGCTTTCGTCGAGAAGCGCGGCCAGGCGTTCGGCCTGCTCGGTGGCCATCACCACAGTGGAAGAGTCGGCAAGGGCGACGGCATCAGCGAGCGCTCGCGGCCGGCCGACGAAGGGCTCGGCCGGCACCCAGCCGAGGTCGATCGCGCCGTCCGCCTCGCCGGCGGTCACCCGCAGGTGATGCCAGCTCGTCCGTGGTTCGAGCCTATCGAGCGGGACCATCGGTAACGTGAATCCCCGCGGCAGCTCACCTCCGCCGGCCTCGGCCGCCGCGAGCATCTCTGTCTCGTCGATGAGCGACCGCGCATCTGCACGCTGCCTGTCGGCCTCGAAGTCGAGCACCACCACGTCAGCTGGGAGGTGGTCGAACAGTGATGCGCGCGATGGATCGACGTACGCCGCGTAGAACTCGACTCCTGGGAACGTGGCGCCCAACCCGAGACGTACGAGCTCATCCTCCCAGTCGCCGCGAACATCGTCGCGCAGTTTTGCGAGTGAGATGTCGGCGAGTATTCGAGTCACGGCAGCGGATCCGCGCCGGGCGCCCAGCAGCAGCTCGCGGCCGGCGCGAATCGAAACGCTTGGGACCGCCATCACCGAGCGCTGGTTCTCAGGATCGAACAGCCGGAGGGTCTCGATCATCTCCCCTGACCATTCGGCTCGGACCGGGCTGTCGGCAGCCGCCGGGTACACGTCAAGGATCCCGCCGCGAACCGCGAACTGTCCCTGGTTCTCGACCAGCGCCTCTCTCGCGTAGCCCAGCTCGACCAGACGAGCCGCCACCGCGACTGGGTCAGGGCCCTGGCCGGGGGTCAGCAGCAGCGTGCCTTCAGCAAGCTCGGATGGCGAGATCGTCATGCGTACGCCCGCCCGCCTGGATGAAACAACGACTTTTGGCTCCCTTGCAGATTCGGCCATCGCGGACAGCGCGTCAAGGCGCTTGTTCACGGCGGGGTCACTCGCAGGCGGCCGGTCCAGAAACGAAATTGCGACCTCGGCAAACACATGCGTCTCCGGCCGGCCGGCGAGCCAGGGTCGGAGCTCATCGGCAAAACGGTCTGGTGATGACACCAACACCAGCAGGGAGCGACCGCGTGCCTGGCATGCGCGAGCGATTGAACCGGCGACGATCGGCCACGCCGCTCGTGGCAGCCTCCCGACGCGAAACTCAGACGACGCGCCGTCGAGCCAGCGCTCCAGACCAGGCGCGGCCTTGACGGTTGCCTCCCACAGGGCGGTCATTTCAATTCCTCGCACCCGAGAGCGCCCGGGCGGTTGTACTGCTCCATGGCACGCTCAAGGCCGGCTTCGATCGCCAGCTCCAGCGCGCTGGCGACCCCATCGACGACGTTCGGCATACGAGCCGCCTCCGCTTTTGTGAAACGGCCCAGCACATGGCTGCGACCGGCGGGAGAACCCTTGCGAGGCGGCTTTCCGATTCCGACTCGAAAACGTACAAAGTCATCGGTGCCCAGCGAGCCGATCACCGAAAGCACGCCGTTGTGTCCGGCGCCGGAGCCTCCCCGCCGGATACGCAGGCGGCATAGGGGCAGGTCGAGCTCGTCGTGCACCACCCAAACTCGGTCAGGGGTCAGGTTGAGGTCGCGCACCGCCTTCGCCACCGGTTGACCCGAAAGGTTCATATAGGTCTGAGGCAGCACCAGCCAGATGCCTTTTTCTTCGGCGTGCCCCACCAGCGATTGCCAACGTTTGCGGTCGACACGTAAGCCGAGCCGTTTGCCGAGCTCCCGAACGCAAGCGAAGCCGAGGTTGTGACGCGTGTCGGCATAGTCCGACTCCGGATTGCCAAGGCCCACAATCAACAGCTCTTCTCGAAGCACTTTCTGATTCATTCCAAACCCGAATAGACGCAAATCGGCCCGCGGCGAGCGCCGCAGACCTGTCTCCACCTTTTCGGGGGGAGGGCCTTGAGTCTACGCGGAGATCAAAGGCGGCCGGCCGGCAATCGCAAATGCGAAAGCTCGAGCGCGGCCACCGTGAGGCGCACCATCTCTTTGCGCTCAGAGGCGGCCATGTGGTCCCAGCCCAGCAGATGCAGAAATCCGTGGACGGAAAGCAGGGCGAACTCGGTCAATGGCTCGTGCCCGAACTCGGCGGCCTGGCGGACCACCGTCTCCCACGAGATGGCGAGGTCGCCGAGGTGCTCACCTGACCCTTCGAATGAAAGCACGTCCGTGATGGCGTCATGGCCCGCGTAAGTCTTGTTGAGCCGGCGCAGCTCGCGGTCCCCAGTGATCCTGACGGCGACGGTGGACGAGCCCTCAGGCAGCCGGGCGGCGACCTCCGGAAGCGAGGCTGTGCGCGCGAGCACCAACCGCACGAAGGAGGGCGCGACCGGCGCCCGCACCGCTTTCACCACTTCAATCGCAAGCCGGGACGACTCAGGCACCGCCATCAAGTAAACCCGTTAGAGTCAAGAGCAGTGCGGATTCTGGTGACGGGCGGTGCCGGTTTCATCGGTTCCCACGTCGTCGACGCATACCTCGCGGCGGGCCATGAGGTGGGCATCCTCGACAACTTCAGCACCGGCAACGAAGCCAATGTCAACCCCGCGGCGGAAGTGCATCGGGTCGACCTTCGTGATCAGGCGGGCGTCGAAAAGGCTGTCGCTTCATTTCGACCCGAGATCGTGAACCATCATGCCGCCCAATCAGAGGTACCGAAGTCAGTCGCCGACCCCGGGTTCGACGCTCAGGTCAACATCGTCGGCGGCCTGAACCTTCTGAAGGCAAGCGTCGACTACAAGGTCAAGAAGGTGATCTTCATCTCCACCGGCGGGGCGCTCTACGGCGAACCGGACGTGGTGCCTGCGGACGAGGACCATCCGGTGCGGCCACTCTCCCCATACGGCACCAGCAAGTTCAGCTTCGAGCAGTACCTCGGCACCTTCAAGCGCACCTTCGGCCTCGAGTTCACCGTGCTGCGCTACGCCAACATTTACGGCCCCCGCCAGGACTTTTATGCGGAAGAGGGCAGGGTGGTGGCGATCTTCGCCAGCCGGATGCTGGCGGGAAAACCGGTCACCATCGATGGCGACGGCGAGCAGTCGCGCGACATGCTCCACGTCGGCGACGCCGCCACCGCCAACCTGGCCGCTCTCGAGCGTGGCGACGGCGAGATTTTTCACATCAGCACCGGAGTGGCGGTGTCGGTCAGCGACCTGTTCCGCAAACTGGCGATCCTCACCGATTACAAGCTGGCGCCGAACCTGGGGCCTCGTCGCAAAGGCGACGTATACCGGATCGCCCTTGACAACACCCGGGCACGCCGCGGCCTTGGCTGGGAACCTCGCGTCAACCTCGAGGAGGGCTTGAGCCTGACCGTCGATTATTTCCGGGAGCAGGTCCCGCAGGCTTCCGCATGAGCGTCCACGGTGTGGCCGCAGCGTCGTGACCGGAACGCTCGGCTCGGTCCACGGCTTTGGCGCTCGCGTCCTTCTTGCGTACGCGGTCGCGCTTGCGATCTGGGGCACCTACCGGTACTTCCGGAACCAGGAGCTGGGAGGCGGATTCAGAGCGAGCTACTTGATCATGGCCGGCCTCACAGCGCTGCAGGGAGTGCTCGGGCTCACGACATTCTTATTGGGCGCGCGGCCGGCCGTGCTGCTGCACGTCGTCTACGGCATATTCGCGGTGATCTTCCTGCCCGGCGCTTACCTCTACGCGCAGGGCGGATCGCGCCGTCGCGAAGCCGTGATCCTGGCGGGGGCTGCGTGGGTGGTGAGCATCGCCTACCTGCGCGGTATCGCCACGGGCTGAGGCTACGCTCGGAAGAGAACGCCCACCCCGTAAGTGATCGCGGCCACTGCAGTGCCAACAGCCAGCATCTCCAGGCCTGAGCGCACCCCGGCTTTGCCGGTGAAGAACGACCGGGCAGAACCGATCAGGAACAAGAACACCGCGCATACGACGAAGGTGATCGTGAGCGCCCCGAATCCGGAAAGGGTTTCGCCCACGAGGGCCCGCCCGCCGAGGTAACCGATCACCGGTATCACTCCGCCAACCAGTGTCGAGACACCGGCCACCACACCTTCGCGGACGGGATTCTCGAACTGGGCAACGTCGAGCCCAAGCTCCTCGCGGGCCTGCGTCTCGAGCCATACCTTCTTGTCGGCTGTGACGCGGGCAACGATGATCTTGGCCTCGTCCGGAGTCAGGCCTTTGGACCTGTAGATCTTTACCAGCTCCGCCCGCTCGAGGTCGGGCATCGCCTCGATCTCGGCAGCTTCGCGCGCCAGCTGGCCCTCGTATACCTCGCGTTGCGACTTGCTCGCGAGGTAAGCACCACCCGCCATCGATATCCCAGAGGCGACCATCGCCGACAGGCCACCGATCAGAACCACCCGCGGGTTGACGGTGGCGCCGCCGACGCCGGCGAGAACACCGAGGGTCGCGGTGAGCCCGTCGTTCACGCCGTAAATCACGTTTCGGATGCTCTCGATGCCGCTGCCGTGCCACTCCTCGTCGACGAAGTCGCCCCGGGAACCGTCGTCTGGTGAGGCACCTGCTGCCACCGACGAGGAGTCGCCTTCTTCAACGATCTCTTCGGGCGACTGATGATCGAGCTCCTCGGGCAGGACTGTCCGAAGCACCCCCTGCGCACCCGGGTCCGAGACTGTCGCGACCTGGCCGAGGTATGAGCGCAACACCTGGCCTTCCGCCGCGCCCGCCAGCGCGAGCGCCGGCCCGATTCCCGCCACACGCGCGAGAGCGGCGAGCGCCTGTGCGGTCAGCCGAGGTTGGCGCTCAGGAAGCTTTACGCCCGCACGGGTGAGCAGCTCGGCCCAGGCGTCGGCATGTCGCTTCTCAGTGGTGGCCAGCGCCTTCAATCGTCGCTTGAGGCCGGGATCCGATGCGACTCCAGCAAGCGCTTCGTAGACGCCTGCCATTCGCGTCTCGCTCTCCCAGTTCGAGCGTAGTGACTTGGTATCCGGCTCGGACAGGGTTCGGGTGGGTGGCGTCACCTGCCTATGGTAGGGATGGCCGATTGTCTTAAGGTAGGGACCCTCCATGACGCCCGCCACACTTCGCGCCGACGCCGGACTCACCCCGCGATCCAAGCCAAAGGCTGCGCGCGCAGCAGCCCGCGGGCCGGCGCGGCGGATCCTGATCACAGGCGGCGCGGGATTCCTCGGCGTCAACGCAGCAGTGCGAATGATCGAGGACGGCTGGCACGTCACCTTGCTGGACAACCTCAGCCGTCCTGGGACCGAGCGAAACCTGAAGTGGCTCATCAACGAGCACCCTGCCGAAACGACCTTCATTAAAGAGGACGTGAGGAACGCGAACGCTTTAAGCGAGCACGTCAAGAACCAGGACGCGATCCTCCATCTGGCGGGTCAGGTGGCAGTGACGACCTCGCTCGTCGACCCGGTTACGGACTTCGACGTCAACGCCGGCGGCACCCTGAACATGCTCGAGGCGACGCGGAAGCACAACCCGGAAGTGCCTTTTGTTTTCGCATCGACGAACAAGGTGTATGGAAAGCTGGACAAGAACAACGTCGCCTGTAAAGAGAGCCAGCCGATCGACTTTCACAGCCCATACGGCTGCAGCAAGGGTTCGGCCGACCAGTACGTGAGGGACTACGCCCGCTGCTACCACATGAACACGGTCGTGCTGCGCCAGAGCTGCATCTACGGAGCGCACCAGTACGGCACCGAGGACCAGGGGTGGGTGGCCCACTTCGTCCACTCGATCCTCAACAAGCGGCCGACGACCATCTATGGCGACGGCACTCAGGTGAGGGACTTGCTGGACGCCCGAGACCTCTGCGATCTGTACTCGACGGTGATCGAGCAGATCGACAAGACGCGCGGAGAGATCTACAACGTTGGCGGTGGTCCGGAGAATCAGCGAAATCTGCTCGAGGTGATCGAACGGATCGGCGAGCTAACCCACGAGACGCCCGAGTTCACGTTTGCGGACTGGCGCGAAGGCGACCAGACGTACTACGTGAGCGATATCACCAAGGCCAAGCAAGACCTTGGTTGGGAGCCGCAGGTC